>JADLHO010000136.1 GCA_020848735.1 Planctomycetota bacterium | reverse complement strand
GTCTGGACTCTCAGACTTGCGGAACCGGGCCATGCACCTCCTCTACTCAGGGCGCCGCCGAAGTGGAATCTCCGCGTCGTGATTCCTTCAGCCTGCGAGCGGCATCCCGTGGCCCAGACTCCTAGGAATGGGAACTCGTGCACGCCAGCGAGCGGTTGGCCGCAGGCGCCGGCATCCGGTCGATCGCTCCTGGGGTCGGGGATGGAGCCCTGGCGGCGCGTGACCGCGGCGCCCATTGCCGCGCGCTCCCGATGCGGCCAAATCGGCATGGGCCGTGGAACCGCGAGGGGAGCGGGGCGGCCGAGACCGCCGCTTTGGGATTTGTGAGCCGTGCGGCCGCTGGCCCGCGCTCCTCGGTTGCCGACCGAGGCGCCCCGCAGGCGCGGGCGTCGCGGCCGGCCCCCGCACCGATCCGATCGATCCCCCGTTCCATGAGATCTCTCGCAGTCCTCGCCTTCTGCGTCGCCCTGGCCGGTTCCCTGGCCGCCCAGTCCCCGTTCCACTCGGGCGGGAGCTTCAACGTCCAGGCCAACGCCAACGTGACGCTCCGACTGCTCGCGTTCGGCATCCCGATCGACCAGAGCAGCTCGGCAACGGTCGTCACCGGCACCGCGCGCACCATCGCACGGCTCTCGCAGCGACCGAGCCAGCCGGTGGACATCGCCGCCACGCAGATCCAGGCGCTGCGGGTCGAGGCCTTCGACCTGGCGGCGGCCGACGCCACGCTCACCCTGCGCGGGCTGCGCATCGACCTGCGCGGCTTCCGCTACCGCATGGGGGACTGCGAGGGCTCGACCGGCAACGTCTCGATCACGCCCGGGGGACTCGGACAGGTGCTGCTCGATCAGCTCGACGCGCGCGCGAGCTTCCTGGGGGCGCTCGTCCTCAGCGGCGGCACTCCGCCGTTCGCCTTCAACCAGACGATCGACCTCGCCACGCTCGGCACGGGCGACCTCGACATCCGCGGCATCTACACGCTCGTCCCCGGACCGAACGGCATCGGCGTGCGCCAGCAGCTCGCGGTCTCGCCCTTCAATCTCGACCGCTTCACGTTCGGCGGCTTCGAGCTCGAGCTCCAGATCACGCTCGCCCAAGGTCAGACCTCGCTCGTCGGTCAGGCACCCTTCGAGGCGACGCGTCAGGTCTGCTGCGCGGCGAACACGCCGGTCGGCAGCTTCTTCGATCGGCTCGGCGCCGCCGACGTGCCGGACATGGCGAGTGGCGTGGTCGCGACCGACCTCGATGGCGACGGCTTCAACGACCTCGCGTGGGCAGCGGGCGACACCGTGATCCGCTTCGCGACGGGAGCCGCGAACTTCTCGGCGCCGCTGATCGTGCCCGTGGCCACGGCCTTCCAGGACCTCGCGGCGGGTGACCTCGATGGCGACGGCGACCTCGACCTCGTCGCGCTCGGGCTGACCGAGCTGCAGGTGATCCGCAACCTCGGTGGCCGAAGCTTCGCGCCGGTCCAGGTCGTGGACATCGGTCTGCTCGGCAAGCTCGTCGCGCTCGGCGATGTCGACGGCGACCGCGATCTCGACGCGGTCGTCGGCAGCGGGACCTTCGGCAGCGCCAACTGCCAGCTCCTGCGCAACGACGGCGCGGGGCCGTTCCTGCCGCCGACGAGTGTCACCTTCAGCAGCGCACCCGCCGACCTGAGCCTCGCCGACATCGATGGCGATTCGGACCTCGACCTCGTCGCGACGCTCTCGTCCTCGGACTTCTTCGCGTTCCGTCGCAACGATGGGACGGGCGTCTTCCAGACCGCGGTCGGTTTCAACCTGCTCACCCGCGGTGGCGACGATCCGCGCCGCTTCGCCATGGGGGACATCGACCGCGACGGCGACCTCGATGCCGTGGTCGTGCATCGGGTGACGAACAACGTGATCGTCATCCGGAACGCCAACGGTCTGTTCTCGAGCGCGAGCTTCCAGAACCTCCCGATCGCCGGCACCGTGGCCGCGGACCAGGTCGAGCTCGCCGACATCGATCTCGACGGTGATCTCGATCTCGTGGTCGCCGATACCGGTGCCAACGTCGCGTCCGGCACGCACCGCGTCGTGACCCTGCGCAACGACGGCACGGGCGTCTTCGGCTCCCCGTCGAACCACGACCTCGCGTTCCAGGGCCGCAGCCTCGTCGTCGCCGACCTCGACGGCGACCTCGATCCGGAGATCGTCAGCGGTGACCACTCCGGCTCGAGCAAGGTGCTGGTGAACGGCTGCTCGGGTGCCGTGCGCCTCGCGACGGTGCTGGCCTTCGGCACGTCCTGTCCGGGCAGCGTCGGCACGCCACGGCTCACGGCGCTCGGCCGGCCGATCGCGGGGCGCCGCTTCGAGTCGCGCCTCGAGCCGCTCGTGCCCGGCACGGCGCTCTTCGCGATCGGCTTCTCGAACACGACCTGGAACGGCCTGCCGCTCCCGCTCGCGCTGCAGCCCTTCGGCTTCGGCGCGGGCTGCGCGGCCCTGGTGAGCGTCGACATCGTGGAGGGCGTGACGCACGGTGGCATCGCGCGGCACTCGCTGTCGATCCCGTCGCTGGCCTCGCTGGCGGGTGCTGCCCTCTTCCTGCAGGGCTACGCGCTCGATCCCGCCCTGCCGGTCCCGCTGCCGATGGTCGTCAGCAACGCGCTCGCGCTCACGATCGGCGCGTGAGCGCCGCGAGGCGCGCCGCGCTCGCGCGCGCGGCGTCGTGACGGCCGGCGAGGGTCTCGAGGTCGCGCTTCGCCTCGAGCGTGTGGCGGATCCACGTGTGGGCGCTCTCCCCGTGGCGTTCGAGTGCGGCGAGCGCGCGCTCGCTGAGCGCGATCGCCTCGTCATAGGCGCCGCGGCGCGCGAGCGGGATCCAGATCAGGCTCGCGTGCGTCCAGCTCTGCCAGTGCTCCTCGCCGCTCGTCGCGAGCCGGAGCGCGAGGAGCTCGCGGCCGACGGCCTCGCAGTCCGCGTTGCGTTCGGCGAGCAGCAGCGTGAGGCCGAGCGCCTCGAGGGCTCGCGCCACGAGGGCGTGGCCGTCGCCGTGCACCTGCCGGCGCATCGCGAGGGCGCGGCGCGCGAGCTCGATCGCGGCCTCGGGTTCCCCGCTCGAGGCGCGCGACGTGGCGAGCGCCTCGAGCGTCGCGGCGAAGGCCGCCGACGCGTCGTTGGACTGCTCGTGGATCGCCCGCGCGCGCGCGAGCAGAGGCACCGCTTCGCCCGCGCGGCCGAGCTGCTCGAGCGTGATGCCCCATTCGGTGAGGCACACCGCCACGTCGTGGTGCATCGGGCCGCCGCTCGCCGCGAAGTGGAGCTCGGCTTCGGCGAAGCACGGCAGGGCCTCCTCGAGGCGGCCGAGGCTGCGGAGCAACGAGCCGACGACGTCCAGGCTGAAGCCGAGGTCGCGGTGGCGGTTCGCACCGTGCACGCGGCGCTGGATCGCGAGCGCGCGCTGCCCGGCGTCGAGCGCCGCCGCGTGGTCGTCCGCGAGCTGGCGCGCGTGCGCGAGGTTCTGCAGCGCCGTCGCGAGCGCGAGCGAGTCGGGCTCGCGGAGGCTGCGGATGCGGACGACGTCCTCGTGCAGCGCGATGGCCTCGGGCAGGCGCTGGCGCCGCACGAGCACGAGCGCGAGCGCATGTCTGGCCGACGCGAGCAGCGCGCTGTCGTCGCCGGCGGACCGGAGTGCGACATCGACCGCTTCCCGTGCGAGTGCCTCGGCCTCGCCGAGGCGAGCGCTCTGCGCGGCGAGGTTGTTCACGAGCTCGAGGGTCGCGACGAGCGCGTCGTCGGCGAGAGCCGGGTCCGCGAGCGCGCGGTCCCGTGCCCGGCGGAGTTCCCGCTCCGCCTCGACGGCCCGGTCCTCGACCATCGCGAGCCGCGCCGCGGCGACGGCGAGCTGCACCTCGTCGCCCGTCGTGGTCAGGGCGCTCGCCGCGAAGGCCGTGCGCGCGGCAGCGAGGTGCTCCGCGGCGTCGTCGCTGCGGCCGGACCGAGGCCGCGCCGAGGCGAGGAAGAGCTGCACGCGCGCCGTGACCCACGGCTCGCGCTGCTCGCGCGCCGCGGGCCGCGCGAACTGCTCGGCGAGTCCGTCGACCACCTCGGTGATCGAGGCCGGCGCCCCGCCGTGCACCTGCGGCGTCGCGCGATCGACGATGCCCGCGAGGATCACGCTGAGCTCCGCCGCGGCGCGGGCGCGCAGGGCCTCGCGGGCACCCGCGGCGACCGCGTCCGAGCGGGCGCGATCCGTCTGCCAGAGTCCGACCGCGAGCGCGACGAAGGTCGACAGCAGGGCCGCGGCGATCCCGCGGTGCCGGGACACGAGCTTGCGCAGGTGATAGGCGCCGCTCGCCGCGTGCGCGGTCACCGGCTCCGCCGCGAGGAAGCGCCGCAGGTCCTCCGCGAACTCGGCGGCGCTCTGGTAGCGCCGGTCCCGCTCCTTCGCGAGCGCCTTGCCGACGACGAGCTCGAGGTCGCCGCGCAACGCGCGCACGCGCGCCCCGAGCGGCACCGGCTCCGTCTCCGCGACGCAGCGCGCCGCCGCGGCGAGCGGGAGCTGCCGCAGGTCGTGAGGGAGCACGCCGCTGAGCAGTTCGTACGCGATCACCCCGAGTGCGTACACGTCGACGCGGACGTCGATCGCGTCGCGCTCGAGGAGGAACTGCTCGGGCGCCATGTAGGGCAGCGTGCCGAGCACCGCTCCCGACTCGGTCAGCAGCAGCGAATCGGCGGCGGCGCGCGCCTCGTCGGCGAGGCGTGCGATGCCGAAGTCGAGCACCTTCGGCCGGCCCTCGCGGTCGACGAGCACGTTGCCCGGCTTCAGGTCGCGGTGGATCACACCGCGCGCATGGGCGTGCGCCACGGCCTCCGCGATCGCGGCGAGCAGCCGCACGCGGGCGCTCACGTCGAGCGCCGCGTCGCGCGCGTGGCGGTCCAGCGGGACGCCGTCGACGAACTCGAGCACGAGATAGGGCGCACCGCCGAAGGCGTCGGCGTGGCCGCTGCCGTGGACCTGCGCGATGCCCGGATGCGTGAGCCGCGCGAGCAGGCGCGCCTCCTGCTCGAGCCGACGGGCCTGCAGCGGACCGGCGAGTCCGGGCGGCAGGGTCTTGATCGCGACGCGGCGTTTCTCGCGGAGCTGCTCCGCCTCGTAGACGAGGCCCATGCCGCCGCGGCCGATGCCGCGCACGATGCGGAAGCCGTCGATCACCGTGCCGGGTTCCACCGCGCGGCCCGGCGCGAGCAGCGGGTCGCGCCCACCGGCGCGCTCGTGCGCTTCGAGCAGCGCGGCGATGCGCGCGCGTAGCGTGGGATCCGCGAGCGCGGCGAGGTGGCGGACGCGCGCCTCGCCGTCGAGCTCGAGCGCCGCGAGGAACACCGTCATCTCGTCGTCGGGAGCGCTCATGCCCCGCGGTCCAGGCGCTCGTGCAGCCACGCGCGCGCGTAGGTCCACTCGCGCTTCACGGTCGCGACGGAGCGGCCGAGGGTGACGGCGAGCGTGTCGAGGTCGAGGCCCGCGAAGTAGCGCAGCTCGACGAGCCGCGCGAGCCCGGGGTTGCGCTGCTGCAGCTCCTCGAGTGCCTCGTGGAGTTCGAGGATGCGCAGCGCGTCGCCCTGGGTCTCCGCCAGGGGCAGGTCGGCGAGCGTGACGCGCAGGGCCTCGCCACCGCGCCGCACGGCGCGGCGGCGCCGCGCATGGTCGACCAGCAGGTTCCGCATCGCGCGCGCCGCGGCGCGGAAGAAGTGCTCGCGGTCCGCGAAGCTCGCGTGGGCGGCCGAGTTGCCCATCAACCCGAGCCAGGCATCGTGCACGAGCATCGTCGCCTGGACCGTGCAGGCCGCGGACTCGTCGGCGAGCAGCGAGCCCGCGAGGCGGTGCAGGTGCCGGTAGACGAGCTCGAGCAGCCGTGCCTCGGCGTCCGGTTCGCGACGTCCGACGGCCTGCAGCAGCGTGGTGACCGGACCCGTCTCGTCCATGGGCGGCGGGATGATAGCGAGGGGTGGCGAGGTGGCCCGCGCCCCGCTCAACGCCGCTGCGGCGGGAGCCCGTCGGGGAAGCGGGACCTCAGCCACGCGCGCCGCGCGCGCTCCGGCAGGCGTTCGAACTGCGCGCGCTCGATGGGACCGAGCCGTTGGAGCACGGCGTCGACGTCGAGCGGCCGCGGCGTCGCCGAGTCTCCGGCGTCCTCGCCCTGGCGTTCGCGCACCACGCCGGCCACGGCGCGCTGCAGTGGCTCGTCGAGGAGCGCCGCGCGCTCGGCCTCGTCGAGCTTCGCGAAGCCGTCGAGGAACTCGCGCGTCGAGAGGTGCATCCGCGCGTTGCCGCCCGCGGCGGCGAACTCGAGCTCGGGGAAGCGACGGCGCACGAAGTTGCGCTGCGCGGCGGGTGGCATGCGCAGGTACTCCGCCTGCTCCTCGCGCGTGAGGCGGGCGAACTGCTCGGGCGGCAGACGGGAGCCGGACTCCGTCGGGCCGACCGGCGCGCGCGCGCCGCGCGGCGGCAGTTCGCGGAAGAAGCCGCTGCGCAGTTCCTCGGCGAAGCGGCGGCGAGTCGCCGCGTCGGTGCTGGTCGCGGACTCGAGCGCGGCCGTGCTCAGGAGACCGCGCTGCTCGAGGCTGAGCGTGCCGGCGGCGAGCGAGCCGAGGAACGCGTCGATCGCGGCAGGGCCGGCGTTGCGGAGCGCGTGGAAGCCCTGCGCCGAGAACCGCGCGCGCAGGCGGACTCCGGCGACGACGCCGTGGCGGAAGAACGCGCGCGGCGGCAAGGCCATGACCTCCGCGCGCGTCGAAGCCGGCAGACGCGCGAAGAGGGCTTCGTTCGCCGCCAGGAAGAGCGCCTTCTGCAGCTCGAGGATGCGTTGCGCCTGGTGGGCGGGGGACCCGAGCGCGCGCGCCGCGGCGGCCTGCGCGGCATCGACGACGCCGAGCGCCTCGGCGTCGAGCAGCGTCCGCTCGAGCTTCTGCCCGACCTTGAGCTGGAGGAGTCGCGCGGGCTGCTCCTCGCGCGGCGTCGCGGCGTAGGCGTCGCGCAGCTCGTCGGGGAGCCCGTCGAGGAACGCGGCGTCCTCCCGCGCGCGCTGCTCGTCGAGGAGGCGACGGACCTCGCGCGCGCGCTCCGCGGTGCCGAGCGTCTCGAATGCGCGGCGCTGGCCTGATGCCATGCCCTCGACGATCGCCTGCCACTCGCGGGCGAGCGCCTCGCGCTCCCAGGCGTGCGGGTCGGTCGCGGCGTCGTCGCTCCGCGGGTCCTGAGCTCGCGGCGCCGCGGTGCCCGCGAGGACGGCGACGAGGATCGCGACGGCGATGCGGAGCGGAGTCGGGAGCGCCATCGTCAGTAACCCCACGCGGCTTCGATGAAGCGGATCTCGCGCCACGCGCGATCGAGCTCGTGGTCGGATTCGAGCAGCGGTGCCGGCGTGATGCCGTCGGGCAGTTCGAGGGTCGCGGTCGCGGCGGGCTCCGCCGTGCCGCGCGCGCGCGCGAACCACGCGATCGCCGCAGCACAGCCCAGCACGACCAGCAGCGCCGCGGCCGCGGCACGACGCGCGTAGCTGCGGCGCAGGCGCTGTTCGAGGAGCGCCGCGCTCGCCACCTGCGCGGCGAAGCCGACGCGCGGGGTGACGCGCGGGTGGGCGAGCAGGAGCGCGTCGACGGCGTCGAACGCACCCTGGGTGTCCGCGTCGGGCTCAGGTTCCGGTGCGTCGGGTTGCATGACGGTCTTCGTCTCCATCGTCGGGCGGGGCCGCGGCCGGGATCGGCGCGGACTCCGCGAGGTAGTCCTTCACGTCGCGGGCGAGTCGCTCGCGCAGGTTCTGCTTCGCGCGGTGCAGCAGGCTCTTCGTCGCCGGCACGCTCGTGCCGAGCACGGCCGCGATCTCCTCGTACGAGAGCTCCGCGAAGCGCAGCAGGTCGACGGCGAGGCGTTGCGTGTCGGGCAGCGCGGCGACCGCGGCCCGCACCCGCTCGGCGAGCTCGACGCGTTCGAGCGCGGAGTGTGCGGCCGGGGAGCGGTGGTCCGCGAGGCGCGCGATGCCGCCCTCGGCGTGGTCGTCGGCCGCGAAGGGTTGCGTCCGGCGTCGCGCGTCGCCGCGCCGCCGATTGAGCACGAGGTTGGTCGCGATGGTGAGCAGCCAGGTGCGCAGGCGCGCGCTCGGCTCATAGCGATGCCGCGCGCGGAAGACGCGCAGGAAGACCTCCTGCGTCAGGTCCTCGGCGACGTCGCGAAGGCCCGTCTGCCGGTAGCAGAAGTTCAGCACGGCCTCGGCATGGACCGCGACGAGCCGCTCGAACGCACCGGGACGCTCGGCGCGCACGTCGAGCATGATGCGCTGGTCTTCGTCGAGCGGTTCGCGTGCATCCATCGGGCTTCGGTCCGTGCGCGCGGATCACTCGAACGCGGCGCGGAGCGCATTGGACAATGCGAAGCCATCCGGCGCGCCCTGGTCGAGCACCAGCGCCTGGAACCAGAGATCCATCGGCTGCAGCGACGCGGGCAGGAGTCCGCCGAGCCGCGTCGTGCCGTTGCCGGGGCCGCTGCCGCCCAACACGGGGAAGATCAGGGCTTCGGGGAGGAGCGGCAGGATCCGCAGCGAACAATGCGGCGAGATCGGCGCCGTGCCCTCGCCGAGTCCGACGCCGAGGATCGCCGGCGCCGCGCCGAGTCCGCCGCTCAGGTCGAAGGCAAAGGCGGCACCGGCCGTGGCCGAACCCAGCCCGACGAGGACGGGGACCTGAGCACCGCTGCCCGCGCAGCCGCTGCCCGCGGCGGAGAATCCGGGGCGGGTCGCGTCGCCGTCGAGCACGCCGTCGGCGTCGCGGTCGAGGCCGAAGCGGCGACCGAGACCCGGCGGCACCCCGAGCAGGCTGATCGTCGCCTGGCCGGCCGCCGCGAGATTGCGCAGCTCGGTCGCGGTGAACGGGCCCACGCCCGACGCATCGACGCGGAAGGCCGCGAGCGCAGGGTCGAAGAGCAGCCCGCGCCGCACGCCGAGGATCGTCCCGTGGCCGATGAGGTCGGCATCGCCGAGTGCCGCGCGCGTCTGCAGCGTCGCGAGCTCGCCGGCGAGCGTCGGATCGGACGCATTGCCACCGTGCAGCGTGCGCTGCGCGCCGACCGCCGGCGCGGTGCCCGTGTCGAACGCGAGGAAGAAGGCCGTGATGGGGCCCACGGTCCCGCCGGGCGCATTGGCCGCCACGATCGTGCCGTCGTGCTCGAGCCCGAAGCCGAGCAGGTTCTGCGCGCCGAGCCGGTTCGAGAACGCGTGCTTCTTGTAGTAGCTGCGCATGAAGGGGACCTTCATCGCCTGGTCGCCGGGGCTCTGGATGCGGATGCGTGCGACGAACTGTTCGGGCAGCGAGTGGCACGAACTGCACGCATTGGGACCGCCGCCCGGGCTCGGACTCTGCTGGAACTGCGCGCGCCCGAGCACGGGGTCGCCGCCCAAGACCGTGGCCGGCACGCTGCGGTCGAGCTGCAGGTACGGGTTCGGCTGCAGGTGCATCGAGCGCACGAAGGCGTCGAAGCTCGCCAGGTCCGCGGCGGAGATCGGCGTGCCGCCCATCAGCGAAGCGAACGCCGCGTTGAAGGCGCCGAGATCGGCACGGTCGCCGCGCCAATGGAAGGGACCGACGCCGTCCAGCCCCTTCATCGTCTGCGTCGTCATCGGGCCCTTCATCGGGTGCACGTCGAAGGTCCGCGTGCTCGAGGGGTCCGAGATGCGTTGCATCGCACCGGCGGGATCGCCGAGATCCCAGGCGAGATGGTCCTCCTCGCCGTCGACGTGGCATGAGGCACAGGACACCGTGCCATTGCCGGAGAGCTTCGCGTCGTAGAGGAAGCCGCGGCCTTCGCGGACCTCGGTCGGCGTCGGGTCGAGCGTGCCCACGGGGAGCTCGCGGAGCACGCGGGCCGTCGCGGTGTCGATCACGCTGAGCGTGTTCGAGATGCGGTTCTGCACGTAGAGCCGCGGCTGCGTCGGGTGCATGGCGAGCCCGCGCGGACCGCGCTTCGTGCGGGGGGCCACCTGGGCTCCGGCCGCCTGGCCCACCTCGACGCGTGCCAGCACGGTCCCGTCGGGCGCGAGCTTCGCGACGCGATCCGTGCCGAAGGCGGCGACCCAGAGCGACGCACCGGAGGGCTCGAAGGCGAGGCCCGTCGGTTGGGCGAGCGCGGTCGCCAGCGCCGCGGGGTTCGGCAGCGTGCCGTAATCGAGTCCGGGATTGAGGTCGAAGGGGCTGACGCCGGGCGTCGCACCCGTCGTGATGCGCGTGACGCGATTGTCGACCACGTGGCCGCGCAGGTTCGGCTCGAAGCGGACCAGGTTGCGCGCATCCGTATTGGCGACGAAGAGATCGCCCGTGCCGGGCTGGACCGCGAGACCGAGGTTCACCGTGCCCACGCGGTCGAAGTAGCGCCGCACGGCGAGGCTCTGCGCATCGAGCTCCGCGACGTCGTGGTCGAGGACCGTCCAGCGGACGACCGCGGGGGCCCAGGCCGGATCGGTCGCATCGACGATGCGGCTCGTCTGCGGCGCCGGCGGCAAGGCGGGATTGGTCGGTGGACCCTGCGAGGGCGCGGCGCCGCGCGGCAGGCCGGTCGTGCGATTGCCCGAGAGCGCAAAGGCGACGAAGACGCGGCTGCCGTCGGCGCTGGTCGCCAGGGCCCGGGGATGCTCACCCGCGAGTGCGATCGTCGCCACGAGCCGGCGCGTCGTTGGATCGAAGACCTTCACCGCGTTCGAGCGCGCCGCCGAGACGAAGGCCTGTTGGGGCGAGCCGGCGAAGACCACATCGCAGGGCTCGTCCTGGACCGCGAGCGTCGCGACCACGGTGCCGAGCGCGAGCGAGACGATGCTCACGCTGTCGGAGACGTGGTTCACGACCCAGACCTCGTCGCTGCTCCGGGGCATGACCGAAACGGGCTCGAGGCCGACGTGGATCTGCTGCACGAGCAGGGGCAGCGCCGGGTCGGCCAGGTCGAAGACCGACAGCGTCGATGCCGCCGTGTCGACGGCGAACAGCGTGCGACCGTCGGCAGAGAGCCGCAGCGGATTCGTCTGGGGCGACTCGAATTGGACGTAGGGCGGCGATTGCGCCGGGAGCGCGGCGCTGAGGGCTACGGCGAGCAACGCCGCAGAGGCGAGTGAGCGAGGGGCCTTCGACATGGCGGGCGGAACGAGCTCGAGCGGCGAGGGGACCGGCCTGGAACCCCGCGGTCGCCCGAGCGGTTTCGGCCGGGTTCACACGTTCCACCGTGTCGCGGGCCCGGGTCGGGGGGACTCGCAACGAAATCGCGGGGAGTTAGTCTCTCGCGGTCTCGCGTGCTCTCGCGAGCTCCTCGCCGTGCCCCTGGACACCTTCCATCAAGGTGCCTCTCTCTCAACCGCCATGGTCAATCGCATCGCGCTCTCCGCTCTCCTTCCCGCCACGATTCTCTGCGCCGGGCTCTCCGCGCAGACCTATCACTGGGCGCCCTCGGGCCACGACGTGGTCGAGGGCAACACCAACAACACGATCCCGTTCTGGTCGGTCTCCGCGACCTACCAGCAGATCCACGACGCCGCCGACCTGAACACGGTCTTCGGCGGCCCCGTCGCGGTCATCAACTCGATCAACTTCCGCAAGGACGGGTCGCTGTCGAGCGGCACGCCCGCGAAGGCCTTCGAGCTCGAGATCTCGATGGGCATGACCTCGGTGTCGCCGCTGGCGTACAGCACGACCTTCGCCACGAACATCGGCGCGACGCCGCAGGTGGTGCTGCCCTACACGCCGCTCAACCTCCCGGCGCTCACCAACTCGAGCCTGCCGAACCCGATGGGCTGGCAGATCCCCTTCGCCACGCCCTTCACCTACATCTCCGCGGCGGGCAACCTCTGCTGGGAGTTCCGGCTGAAGAACGGCGCCTCGGGCACGACGGCGATGGACGCGGTCTCGCGCGCCAACTCCGTCGTGTATCCGAACCTCGGCACCGGTTGCATCGCGACCGGCCAGACGAGTGCGGCGGCGATCGGAACGAAGTCGCTCTCGATGAGCACCGGGGCCTGGAGCAACCGTCTCGACCGCGCGGAGGCGAATGCGCCCGCCGTGCAGCTCATCGGACTCGGCCCGGTCACGGGTCCCTTCCCGCTCCCCGGCTTCTGCACCGATCTCCAGTTCCTGCCCATCGCGAGCGTTACGGGTGTGGCGAGCGCGACCGGCCAGTGGACCAGTGCTTTGACCTTCGGCTCGCTGCTGGATGCGCCCAGCGTCGAAATCCAGGCGCAGTTCGCGTGGATCGACAGCGCGCTGCCGAACAACGTCGGCCTCTCGAACGCGACGAACCTCGGCATCCCGCTCGACTCGCTCCGCAGCGTCTGCCGCGTCTACCTCTCGCCGAGCGGCGGCGCGGCCGGCAACGAGCTCGGCCTGACGGCGACGGGCGGCTCCTCGCGCTACGGCCTCGTCACGATCTTCGGCCAGTGAGCTGAGTCGGACGGCCAGACGAGCTGCGGCGGGTGACGTCGCAGCACGACGCGGCCAGGACCGGAGCCCGCGAGCAGCGCGGGCCTCGGTCCTGGCCGCGCGTGCGTACCGCGCGGGCCACGGACGGTACGCACGCTGTGCAAGTGCGGGTGCGGTCCCGGCGCGGGCATCGATACGCTGCCGACGTGGAGGCGGAGGCACGTCGCCCCGGCATCGTCGCCCCGATCCTCGCGTCCCGGTCCCTTCGTCTCGATCCCGCAGTCCGACCATGAACACGCGCTGCCTCTCCCTTCTGTGTGTCACCCTCGCCTCCGCGGGTCTCTCCGCGCAGAGCTTCCACACCGCACCTTTCGGCTTCGCCACCGTCGAGGGGCGTGACAACAACACGATCCCCTGGTGGACCGCGTCGGCGAGCTACCAGCAGATCCACGACGCGAGCGATCTCGCCAACGTCTTCGGCACCACCTTCGCGGTGATCAACTCGCTCAACTTCCGCAAGGACAACACCAGCTCGGCGGCGCCCGGCCGCACGATGGACGTGCAGATCACGCTGGGCGTCACGAGCGTCAACGCGACCGCCGCCAGCTCGAGCTTCGCGACCAACCTCGGCCCGAGCCCGCAGATCGTGCTGCCCTACACGACGCTCAACCTCCCGACGCTGACCAACGTCGGCGCGCCGAACCCCCTCGGCTGGTCCTTCCCCGTCCAGACGCCGTTCCCCTACGCGATCGCGACGGGCAACCTCTGCTGGGAGCTCCGCTTCACGAACGCGAGCACGACCGCGAACCTCGCGATGGACGCGGTCGGCCGGCTGAACTCGATCGTGGCCCCGAACCTCGGCACGGGTTGCATCGCGACCGGTCAGAGCAGCGCCGCGACGATCGGTCTGAAGTCGCTGTCGATGGCGACGGGCGCCTGGCGCAACCGGCTCGACCGTGCGGCCTCCTCGGCGCCCGCCGTACAGCTCATGGGCTTCGGCGCGACGCCGGTCCCGCTCCCCGGCTTCTGCAGCGGCCTCGAGTTCTTCCCCGTCGCGAGTCTGCAGAGCGTCACCGATGGCGCGGGTCAGTGGGACAGCAGCTTCACGCTCGGCAGCCTCTACGACATGCCGACGGTCGACCTGCTCTCGCAGTTCGCCTGGATCGACGGCGGCCTGCCCAACGGCGTCGGCCTCTCGGACGCGAGCAGCATCGCGTTGCCCGCCGATTCGATCCGCAACCTCTCGCGCATCTACCACGCGCCCTTCGGCGGCGGCCTCGGCAACGAGACGGCGACGAGCGGCAGCGTGGACCGGCGCTACGGCCTCGTCACGATCTTCGGCCAGTGAGAGCGCGGCGCACGGGCCGTCCTCACCAGCCGCGGCGCTGCCGCAGCGCCGTGATGTGCGCGAGGTGATGGCGCCCGTGCCAGTCGTAGAGACCGAGCAGGCGATCGAGCGTGAAGGTCTTGCCCTGCTCGGGGTGGAACCAGGTCCGCGCGAACTCGGCCTCGCGCATCGCGCGGAGCACGACGAGCCAGCGCGTCGTCACGTGCTCGAAGATGGCGAGTGACGGCGCGACGGGCAGCAGGGCATCGGGCAGCTTCGACCACGCGGCCTCGTCGTAGGGCTTCACCGTCGGGTGATCCTCGGTGAGCGCGTACTTGGTGCGGCAGTACGCGTGCAGGTGGCTGTCGGGCAGATGGTGCGCGACCTGGCGCAGCGTCCAGCCACCGTCGCGGTACGGGGTGTCGAGCTGGGCGTCGCTCAGGCCGGCGACGGCATTGCGGAACGCGGTCGGCTGGGCGGCGATGCCGTCGATCCAGGTTCGGCGCAAAGCCGCATCGACGCTCGATGGCATCGCGAAACGGCCGATGGGGTACTTCTGGCGCTCGAGTTCGTCCATGGGCGCATCATGCACCGCGCGGGCCCCGTTCACCGCGTGGTCATCGCCGCGACCCGCGACGGCAGCAGCAGCCGCGCGCTCGGATCGAGCTCGACGCTCACGCCCTGCAGCGGGATGCCCAGGGGCAGGCCCCAGGTCGAGAAGCCGTGCGAGCCGTCGGCGTCGAGCACGCCGAGGAAGGCTGGGTGCCCCGACGCGAGGAACGCCGCGAGGGCGTCGTGCGAGGGGTCGAGACCGAAGAACCAGCCGTTGGGAAACGCGCCGGGCGCGACGGTGATCGCGGTGAAGTAGAGGTCGCCGGGGATGCCGCGGCTGCGGCGCAGCTCGAGGCCGCCGTTGCCGAGGCCAGGACGCATCACGAAGCTGAAGGCACCGGGCACGTCGGCGAAGAAGGCGTCGGCGCGGGTGCCCCGCTGGTGCGCATTGGTGGCGAAGTACTCGTGGTAGCCGATGCCGAAGGCGCCCTGCGCGTGCGTGGCGTCGGTCGCGTCGAGCAGCCGTTCGCCGTCGAGGAAGAAGGCGAGGCGATCGCCCCGCGCCTCGATGCGGAAGCGTCGCCACGCGGTGCTCGGGAAGGAGCGCGGTGAGGGCAAGAGGTCGGTGAGCACGCCGCCGGCGCAGCGGAGGCAGCGCACCCGGCCGTCGTGCGAGTCGAAGGTCAGCGCATAGCAGGCTCCGGCCTGGCTGAGCGTGCCGTCGAACGCGCCGTTCGCGCGATCGCGCACGAAGATGCCGAGGCGCTCGAAGCCGTTGCCCGCGAGCTCGGGACGGTACTCGCAGAGCAGGTCGGCCTGCACGCCGACGTCGCGCACGAGGCCTCGGTCGATGCGCAGGCTCTCGGTGCCGCCCGCGGGGTCCATGATCCGCAGGACCAGCGGATCGCCGCTCGGCGCCGCCGGCTGGCTTCCCACGAGCACCGGCTGCGTGAACTTCGCACGCCACGAGGCGAGTTCCCGCCCGCTCGCGGGGAAGCGCTCGCGCAGCGGGAAGGACTCGGCGGCCTGCGCGGGATAGCGCCAGCTCGCGAAGGGGCCCTCGTCGCTCAGGAGCACGTGCAGGCTCGGATCGGCGAGCACCGCGTCGATCGTCGTGGTGACGCCGTCGACGACCACGCGCCGCGCGACGAGCCGGGCGCCATGGCTGTAGTCGACGTGGCCGAAGGTGTGCACCTTGGAGAGCGGCTGGATCGGCGTGCCGTTCTGGTAGTGCCAGCCATAGATGACGACCCGGTCCGGCCAGCTCCCGATCAGGGCCGAGGCGACGAGGTCCTTCTTGATGCCGGCGACGAGCAGCGACCGCGAGGCCGTGCCGCGTTGCGACTCGATCTGGAGATGGTGCCGGTGGAAGAGCTCGACCGCGAGGATGTCGTGGACGCTCGGGCTGTAGGGGAAGGGCGCGAGCTTCACCGCCGCCTGCGCCCAGATCGCATCGACCATGCGCCGCGTCGGCAGGACGCAATCGAGCGCGTCCGCGCAGTGCTGCGCGAAGGTCGGCGTGATCGGCATGCGGAACCAGTCGGCGTCGGTTCCGAAGCCGAGGTAGTCGGGCGTGCACCAGAACGTCGCGGAATGCGTGCGGCCCGCGATCGTCGCCTGCGTCGTGACGGGCACGAGCCGGCGCAGGAACGCCGGCAGGTTGCCGGCCGCGAACTCGTGGGCGAGCAGTTCCTCGCGGTCGGCGAGCGGGAGGCCGACGAGCGCCGGCAGCAACGCGGAGCCGCTGGGCGCATTGTCGGCGCGCGGCGGCAGGACGAGCTCCATCGGCTCCTGGGCCCCGATCTGCGCACACGACGCGAGCGCGAGGAGACTCGTCAGCGCCGCGATCCGGACACCGCGCGCGCGCCCCGGAAGCCGGTCGATGCTCGTTCCGATCATCGTTCGCTCGCCTCGCTCACACGCCGGCCGCGATATAGCGCGCGCCCGCGACGAGTTCCTCCACGCCGCGGATCTGGTAGCCGTCGTCCTTCGACTCCAGGTACTGCACGAAGAAGCGCCACGCTCCGCCTTGCCGCACGCCGAAGGCATTGACCATCGTGCGCTTGCCGAGCTCCGGCGAGACGCTGCGCTTGGCCTTCGAGTAGTAGTACTCCTTCGAGAAGACCGCGGGGTTCTGGCCTGGGTGGTTGGCTTCGGCGGCTTCGGCCATCGCCGCGCCGCCCAGCGTCGCATTGCCGGCCTTCAGGTTGTAGTGGCCGAAGCGCGCGGCACCGCCCGGACCGAGGACGAAGGTCAGCGTGCAGCCGTCGACGCGCGGCGTGAGCATCAGCGCCGCCGCGCCGCCGCCGGGCAGATCGCAGTGCGTCGCGAGACCGCCCGCATAGCCGCTCCAGTACGCGTTGAACTCCTCGACCTCGCCGAGATCGCCGCCATCGGCGGGACGCTTCCAGCGGAGCTCGAAGGAGCGGCCGTCGGCCTTCGCATTGCCGCGCCCGAGCAGCCGCGCGCCGGTGCGATAGCGGATCTTGAAGTTGGGCGTCGGCCGCGCGGTGAAGGTGCCGACCACGCCGGGATCGAGGCCGACGGCCCCCGTCATGTTGGGGGCGCTGGAGGCGAGGAAGCCGAGCGGATCGGCGAGGAGGTCTTGGCTGAACTGGACGACCATGCGATGGCTCGGACGCTGCGACCGGGACCGCGGCGGTGCGCGCCGCGCGTGCGCGGCGATTTCAGCCCCTCGCGTCGCCGATGTCACGCCGCGACCGGAAAGCCCGGCTCAACGTGAGCCGAGCGAGCGGAGAAGCACCTGTTCGAACTCGCGCACGTCGAGGCGCGTCGGTGCCGTCGCGAGGATCGCGCGGACGATCGCGAGGGCGTCCTGCAGGCGTCCGCCCTGCGCGAGCACACGCGCGCGGTCGAAGCGCGCATCGGGCCCCGGCGCGACGATCTCGAGCATGTCGACGGCGCGCATCGCCGCCGCGAGGTCCTTCGCCTCGGCGCGCATCGCGACGAGCTGACGCAGGGCCATGGGGAACGCGGGTTCGAGCTGCTGCGCCTCGAGCAGCCTCGCGCGGGCCTCGGGAGCGCGACCGTCGCGGAGGTCCGCATCCGCGGCCTCGGCGAGCGTGCGCGCGAGGTCGACGCGCCGGGTCTCGTCGGCGGGGTCGAGCGCATGGGCGCGGCGCAGCGGCGCCAACGCATCGTGCGCGCGCTCGGCGCGCGCGAGCTGCAGCCCGGCGCGGGTCTGCGCCTCCGCGGAGTCGGGCAGGAGGGACGCGATCGCCATCGCGCGCTCGGTCTCCGGGGCGGCCTCGCGTTCGGTCAGGGCCGTCGCGACGAGCGGGCCACAGAACAAGGACCAGAGCGCGAGGTGGCGGAGCCCACGGCGCTCGGCGTGCGCCGCGCTCGCGGACGCGATGCCGAGGCTCGTGCTCGTGTCGCGCTCGCGGACCTTCCAGATGAAGCCGTCGAAATAGAAATGGAGGAGCTGCGACGCGACCAGCGCGCCGGCGAGCGCGTCGCGCACCGCACCCTCGCCGACGCGTTCGGCGAGCGGCCCGAGGGCGCCATAGCCGATCACGAGTCCGACATAGAGCCCCGCGCTCGTGAAGCCGCCGCGGAAGAGCCAGCGCGTGAAGCCGCCGCTGTTCGCACCATCGCTCGCGCGCCGGCGGTTGAAGGCCCAGACGATCGCGAGGTACTGCACGTCGTGGAAGAGCTCGAAGAGCGCGAGGCCGAAGACGAGGCTCGGCACCGCGTTCGTCGCGATCCACCAGGCGCCGAGACTGCTGCCGAGCAGGAGGTGCTTCTGGGGACTGGCCGGAGTCCCGGCGCGGACCAGGTGCACGGCGTGCGCGACATAGAGCAGCGAGCTCGCGCAGAGCGCGGCCCAGGCGATCGCCGTCGCGACGTCGAGGATCGCCGCCGAGGGCAGGGGCAGCCCGCAGCGCGCGAGCTGATCGAGGATCTGGAAGCTCCGGTGCGGCGACACCACGACCGCGCCGACGAACCACGCGGCGCAGAGCGCGAAGTCGATGCGGGCCGTCGTGCGCGCGACGGAGCCGCGCTTGTGGTCGTAGATCCGCGCGAAGCCGTAGGTCTGCATCCAGCCGTGCCAGATGCCCCAGAACAGCGCGACCATCGCGACCCCGTGCAGCCCGGCGACCGAGAAGCCGCCGCAGACGAGGACGAGGAAGAGCGGCGCGCAGAGGAAGCGCGTGCGGAAGCGGGTGAAGAGCGCCCGGTCGCCATAGGCCCGCAGCATCCCCGGCAGATGGTGGCCCAGCGCACCGAAGGCGAGCACCGTGGCGTAGACGACCTGGTCGCCGCTGCCCGCACGCCAGAGGAGCAGCAGGGGGATGACCAGCGCCGGAGTCAGCACGACGAGGGGGAGGTCCCAACCCGCGCGGACGATCCAGGGCGAAGGGGCGACGGCGCTCGAACTCACGGCGCGGAGGTTAGCAGGTCGTGCGGCCGCGTCCCGTGCGGGATCAGGCGGGCTTCCGGCCCTCCGCGAACGCGATCGAGTACCAGATCGTCGCGCCGGGTCGGCGCGACCAGGTCGCGAGCTCGGCGTGCATCGCGTCGAAGTCGGCCGCCTCGGCGAGCTCTTCGCGCACGAGGTGCGAGCGCGCGCTGTCCATCACACGGGCGAGATTGGCGACGAGCCCCTCGAACTGCGGCTGTCCGGCGCAGGCGCCGAAGTCGACCAGGGCGGCGCGCTGCGGCGCGGCACCCGCCGCGGCGAGGAGCGCGGGAAGCCGGCGGCCGACGAAGGGATCGCAGCCGAGGCGTTCGTAGCCGCGCACGTAGCTCTGCCACAGGGTCATCGTCGCCGGCGCCTGCGGCCAGAGCCGCAGGACCTCGTGGTCGTCGTCGAGCAGGACGATGCGCCCGCCCGGAGCCACGGCGTGGACCATCGCGCGGACCACGTCCAGCGGCGCGCGGTGGTGTTCGAGCAGGAAGCGCGCGTGCGCGAGGTCGAAGCTGCCGGATTCGTCGTCGCGGAGCGGCGGCGCCTCGGCCCGCCCGGCGCGGAACTCGACGAGCGCCGCCTCGCGGTCGTCGACGGCGAGGCGCTCGGCCGACGCACGCTGCGCGTCGTCGGCCTCGATGCCGAGGACGCGCGCGCCCTGACCCAGCGCGCGCGCGAGCGCACGCGTGAACTGGCCCAGGCCGCTGCCGAGATCGAGTGCGGAGCGTTCACCGCGCGGCGCGATCACCCGCAGACAGGCCTCGTTGATCAGCGCGTTCATCCGCGCGAGGCGATCCTGCTCCGGTGCGGCGCTGCCGTGGAGGTAGCTCATCGCCGCACGAGCTCCTGATCGACCAGGGCGAGGCCATCGGGCCGGCGCTCGAATCCGAGACGACCCCGGATGCCTTCGGCGTCGAGCGTGAACTCCAGCTCCGCGCGGTCGCCGGCGACCGAACACGCCGTGATGCGGATGCAGGGCGTCTCGCCGACGAGCTCGGGCGGCAGGAACCGCACGCGACGGCCGCCGATCTCCAACGCGGTGCCGACCGCGAGCCGCTCGCCGAGCTCGACCACGGGTGCGCGCGTCGCGACCTGGAAGAGGGGGCGCAGGGCGTCGAGCCCGAGCAACGCGCGCAGCATCGCGACGCGATCGGGATCGAGTGCGCGCGGCGCATCGAGCAGGCGCACGCCGTAGTCCTCGTCGAGGACCGCCGGAGCGCCGCCACCCGTGCGCAGGCAGAGCAGCGCGCGCGCGCCGACCGCGATGCGCGCCGGGTCGAGGAACGGCGCATCCGCGCTGACGAGCGCGCTCCCCGCGACCAGCAGGTGTCCGATGCGGAGCTCGGTCGCGTCACAGTCCCCGGCGACGACCCGCTCGATCCGCCACGTGAGTTCCTGGCGCGTGACGAGGACGCCGCACCACACGCCGGGGCTCGGGTGCACGGCGCTCACGCGCGCGAGCACGACGGCGTCCGCATCGCGGATCGCGCGCAGCTCGCGCACGGCGCGCGTCACGATGGGATCGTCCTGGGCCGAGAGGGCCGCGCCGGAGGAGACGGCCATCGTCGCGGCGAGGAGGATGGTGCCGAGCACGTTGCGGGACATGGGAGCGATCGTGCCCGGCGCGCGGTCCGGCGTCGCGCCGTGACCGGATGGAGTGATTCCCGAGTCCTCGGCCGCGTCCGGATCGGGGACCCTGGCGAGGGACCGGCATGCCGTCGAAGGCCGGCGGGTCGGCGCCCGGTGACCACGCAGCCTGGGCCCGCCGGCCGGCAAACCGCAGGCCAGGAGATCGTCGCGGAGCGCGCGGCTCCTCTTGCTGACGGGACGCCGTGCCCGCGCCGCTCGCCTCAGAAGATCTCGAAGCTCAGCAGCCGGCCGAGCTGGACTCCGGTCGCCGGGGCGAACGACGCCATCTGCATGCGCACGATGCCCGGCAGAAGACCGGCGAGGCCGAGGGTGAAGCGCAGGTTGCCGCGCGCGTCGTAGGCGCCCGCGGGCACGCCGACGAGGGAGCTCGGGTCGATCAGGAGATGGCCCGTGATGCCCGGGATCGGGAGATCGGTGCGCGCGATGCCCACGAGGAGCAGCGCGGCGGCGTTCGGCTCGCCGTTGGCGAGGAAGCGCGCCCGCGCGCCGGGGAAGGCGTGGTAGGCGTAGTTGTCCTTGGGCGCCGAGAAGACGCTCGAGAGGTCGGCGAAGCCGGAGAAGACGTGGAGCTTCGTGCCGTCCTTGATCAGGAGCGTGTCCTCGAGGGCCGTGATCGCCGCCGGATCCGCGAGCCGGCTCGCGATCGCGTGTTCGATCCAACGATCGCCGTAGCTCTGGAAGAACCAGACGCGCGAACCGCCGGTCACGACGTCGTCGTGGATGCTGTAGGAGTAGCTGTTGCTGCGACCCGAGGCGAAACGCGTGCCGGTGAAGACTTGCGTCCGGAAGGCCGTGCTCTCCATGCCGTAGACCGACTGGGAGTTGCCCTCGGTCACGAGGACGAGCTGGTCGGTGTCGTTGACCGTCGCGCCGGGGGCGAGCGCCCGCTCGATCCAACGCGCCTCACGCGCCGAGAACACATAGACGTGGCTGCTGGTCACGACGCGACCCATGAAGTCCTGCGCGCCGCGGCTCACGTAGCTGCCCTGCCAGTTCGGGAAGCGGGCCCAGGAGTTCGTGAAGGCGGAGAAGCCGTAGAGGGCGCGGTCGCTGACGACGATGGCCGTCATGTCGTTCACGCCGTCGGCGACGAGGATCTCACCGGCGCCGTAGCCGGCCGGAACGAACTGCGAGGCGCGCTTGCTGCCGGAGACCCCGTGGTACTCGAGGTTGTTCGTCTGCGGGTCGGTGACCTGGACCGTGAGGTGGTTGTTGCCGAAGAGCTGACCGGTCACGGTGACGCCCTGGCCCGGGAGGAGGACCAGCGAGCCGTCGATCGCGCAGAAGCAGAAGGTGTTGTTGCCGACGGTGTCGACGATCTTCACCGCGAAGTCCTGCGCGTCGATGCCGGCCTGGCCGACGTCGGCGAGCGCGATCTGCTGCATGGTCCCGGTGTGCGCCGAGTACATGAACAGCTCGTTGCGGAAGGGGTCCTTGATGGCGATGACGTTCTTGTCGTAGTTGAACGAGTAGTTCGTCAGCGAGGCCGGGAACACGAAGCGCTGCCACGCATCGAGGTAGCCCGAGTAGACCGCGATCTCGCGGTCGCCGATCTCGAACGCCGCGCTGTTGCGCCGCGTCAGCGTTTCCCCGGCGGGGTCGCCCGCGATGTGCTGCACCGGCCAGGTCGCTCCGCTGCCGAGGTCGAGGCGCGTCGCCGGCGTGTCGGTGAGCTTGCTGAAGCCGATGAGGCGCGTGTTGCCGTCGATGACCGCGGCGAAGTTCCGGCCCGGGATGACGCTGTGCGTGGGGGAGATCAGGGTCTCGCTCGTCCAGCCGTTCTTCCAGGTCTGGAAGACGTGCACGGCCGCGCCGTCGTCGAGGACATAGAGGTCCTGCGCGACGGTGACCGTCGCCGGCTGCGGCAGGACGAGCGGCGCCCAGTTGCCGTCCATGCCGAGACCCCAATACCTGCCGGTATTGGACTCCTGGGCGACGAAGGGATTGCGGCCGGTGGCGAGGACGCCGACGGGACCCTGGGCGAGGAGGATCGACGTCGCACCCGAGCGACCGGAGCCGCCGATCAGGCGGGTCGGATCACCGACGACGCTCGCGGCCCAGGTGGGGACGTTGCCGTTGACGAAGAGCGTCTCGGGCGGAGCGGCGGGGAACTCGAACGTGCGCGCGCCGAAGGACTGCTGGGCATGAGCCGTGGACAGCCCGGCGAGCGCGGCGAAGGCGAAGGCGAAGGATCGCATCATGGTGATCGCGATCGGAGCCCGGCCTCGACAAGCACGGCCGCACACCCGTGCGAAGCTCTCGTGTCGCGCGACAAGATCCCGTCAGCGACACAACAGCTCTTCGCTGCGCGCTCGCATCGCCGTGGACGACGGCTTCGATGCGACCCATGCGCATTCCCCGGACCCTCGCGTGCACCGTGGGCACCGTCGTGCTCGCGTCGCTCCTCCCCGCCCAGGACCACGCCACCCGCGTGCTCGGCAATCCGCGCGTCCTGCAGGGACCGATGCTCGGCGTGGTCGACGCGACCACGGCGCGCATCTGGATGCGCCTCTCGGCCGACGTCGCGGCCTCGGTCCTCATCGGCCGCGAGCCCGATCTCGCCGACGCCCGCGAGTCGGCGCGCGTCGTCGCCTCGCGTGCGAACGACCGCTGCGTCGAGCTCGTGGTCGACGGGCTCGAGCCCGGCACGACCTGGTCTTGGCGCCCCCTCGTGCAGGGCCGGCCCGACAAGTACCTCGGTGGACTCGCGCCGTTCACGCTCACGACCCCGGCGGCAGGTCCTGCCCGCACGCGCTTCGCCTTCGGCTCCTGCGCCCGCTTCTCCAGCGACCGCGAGCAGCCCATCTGGCGCGCCGTCGCCGGCGCGCGGCCCGACGTCTTCCTCTGGCTCGGCGACAACGTCTATGCGGACACCGACGATCCTCTGGTGCTCGCGGAGGAGTACCGCCGCCAACGCGACGTCGCCTCGCTCCAGCCCCTGCTCCGCTCCACGCCGCAGCTCGCGATCTGGGACGACCACGACTTCGGGCTGAACGACCACGACCGCACGAGCCCGATGCGCGACGACGCCCGGCTCGTGTTCCGCCGCCATTGGGCCAATCCGGGTTGCGGCACCGCGTCCACGCCGGGCGTGTTCTTCGCCTGGAGCCGCAGTGGCACCGACGGCTTCTTCCTCGACGTCCGCTCCTGGCGCGATCCCAACGCGCAGCCCGATGGCGAGGGCAAGACGATGCTCGGCGCGGGCCAGCTCGCCTGGCTGAAGGAGCAGCTCGCGGCGAGCACGGCCCCGTTCAAGCTGATCTTCTCCGGCAGCGGCTGGTCCGCGGCGAAGGGGCCGGGCGGCGACTCCTGGGCGAGCTACCGCCACGAACGCGACGCGCTCTTCACCTGGATCGCCGAGCGGGGGATCCGCGGCGTCGTGCTGGTCTCGGGCGATACGCACGTCGGCGAGCTCAACTGCATCCCGTGGTCGGAGCGGGGCGGCTACGACCTCTATGAGCTGGTGAGTTCCCCGCTCGCGCAGCTCCCCGAGACGAGCTGGCGCGAGCGGCAGCCCGAACTGCGGATCCGCCCCGTCTACGCGCGCAGCGAGAACTTCGGGTTGATCGACGTCGATCCCACGCTCGCCGACCCGAAGCTCACCTTCACGCTCGTCGACCGGGAGGGCCGTGAGGCGATGGCCCCGCTCGAGCTCCGCGCGAGCGAACTCGTGCCGGGCGTCGCGTCGTGGCGGAGCAAGATCGCGCGCGAGGAGCTGCTGCGTCTCGAGGCGCGGCAACGCGCGGCGGTGGAGGCCGGCGCGAAGCGCTGAGGAGCGTGCGGCGCTGCCGCGCTACGCTCCCGCGCCGTGTTCGCCACCCTCCTCGTCGCGCTCGCGTCCGTGCAGGATCCCCTCGACCGTCCGATCGCCCCGACGAAGCCCGCGGCGGCGATCGGCCTGCGCGAGGCCGAGCGCGAGGTCGCCCGGCTCGTGCCGTATCGGCCCGATGCGCCGAGCGCGAACGGCGCCGCCGTGCTGGTGCTGCCCGGCGGGGGCTACGGGCACCTCGCGGCGCACGAGGGGGAGGTCTATGCGCAATGGCTGAGCACGCTCGGCTTCGCGGCCTACGTGCTCGAGTACCGGCTCGGCCGCGATGGTCATCGTCACCCGGCGCCGCTGCGCGATGCGGCGCAGGCCCTCGCGGCGATCCGCAGTGATCCGGAGTTCCCCGTCGATCCCGAGCGCGTCGGGGTCATCGGTTCCTCGGCCGGCGGACATCTCGCCGCGACGATCGCGGCCTTCGACCCGGCGGGGCCCGAGTTCGCGGGTCTCTCCCGCGCGCATCGGCGACCCGACTTCGCCGTGCTCTGCTATCCGGTGATCGGCATGCGCGATCCGCTCGCGCATGCGGGCTCGCGCCGCAATCTCCTGGGCGACGCGCCCGACGAGGCCCTGCGCACCCGGCTCTCGATCGAGGCACAGGTCGATGCGGCGTTCCCGCCGAGCTTCGTCTGGAGCAGCGCCGATGACGCCGTGGTCTCGGTGCGCAACAGCTATGCGCTCGCCGATGCGCTCGCGCGCGCGGGCGTCGCGCATGAACTGCACGTGTTCCCCGCGGCCCCGCACGGCATCGGCCTCGGCGTGCGCGAGCCGCTCGGGAAGACGACGCGCGCGCTCCACCCCTGGGCGCGGCTCTGCGCGGAGTGGCTGCTCGCGCGCTTCGGTGAGCCCCTCGCGACGGCGCCGGCCGGGTCCGACACCGAGCATCAGGAGACGCGGATCGCGGGCTACGTGGTCGCGGTCGACGGCGAGCGCGTCACCCTCAACATCACGGTGGGTCTGCGCCATCTGCAGCGCGACGCGGCCGGGATCTCCCTGGACTGCTTCGTCCTGCCCAATCGCTACAAGGGCGAACTGCGCGTCGTCGAGCACGAGGGACGCCGTTGCGTCGCGGAGCGCATCCGCGTCACCGGCGGTGAGCTGCGGGTCGGGGACCGGGTCGCGAGGCGTACGGACTGAGGGCGCGCGCGCCGCATCACCCGTAACCGAGCGCGCGGTTCTGTCGCCCCAGCAGCTCGGCGGCGAGCGCCTGCTGCTCCTCGCTCAGCGCCGAGCGCCAACGGCCGATGCTCGCGCTCGGCTCCACGCTCGTCCCATGGCTGCGGAAGAGCTTCTCGGCCTCGTGCGCGAGCCAGTCCTCGACCGCCGGGCACATCTCGAGCCCGAGTCCCCGCAGCACCGCCGTGAACTGCGCCCGTGGATCGGCGACGAGTTCCTCGTAGCGCACGAGGATGGGGTCGTGATCGCGCAGGAGCTCCGCCATGCGGTCGAGGAACCGGGCGAGGTGCGTGCAGCGCTGCTCGAAGCTCGCGCCTTGCCAGGCCGTGAGCTGCTTCTGCTCGAAGGTGTAGCTCGAGACGAGCACGTCGCGGATGTCGCGCACGAGATAGACGAGGCGGAGGCCGGGGAAGGTGCGGACGAGGAACTCCGCGTCGTTGTGGGAGTGCACCTTGTCGCCGCTGTAGCGCCCGAAGGGATGGAGCTGCTCGGCGAAGCAGCGCGCGAAGGCCTGTGCCGCGGCCTGGAACGCGGCGCGCGTCGCGTCGAGGTAACGCAGCGGGACGAGGCCGACGCCGGTGAAACCCTCGCCGTCGTCGACGGGGTGCATGCTCGGCGTCGTGGTGAGGAGCTCGGCCTTGCGCAGCGCCGCGACCCAGCCCGCCTCGTTGGAGAGCGTGATCTCGGGATGCGCGTCGAGACCGGCGCGGAGGAAGGTCGAGCCCGAGCGCGGGGCGCTCACGATGAAGAGCGGAGTGCTCACCATGCCCGCGCGCCGCGGCCCTCCCCATGGGTTGCGCACCGGCCTCTGCCGTGGATCGAGATCCGTTCGCCCCGCTGTCGTCGGTCCATGATCGCTGACGGGATCGCGCGGGGATTCCCGGGCGGTCCTTCCGATCGCGCGCCTGGGGCGAACGCGCGAGCGCGGCACCACTACTCCGACGGGGCGCGACGGGGACAGCTTTCGCCCCGACTTCGTGAGAAAAAATCTGCGGGGCGTCCGGGTCCCGGCTCGCTGGCAAACACGCGGGGACGCGGGGACACTGCCCCGCCCCTGAAGTGTCGCCACACCGCATGACCGCAGACCGGACGAAGCCGCAGCCCTATCCCGAGGTCCAGAGCCAGCCGGACTTCCCGGCGATCGAGCGCGCCATCCTCGCATCCTGGGAGCGCGAGGGGACCTTCGCGGAGTCGGTGCGGTTCCGGCCCGCCGGCGAGCGGGGCGGCAACGAATACGTCTTCTACGACGGCCCGCCCTTCGCGAACGGGCTCCCGCACTACGGGCATCTCCTCACCGGCTACGTGAAGGACGTGGTGCCCCGCTACCAGACGATGCGGGGCAAGCGCGTCGAGCGGCGCTTCGGCTGGGACTGCCACGGCCTGCCCGCCGAGATGGAGGCCGAGAAGCAGCTCGGCATCTCCGGGCGCAAGGCGATCACGGAGTTCGGGATCGATCGCTTCAACGCGACCTGCCGCGCCTCGGTGATGAAGTACACGGCGGACTGGCGCAGCTACGTCACCCGTCAGGCGCGCTGGGTGGACTTCGACAACGACTACAAGACGATGGACCTCTCCTACATGGAGAGCGTCATGTGGGCCTTCAAGCGGCTCTGGGAGAAGGGGCTCGTCTACGAGGGCTTCAAGGTGATGCCCTATTCGTGGGCGGCGGAGACCCCGCTCTCGAACTTCGAGACGCGCCTCGACAACAGCTACCGCGTGCGCCAGGACCCGGCGCTGACCGTGGCGTTCCGGCTCCTGCCGCGCGAGGGCGACGGCGGGCCGATCGAAGTCCTCGCGTGGACGACCACGCCCTGGACCCTGCCCTCGAACCTCGCGCTCGCCGTGGGGCCGGAGCTCGAATACGTGCTCGTCGAGAAGGACGGGCGCCGGCTCCTGCTCGCGAGCGCGGCGCTCCCGCGCTACGCGAAGGAGCTCGCGGGTCACACCGTGTTGCGCAGCCTGCCCGGCCGGGAACTGGTCGGCCGCCGGTACGAGCCGCTGTTCCCGTACTTCGCGGGCCATGCCAACGCGTTCGTCGTTCTCGCGGGCGACTTCGTCTCGACGGAGGACGGCAGCGGTGTCGTCCACATGGCGCCGGGCTTCGGCGAGGACGACCAGCGCGTCTGCGAGGCGAACGGCATCGCACTCGTCGTGCCGGTCGACGACACCGGCCGCTTCACGGCGCAGGTCACGGATTGGGCGGGGCTCAACGTCTTCGAGGCCAACAATCCCATCACCGACCGGCTCAAGGAGACCGGCAGGCTCTTCAAGCGCGCGACGATCGACCACAACTACCCGCATTGCTGGCGCACCGACCAGCCGCTGATCTACCGCGCGCTCAACTCGTGGTACGTGAAGGTCACGGACTTCAAGGACCGCATGCTCGAGCTGAACCGGGAGATCCGCTGGATCCCCGAGCGCATCCGCGACGGGCAGTTCGGCAAGTGGCTCGAGAACGCGCGCGACTGGTCGATCAGCCGCAACCGCTTCTGGGGCACCCCGATCCCCGTGTGGCGCAGCGACGACCCGCGGTACCCGCGCATCGACGTCTACGGCAGCATCGCCGAGCTCGAGCGCGACTTCGGCGTGAAGGTGACGGACCTCCACCGGCCCTTCATCGACGAGCTCGTGCGCAGGAACCCCGACGACCCGAGCGGCCGCTCGATGATGCGGCGCGTGCCCGAGGTCCTCGACTGCTGGTTCGAGTCGGGCTCGATGCCGTTCGCGCAGATCCACTACCCCTTCGAGAACAAGGACTGGTTCGAGCACCACTTCCCGGCCGACTTCATCGTCGAGTACGTCGCCCAGACGCGCGGCTGGTTCTACACGCTCGTCGTGCTCGGCACGGCGCTCTTCGACAGGCCCCCGTTCCGCAACGTGATCTGCCACGGGGTGGTGCTCGACGCCGACGGCCAGAAGCTCAGCAAGAAGCTCCGCAACTACCACGACCCGCAGGAGGTCTGCGAGACGATCGGCGCCGACGCGCTGCGCTGGTTCCTGATGGCCTCGCCCATCCTGACGGGTGGCGACCTCCGCATCGAGAAGGACGGCAAGAGCATCCAGGAGGTCGTGCGGCTCGTCGTCAATCCGATCTGGAACGCGTATGCGTTCTTCGTCCTCTACGCGAACGCCGACGGCTACCGCGCGCGCTTCCGCACCGACAGCCAGCGCCTGCTCGATCGCTACCTGATCGGCAAGACGCGGGAGCTCGTGCTCGGCGTGCAGGCGGCGATGGACGGCTACGACATCGCGCTCGCGTGTCATCGCGTCACGGCGTTCCTCGACGCGATGAACAACTGGTACATCCGCCGCAGCCGCGCGCGCTTCTGGGGCGAGCTCGGCGAGGACGACCGCAACGACGCCTACGACACGTTGTATTCGGTGCTCGTCACGCTGTGCCGCTGCGTGGCGCCGTTGCTGCCGCTCCTCGGCGAGGCGGTGTACCGGGGACTCACCGGCGAGCGCTCGGTCCACCTCTCCGATTGGCCCGAGGTCTCCGGCTGGCCCGAGCATCGGGAGCTGCGGACCACGATGGACCGCGTGCGCGACGCGTGCAGCGCCGCGCTCAGCCTGCGCGAGCAGAAGCGCCTGCGCATCCGCCTGCCGCTGCGTTCGCTGACCATCGCCGGTGCCGACACGCGCGCGCTGTCGGGCTTCGCCGAGCTCATCCGCGACGAGCTCAACGTGAAGGAGGTCGTCGTCGCCGACGACATGGCGGCCTACGGCGGCTTCCAGCTCATGCCCAACTCGCCCGTGCTGGGGCCCAAGCTCGGCGCCGACATGAAGAAGGTCATGAGCGCGGCGCGCAGCGGCGACTGGAAGGCGAACCCCGACGGCAGCGCGGTCGTCGGCGGCGTGCGCCTCGAGCCCGGTGAGTTCCAGCTCCGCCTCGTGCCCAAGGACGGTGTGACGAGCGCGCCGCTCTCGACCAACGACGCGGTCGTCGTCCTCGACACCGCGGTCACGCCCGAGCTCGAGCGCGAGGGCCTCGCGCGCGACCTCGTGCGCCTGATCCAGCAGACCCGCAAGGACGCGGGGCTGCACGTGAGCGACCGCATCGCGCTCTGGTTCGAGTTCGGCGAGCTCGGCCGCGCGGCCTTCGCCGAGCACCGCGGCTTCGTGCTCGAGCAGGTGCTCGGCGCGTCCGTCGACGCGGGAGCGGCGCCGAGCCACGCGTTCCGCGCCGAGGGCACGCTAGGCAGCGAGTCGGTGGTGCTGCGGTTGGCGAAGGTCTGAGCGCCGGCGCGTCCGGCATCTCCGCCTCAGGCCCCTGTCCGGGTCCGGCGCTGCCCACCGCGTGCGGACCTCTCACGCCTCGGCCTGCGGGACCGATGGCCGCGTTTCGAGCTGCCCGTGCGACACGCGGCGCGCTCGGAGCCCTCGCTCAACCCGCCGGTGGCTGGCGTTCGAGCCGCTCGACGTCAGCGAGGTCCTTCGCGCGACCCGCAGCGCGCTTGTTCGCGATCAACGCGGCGCGACCGAGGAACGGGATGCGGAGTCCGTCGACCTCGCGCTCGACCCGATCACGCCACGACGCCTCGAACTCGATGCCGGACACGCTCGTCATGACGTCGATGCGTCGCGGTGGCACGCCGAGCTGGTAGACGAATCCCGGACGAGCGAAGTCGGACTCGGTCACCGCGTGCGTTCGGAGCGGCGCGCCGAAGGAAGCGAGGGCTGCGACGACGCGCGCCGCATTCGCGGACGAAGCGCCGACCCAGATGTCGAGGTCTCCCGTCGCGCGAGGATGGCCGTGACAGGCGAGAGCCCAGGCACCGACGATCAGGAACTCGACCTGGCCCGAGAGCAACGCGGCGATGAGATCCTTGAAGTCCTGGTTCACGACCCTCCCTCGTGCTCCGGCGGAACTCGACCCTCGCGCCAGACGAGCCCCGGCCACTCGTTGCGATCGGGCGGCTGCGGCTCGCGCCCCGCGAGGCCCCACGCGGCTTCGCAGAGCTCGTCCATCGCAGCCAGGGCCGCGCTCGGGCTCCGATAGGACGGGTCCTGGTCCGAGCCGGCGAGATCGGTGAGACGTCCCGGCCAATGGGCTCGGGCGCGCGCGCGTGCCGCGCGCGCGGCGATCTCGTCCGGTTCGTCGCTCGACATGGGCGCGATTCTAAGCGCAGCCACGCCTCGCTCAGCCCTGCCGCGTGACCCAGTCGACGATCCGCGCCGCGGGCAGCGCGCCGCTCGTGCGCGCGAGCTCGCGTCCACCCTGGAACGCGATCATCGTCGGGATGGAGCGGATGCCGAACTGCGCCGCCAGCGCGGGCTCGGCCTCGGTGTCGAGCTTCACGAGGATCGCGCGGCCGCGGAGCGCCTTCTGCGCCTCGGCGAACTGCGGGGCCATCATGCGGCAGGGGCCGCACCAGGCGGCCCAGAAGTCGACGACGACGGGCAGCGAGCTCTTGGCGATCAGGGTGCGCAGGGTCTCGCCATCGACGTCGTGGGGTTCGCGGTCGAGCAGGGGCGCGTGACAGGACGCGCAGGTCGCGCGCTCCTCGATGCGCGCGAGCGGCACGCGGTTCTGCGTGCCACAGCTCGAGCAGGGGACGATCAGGGTCTCGTGCAGATCGTGCGTCTTCATCGGGACTGATACGAGCGGGGCGCGCGCGCGTGCCCGACGCGGAGACCCCGCTGCCGCCGCAAGGACGCGCCCGGGCCGCCGACGAGCCTGCCGGACTCGGCTAGGATCCGCGCCGGATTCAGACGGCGGCAGCGGTCAGGCTCCGCCGGCAAACCCAGAGAGGCGGATCCCGGCATGAGTGCGAGTCGCGCCAAGGCGCCCAAGCTCTTCGTCCTCGACACCAACGTCATCCTCCACGATGCGGGCTGCATCCGGAACTTCGAGGAGAACGACGTCGCGATCCCGATCGCCGTGCTCGAGGAGCTGGACAAGTTCAAGAAGGGCAACGAGGACATCCATTTCCAGGCGCGCGAGTTCCTGCGCCGCATCGACGAGCTGACGGGAGAGCTGATCTCCGACGCGGGGGCTTCGCTCGGTGAGGACCTCGGGAAGATCCGCGTCGTCCTCGGCACGCCCTTCGACGAGCGGCTGACCGCGTCGTTCTCCGAGGACACGATCGACCACCGCATCCTCAACACCGTCCTCCATCTCCAGGCGACGGCGAAGCAGCGCCGCGTGGTGTTCCTCAGCAAGGACACCAACCTGCGGATGAAGGCGAAGTCGCTCGGCATCCCGTCGCAGGACTACACGCATGACAAGGTGGAGAGCCTCAACAAGCTCTACCGCGGCAAGCGCACGATCGAAGGCGTCGACGAGACGGTCATCGGACAGTTCTACGAGGGCATGGGGGTCGTGCCCTCGCGCGACGTGATCGGCGTCGAGCGCCCGATGCCGAACGAGAACTTCATCCTCCGCAACGGCTCGCGCTCGGCGCTCGCGTCCTACCGCGCCAGCGACGCGGCCTTCGTGCGCATCCGCAAGCACAGCGCGTACGGGATCTCGCCGCGCAACGCCGAGCAGTCGTTCGCGCTCGAGGCCCTGACCAACGACGACATCAAGCTCGTCACGCTGGCCGGCACCGCGGGCACCGGGAAGACCTTGCTCGCGCTGGCGGCGGCGCTCGAGTGCCGTCGCAACTACCGCCAGATCCTGCTCGCACGGCCGATCGTCCCGTTGAGCAACAAGGACCTCGGCTTCCTGCCCGGCGACATCGACGCCAAGATCGAGCCGTACATGCAGCCGCTCTACGACAACCTCTCGGTCATCAAGAACGAGCTGGGCGAGGAAGACCCGGCCGCCGAGAAGCTGCAGAAGATGCGGGAGACGGAGAAGCTGCTCATCACGCCCCTGGCCTACATCCGCGGGCGCACCCTGCAGCGGATCTTCTTCATCGTCGACGAGGCGCAGAACCTCACGCCGCACGAGGTGAAGACGATCATCACGCGCGCGGGCGAGGGCACGAAGATCGTGCTCACGGGTGACATCCATCAGATCGATCACCCGTACCTCGATTCGCGCAGCAACGGGATCAGCTACCTGATCCATCGCATGGTCGGACAAAGCCTCTATGCGCACATCACGCTGGAGAAGGGGGAGCGCAGCGAGCTCGCGGACCTCGCCAGCGCGCTGCTCTGAACCCGCGGCGCTCAGCCGCTCGGGCAGCCTTCCCCGGCAGGGCCGCGATTCATGGGGCATGCCGCATCCCCCATGCGATCGGCCGCAAGCTGGGATGTGTTTCGGACCGGGACCATCCGCAGCTTCCCCAACCGCGCGGCGCCGCGGCGACTACTCTTCCGCGGCGCTACCGAGTCCCGCCGCAGAGCCCCCCTCGCGGCGGGTTCGGGCCGCGCGCCACCACGACAGTTCGAATCACCACCATGAGCAAGCTTCCTCTTTCCATCGCCGCCGCCGTGGCCATCGCCGCCGGCGCATCCGCCCAGCAGTTCTTCGAGATCTACCCCGGCACGACCAACGCGACCTCGCGCGGCGGCCTCGGCCTCAACTCCGGAGAGATCCTCAACGGCTTCCACAAGGCCCAGAACGCCGGCATCGGCAACGACGGCACGAGCTCGACGGTCTCCGGCGCGCGCTACGTGCTCCAGGACCAGATCGGCAACACGGTCGACACCTACGGCATCACGTTCCGCACCGGGACCGACGCCACGGGCCCCGGCACCACGGCCGTCGACCTCCTCGCGTCCTTCGGGCCCTTCAACATGCCCGCGAGCACGGCGACCGGCCCGGTGGCGTGGATCATCACGCTGACCTTCGCGCCGCTCACGGTCCCGAGCACCGACTTCTTCTCGGTCGGCGTGGCGCTGCCCGTCGCGACCAGCGGCACCGACTACGTGTCGTGCCACGCCGCGTACAACACGTCGCACAACCAGCACGCGAGCGCGGTCGACATGGCCTGGCAGATCGTCGGCGCGGCCACCTCGGCCACGCACCCGGCGACGAAGCGCAGCTTCCGCATCGCCATCCGGACGCCGCAGAACGCCTTCCAGGCGGCGAACGTGGACGCGCTCGGCACCTTCAACCACTTCGGTTGGGGCGGCTACTTCCCGAACACCGCGCTCGTCGGTGCAGCCTCGCAGGGCCTCGCGTTCCGCGCGTTCCACAACCTCGGCGTGAACGGCAGCGCCGCGGTCCTCGCCTCGATCGGCGGCTTCGCCGCGAGCCCGCTCACGATCCCGGGCATCGGCAACACGGTCTACCTCGACCTGGCGACGCTGCTGCCGGTCACGATGGCCTTCGGTCTCTCGGATGGCACCGTGCTCCCGAGCCTGGCCGCCGGTCTCGACGTCCTGCCCGCGGGCGCTGGCACGCTCACCTTCCAGGCTGTGGTGCTCGACATCCCGAACGCGACGATCGACATGACCAACGCGGTCACGACGACGCTGCTCTGAGTGAGTGAGTGAGTGATTGAGTGAGTGAGTGAGTGAGTCCGGTCCGCGCGCCAAGGGCGCGCGGACCTCTTCGCTCCGACTCGAAAGTCCGAGGTCTCCGTCGCGCAGGCGACGTCGAAGGCCGCCCGGCAGCGCTGTGGGACACGCGCCCGGCCATGCGTCGCTTCAGCGGCGCTCGCCGAGTTCGACCAGCAGGCCGGCCGGATCCACGGCGCCGCGGGGAACTTCGATGCGCAGCGCGCCCTCGATCGCGCTCGCGCGTGCGGTCGTCGCCAGTGCCGCGAGCTGCGGACTCGTCGCGTGGACCCCGAGCCAGGCGCGGAGGCGCGCTTCGAGGGCCGCTGGATCGGACGCGACGATCGTGAGCACCGCGCCGAGCTCACCCCGCTCGGGCAACTCGAGTCCGAACCGCGTCTCGCCGAACTCGGCCGTGTCCTGCCAGGGAAGTCGGCGGAGCACACCGCAGAGCGGCGCATCGGGCAGGGCCTCGGCCAGCGCATCGGCTTCGAGTTCGCGCAACCGCGGGGCGTCCGCGTCGAGGTTCGTCACGATCGCTCGCTGCGCCTCGACGGCCACCGTGATGCCGTCACCGAACGAGAACCGGAGCGGGCCGGGTGCAGCATCGACTCCCGCGCGGATCGCCGCGAGGTCGAACTCGCCGTCGAGGGCGAGCCAGGTGCTGCGCGCGTGCTGCAGGCAGGCACGGAATCTCAACGCGAGCTGGACGCGGTCGATGCGGTGGTCGCCGAAGCAGCGCGCGAGCTCGTAGGCCGCGAGCCCGAGGCGTTCGGTGTGGGCGCAGATCCCCGGGTAGATGTCCGGGGTGGTCGGCCTTCCGCTGGCCAGGACGACCGCCTCGAGTTCGGCGACCTGGGCGTTGCGGATGGCACCGAGCAGGCCGCGATGCGCGGGCATCCGTTGCCGGTCGATGACGAGCAGCAGGTCGAACTCGGCCGGGGCGTCGCGCAGGACCTCGCGGAGCGGTCGCGCCGCAGGCCCGGTCGGAGCTGGACTCGGCTCGCCGCGCAGGCTCGCCACCGCCCGCCGCGCCGCCTGCCGCAGCGCTGCGGATTCCGTGCCCTCCTGGGCGAGGTCCGAGAGTCGCCCGATCGCCGGCTTGTAGCCGAGATCGGCGAGCGCGTGGACCGCGAGCCGGCGGAGGAGCTCGTGGGTCGTCGCATCGAGCTCCGCGTCGGAGCGCTCGCGCAAGGCGAGACGCAGCAAGGCCATGCCACCCTCGGGCGTGCGATCGAGTCGACCGAGTCGCTCGAAGAAGCGGAGGGCGTCCGTCGCGTCCGTCAGCCGATCGCCGCCGAGGAAGAGCCACTGCGACCAGGGCTCCTGCGCGCAGCTCGGGGACGTGACGAGCATGTGGAGCAGCTGCTCGGGCGCGCCGAAGGCATAGCTGCCCCTCCCGCTCGCCGGATCCGGCGACACGGTGAGCTGCCCGTCGACGCCGAGCGTGAATCGCACGGCGGCCTTGGCGGCCCGCAATCCCAGTGGATCGTCCGGCTGCTCCTGCGCCGCGAGTCCAGCGAGCAACGCGAGCGTGACGAGACCCTGTCGCACGGGTCTCATCGCCCGGTGTCGAAGTCCGAGGTCGCCGTCGCGCCCGCGGCGAGCTCGAAGGCCTCGCCGGTCGCCAGCGTCTCCCGGCCGATCCCGTGGACCTCGATGCGGTGACCGCCGGGCTCGACGTCGACGAAGCGGTAGCGGCCGTTGCGATCCGAGAGGATCTCGAGCACGCTGCCGTCGATCTGCTGCCCGGTCGCGGCGTTCCAATTGCGCAGCCAGACGCGCGCGCCCGCGAGCGGCTGGCCTTGTCCGTCGCGGAGCTGGCCCTCGATGGTGCAGAGCGGGACCGCCTCGAGCACGATGTCCTCGAGCTTCGTCTTGCCGGCGAGATCGAAGACCTCGCTGCACACCGTGCCCTGTGCATCGAGCGCGAGGCGTACCCCACGGGCGAGCGGGTAGACGCCGCGCAGCGTGAAGCTGCCATCCGCGAGGCTGCTCGTCTGCTGGACCATCATCCAGCTCGGCATCCGGTTCGACTGTGACTCCTGGAGTTCGATGCGGCGCCCGCGGACGGGCTTGCCCTCGCCGTCGACGACCTTGCCCGTGATGGTCACGGCGGGGATGGCCGTCAGCGCGTACTCGAGCGCGGGATCGATGACGCACTCGTGGTCGCCCATGAAGCGCGCGTCCCAGACCCCGTACATCCCCTCGGTCTTCTCCTGCTCGAGCGTCCACCGCCCGCCGAGCACCTCGAAGATCGCCTGTTCGCCCTTGCCGAGTGGCGCATCCATGACGACGCGGCCCTCGTCGTCGGTCAGGCCTTCGGCGCCGCTCGCCATGTTCGAGGCGCGGCAACGCACGCGCTCGCCGGCGAGGGCCTTGCCCGCGGCGTCGCGCAGCACGGCACGCAACCGGAGTGCATCGCGGCGCTGCATCGCGAAGGCGGCCTCGTGCGGGCCCTTGCCGGGCTCGAGGCGGAACTCGCCCGGTGAGGCGACGTGATCGTCCAGGTGGACCGAGACGCGGTACTCGTAGTCGGGCAACGAAACCAGGCGCAGCACACCCTTCTCGGTCGCGAGCTTCGAGCCGAGTCCCGGCAGGGCGACGAGGCTCCCGCTCGCATACGGCAGCACGCGGACGCTGGCCTCCTTCCCCTCGGGAAGAGCGTCGACGCGGACGACCAGCGCGACCCCGGCGCCCTGGCGGAGGACCAGCTCGAGCTCGGCGCGGTCCTTCAACCAGATCGTCCGGCTCTCGGGCTCCCAGCCGGGGAGCCACGCGCGCACGTCGACCGCGCCGAGGGGGATCCCTTCGAGCGTGAGCTTGCCCTCCGCGTCGCTCTCGCCCTTGCCCTGGGGCTCGAAGCCGAAGACGCGCGACTCGTGCGCTTCGGCGATCACCGCGACTCCCTTCAGGCCACGGCCCTCCGCGTCGACGACGCGGACCGCGAGCGTGCCCGCATCCCAGAGTCGCAGCGTCTCGAAGGACTCGGGCGCGCTCGTCGTGACGCGCGTGAACTCGTCTCCCACACAGCGCCCCTTGGCCTCCGCGCGCACGCGGAGATAGCCGCGTCCGTCGAGCGGGAGCTTCGTGCAGACGAACATGCCGTCCGCATCGCAGACCGTGCGCGCCAGCAGCTGCTTGCCGTCCTCGCCACCGAGCACGCTGACGCGCGCGGCGGCGATGCCCACGCCGAGCGCGTCGATCACACGACCGGTGATGCGCCCGGTCTTCGTCTCGGCCGGCGGCTCCTGGGCGCGCAGGTCGACGGGGCCGGACAGCGCAGCACACAGGAACAGGGCCAGCAGCGTGACGGAGCGCATGGGGGAGCGGATGCGGACGGAGCGCGGACGCGGGATCTTCCTCGGCCCGCGCGCCGCGGTGAAGTCTCGCAGGGTGCGACGGCTCAGGGACCGCGTTCGACGCCGCGCCCTGCCCACAGCGTCGCGACCACGGCCCAGACGGCGAGCAGCACGAGCGCGATCGTCGCGTCGTGCGTGGCGAGGAAGCGCAGCGGGTCCGGCGACGGCGCGCCGAAGCGTCGATCGAGCAGCGCCGTGGCCGCGCGCAGCATCACCGCGTCGACGAACGCGTGGGCGGACTCGGGCCGCGCGATGCGCGACCAGGCGAGCACGCGCTCCTCGAGGCTCGCCCGCCACCGCGCGCGGTCGATGCCGGGTGCCTCACCGAGGCGCGTCATCAGGGCGGCGGCCGCGTACTCCGCGCTCACGCCGGGCAGGTCCTTCCCGAGCAGGAAGCCGGCGTCGACGAGCGGCGTGCGGTCGACATGCCAGAGCGCACGCAGCAGCTCGTGCAGCACCGGCCTCGCCGCATCGACGAGCTCGACCTGTCCGAGCAGCTCGAGCGCGACGACCAGCGTGTGCGCCGTCGGCAACGCGGAATGCTCCGTGGGCTGTGGCCAGGAGCGGGCGATCGTCGCCGCAGCGCGTGCGCGCTCCGCGGCGCTCGTCTGCGTGGAGCAGAGGAAGGCCCAGAAGGCGACGCTGCCGCGGACGAAATCCGGCAGCGTCGCCTCGCGCGCGAGCAGGAGGCTCTCGATGCGCGCGTCGCGATGGGGCTCGAGGACGCCCGGTGCCAGGCGCCCCGCGCGCGCCGCGGCCTCGACGACGAGCGCCGCGGGCCGGCCGGACGCGAGCTCGCGCGCGAGCGTGCGGTCGAGCAGCTGCAGATCGCCGGCGAGTCCCGCGCGCGTGATCGGCTCCGCGAGGCGGAGCGTCGCGAAGGGCAGCGCGTCCTCGTCGGCATGGGGCGGGCCGGCGAGGGCTGCCTGGATCCGCGTCGCCTCGTCGAGCCGCGCTGCCCAGTCGAGCCACGCGTGGATCGAATGGGCGGCGAGCGAGAGCGCGCCCACGAGCAGGATGCCCGGCAGCACGCCGGCGTCCGCGCGGCGCGCGGCGCGCGTGGGCGCCGCGAGCGACAGCGCGATGCAGAGCAGTCCGGCGAGGACCAGCGCCGGCTGGCCGAAGCGCAGCAGGGCGTCGCGTGCCGGAGCGCTCGCGGCGAAGAGCGCCGTGCCGCAGAGCAGCGGGAGCGCGAGCAGGAGCGCCGTCGCGCAGAGCAGGCCGACGCTCGCCCGATCGGCGATCCCGAGCCGGCTGCGCTCGCGCGCGACGTGTGTGAGGTAGACCGCGAGTCCGCCGCCGAGGATCGCCACGCCGTGCGCGGGTGCGACGACCATCAGCGCCACGCTCGCCATGAAGCAGACGAGCTGGACCGGCGCGCTGCCGGCCCACCACGCGAGGGAGCGCTCGAGTCCGGCGCGCGTGGCGCGCGAGGCATCGAGTCCGCGCCAGCGCGTGAGCGACCAGCCGAGCGCGGCGAGGAGCGCGAGCAGCGCGAGCAGGGGGAGTCCGAGCACGAAGAGCGCGGACTTCCAGCCCGGCCAGCTCGTCTCACCGAGCGGTGGCAGACCGGCCGCCGCACGCTGCAGCCAGGTCCCGTCCTGCGGCGCGCGCTCCCGCGATGCCGGTGCCCGCTCGATCTCGGCCTGCACCTCGCGCAGGAACTCCGCCGTCGTGCGGCGCGGCGCGAGCGCGGCGCGGAGCCGGAGCTCGAGGGGATCGTCTGGGACGTTCGAGCTCATGGGCGCGGCTCCTGTGCCGGACCCCTGGCTCCGGTCAGCGCGGGCACCGCCTGCGGCGCGAGGTTCGCGAGGCGACGGCGCAAGGTCTCGCGTCCGCGTCGCAGGCGGTTCTCGACGGCCTTCTCGGTGATGCCGAGCACGGCGGCGACCTCGCGGGTCGCGGCGTCGTCGAAGTAGAACATCCAGATCACCTCGCGCTCGTGGGGGGGAAGGGAGCGCACGGCGTCGCGCACGCGCGCCACGGTCGCGGCTTCGCTCGCGAGCGCGCTCGGCTCGAGATGCGGCGGTGCCGGCGGTTCGTCCTCGAGGCGCGCGCTGCGTCGACGCTCGCGCTGCGCCGCACGCAGCAGGTTCTGCGCGATCCCTCGCAGCCACGCGCCGATCGCCCCGCGGTCGTCGAACGCGCCGCGGAAGCGCGCACGCGCGAGCCAGGCGGTGACGAAGACCTCATGGGCCACGCGGTCCGCGGCCTCGGGGTCGAGACCGCGGGCCGCGCAGTAGCCCGCGAGCGGTCCGCGGAAGCGGCGTACGAGTTCGTCGAGGTCCACGCTGTCGGGATTGTCGCGGTGCGGCGCCTGCCCCTCCGAATTCCTCCGCCACGCGGCGCGGCGTCTCAGGCCGGTCGCGTGGGCACGCCCGCGTAGACCTGGCCGGCGAGGAGCTCCTCGTTCTTCATGACGACGCTGTGCGCGGCGACCTCGCTGTGCTCGCCGACGTCGGCGCCGTAGAGGATCACCGAGGCGCGCTTGACGGTGGCCCCGCGACCGATGCGCACGGGAGCGATCTTGAGCACGCGGTCCTCGAAGCTGTGCGCCTGGAACATCGTGTCGACCGTGCAGTCGTCTTCGAGGACGAGCATGTCGGGATCGACGACGTGCGCGAAGCCCGGGCCGAGCACGACGCGGCGGCCGATCCGCATGCCCATGAGGCGCAGATAGGCGGAGAGCAGGAGCGTGCCGTCGAGCGGCTCGAGCACCGCGCGGCCGAGATAGCCCCACGCGACGTAGAGGAAATCCCAGCGGCTGCACCAGCACGACCAGAGCGCGTGCTGGCCCGCGGCCACGCGGCCGAGCAGCGCCCACTTCATCGCGAGGACCAGGACCGCGAAGCCGAGCCCGAACGCCAACGTGATCGCCGGTGCGAGGCCGAGCCAGAGCCAGGGACCGCTCACGTCGTGCGCAGCGGCGGACATGACCGCGATCCAGGCCATGAGCGCGAGTGCCGGCACGATCGGCAGGCCGAGGCGGGCCAGCTCCCAGAGCATGCGGTTGAGGTAGCGCACGGCTCCGGGCTCGTGCGTGAGCCGTCGATCGACCTCGACGATCTCACGCCGCGGCAGCTCGAAGGGCGGATGCCCGAACCAGGAGCTACCCGGTCGCATTCGCTCCTGGTCGGCGACCGTGCAGACGCCGAGCAGGACGCCGTCGGGCAGCGTCACGCCGGGCGGGATCACGACGTGGTTGCCGAGGAAGCTGTCGTCGCCGATCGCGACCGGCGCCACCGTCACGGTGCCGCGATCGACGCGGGGTCCGGCCAGGTAGATGCCGTCCGCGAGGAAACAGCGGGAGCCGATGCGCACCTGCTCCGGCAGCGCATCGAGGATCGTGCTGATCTCGACGTCGGCGCCGAGCTTCATGCCCGCGAGGCGCAGCCACATCGGCCAGAGCAGGGCACCGCTCAGCCATTCGCTCGCGGCATCGATCGCGTGGGTGCGGTTCATCAGCCGCACGTGCTCGCGGCTGTGGGTGCGCAGCGTTCCCGCGGCGACGCGCTTGGTCCAGCGCAGCAGCAAGGCCTGCACGACGAGCCCGAGCGGCAGCGCGACGAGCACGATCGCGAGCACGATCGCGACCTTGCCCACGGGGAACACGGGATCGGTGAGCCAGGCCTGCAGGCGCGCGGAGTCGACGTCCCACGCGAGCAGGAGCGCGATCGTCAGGAGCAGGAAGGGGAGGCCGGCCAACCAACTGCGCGCGCCGCGCGTCGCGATCAGCGTGAGGCCGTGTCGCAGCGGCCCGAGACGTTCGCCGGGGTGCGTGACCTGGGGCGGCGGTGCCGAGCGACCCGCGGGATGCGCGGGGACGCCATCCCAGCGCTCCCCCGCGCGGATGTGACCGCCGGCCGGCAGGCACGAGAGCGCGGCGAGGCAGCCATTCGCCTCGACGATGGTGTTCGCCTCGACCCCGGCCCGCACCTCGAGCGTGGCGCCGCGGCGCAGCGTGATCGGACCGAGCACGAGATGGCCGTCCTCCATCTCGACAAGGCCGAGCGATGCGTCCTGGCCGACGGAGACGTCGTCCTCGATCTCGAGCAGGTCCCAGCCACCGCAGAGGAGGTCGACGCCGCGGTGGAGGTGGACGCCCGTGCCGATCCGTGCACCGAGGGCGCGCAGCGCCAGCGTCTGGAACACCGTGCCCTGGATCGACGACCAGGGCACCGCGCGCACCGCATGCTGCACGATCCAGTGCCGGAAGTGCTGCCAGCTCCAGGCGGGAATGCGACCGGCGACATAGCGCCCGATGAGCGCGCGTTTGACGGCGACCGCGAAGGCGAGGCCGAACACGCCCTGCATCGCCAGCGCGGCGAAGCCGAAGAGCGGCGCGAGGAGGAGCAGGGTGATCGGCTCGATCCAGTCGAGCGCCCAGGGCAGCGCGACGAACGCGGCCGCGTAGGTGATCGCGGCCGCGGCGCCGACGCCGAGCGCGAGCCAGAGCGCCTGCGCGAGCGTGACGAGCACGGGCCGGCTCTCGGGGCTCCGTGCGCGCGGCGCACGCCGCGCCCGGGTGTGCTGCGCCTCGCTCCGTGCGCGCGCGCGCGCGGCGAGGCCCTCGATCGTGCGGGCGTCGTACACGTCGCGCACGGTGAGCTGCGCCGTCGCGGGATCGTCGCGGAGTCGCGAGACGAGCAGCGCGGCGCGCACGGAGTCGCCGCCGAGTTCGAAGAAGTCGCCGTCGAGCGGCAGAGGGTCGCTGCGGCCGAGCGCGCGCGCGAACGCGGCGGCGATGGCGCGCTCCGCGCCGTCACGCGGAGCGATCGCCGCGCGGTGCACGCCGTTCGTCGCGGGCTTCGCCTCGATCTCGGGCAGGGCCTTGCGGTCGAGCTTCCCGCCGACGGTCGTCGGCAGCGCGTCGAGCTGCGCGAAGCGACTCGGCACCATGTAGGCGGGCAGCTCGGCGCGCAGGCGTTCGGCGAGCCGCTCGAATCCCGGCAGCCTGGCGCCGTCGCTCGCGACGACGTAGGCGGCGAGCGTCGCGTTCCCGTCCTGACCGAGCACGCGGCAGGCGGCCTCGCGCACGCCGTCGCAGGCCGCGAGGCGCGCCTCGATCTCCTCGAGCTCGATGCGGTAGCCGCGCAGCTTCACCTGGGCGTCGAGGCGACCCTCGTAGAAGAGCCGGCCGTCGTGGGCGCGGCGCACGCGATCGCCCGTGCGGTAGATGCGGCCGAAGCGCGGGTGCTGCACGAAGCGTTCGGCGCTGAGATCGTCGCGGCCGAGATAGCCGCGGGCCACGCCGACACCGGCGATGCAGAGCTCGCCGCTCTGACCCTCGGGCACGGGCTCGAGATCGGGACCGAGCACGTGCGCGACGTGACCTTGGACCGGCGTGCCGATCGCGACCGCTTCGCCCGGTCGCACTTCGCCGCGCACGACGGTGACGGTGCACTCCGTCGGCCCATAGCCGTTGACGAAGCGGCGGTCCCTGCTCCAGCGATCGGCGAGGTCCTGCGGCAGCGCCTCGCCACCCGCGTAGATCAGGCGCAGATCCGGCAGCTCGCGCCAGGGTTCGTCACAGCCGGTCGTGCGCAGCTGCGTCGGCGGTGGACAGAGCACGGTGATGCGCTCGTCGCGCAGCCAGGCGACGAGGTCGGGGCCGAGGCGCGCGGCCTCGTCGTCCATCACGACGACCGTCGCGCCGCTGGCGAGCGCGAGCCAGGTCTCCTCGAGCGAGCTGTCGTAGGCCGACGACGAGCCCTGCGCGACGCGATCCTTCGGCCCGAGTCCGAACTCGCGCAGGTCGGCGGCGACGAGATTGGCGATGCCGCGGTGCTCGAGCATCACCCCCTTGGGCTTGCCGGTCGTGCCCGAGGTGTAGATCAGGTAGGCGAGATCGTGCGGCGAGGCGAGGCGGGCCGCCGCCGATTGCGGCGTGCTCGGCACGGCGTCCGGCAGGGCGTCGACGTCGAGCAGGCGGGCCGGGTCGACACCGCAGGCGCGCAGCCGCGTCGCGCCCGCGGCGTCGGTGAGCACGAGCACGGCGCGCGAATCCTCGAGCACGTAGCGGAGGTGCGCGTCGGGGAAGGCCAGATCCGGGCACACGAAGGCGAGTCCGGCCGCGTGCACCGCGAGCTGTGCGGCATAGACGCGCGCCGAATCGCGGGGCAGGAAGATCGCCACGACCGCGTCCCGGCTCGCATGCGGTCGCAGGTGCGCGCTCAGCCGCTCGGCCTCGCGCGCGAGTTGCCGGTAGCTCGTCGTCGTGCGCGCCGGCCGGTTGCGGCCCGGCGGCACGTCGATCGCGATCTCCTCGCCCCAGCGCGCTGCCGCAGCCTCGAAGAACTGGTGCAGCAGGGTGGGGGCCTCGCGGTTCGCGCCCAGACGGCTCATGGCGCGTGCGTCGCGAGGGCGGGACTCACGGGTTCGAAGGCGCGGCGCGCTTCCGGGTCGGGCGCGGACTGCGCGCGCGTTGGGCGTGCAGCTCCAGGACGTGCGGCGCGACGTGATCGCGGATCACCTTGCGGCGCGCCTCGGCGAGCCAGCGATAGCCGCGCACGCGACCGATGCACGACGCGGCACCGCAGCCGCACGCGAACGGCTCGGCCATGTCGTACTCGGTCGTCGCGTAGTCGAAGGTGACCTCCTCCCACGGCGCGATGGCCCGCAGTGCGACGAGCTCGCGGCCGTCGATCCGCGCGTTCGGCTCGCACGAGTGGTTGAGGAAGCGCCACGAGTAGCGGTCGAGCTGCTCGGCGAGCGACGAACCCGGTGGCATCTCGACGTGCTCCTGCGCCCCGACCTGCACCGTGTAGCGCGTCGGTGCGCTGACGAGGATGCCCTCGAGATGGAGGACCCGGTCGCCGACCGCGAGCGGTTGGACGGCGACGACACGGAAGGCCCCGCCGATCCTCGCGACTCCGATGACCGGGGTCGCGGTGAGCGTTGGGTCGGGTTCGACTTCGACGCCGAGAGGTGTGGTCTGCATCACGGTCTTGCTACGGGTTCGCGGCGCTGTCCGCCGCGGGGATGCGGATGGTGAAGGTCGCACCGCGACCGGCGTCGCTGGTGACGGCGATGCTGCCGCCGAGGCCGGTGACGATGCTGCGCACGGTCGCGAGTCCGAGGCCGGTGCCCTGGCCGAGCGGCTTCGTCGTGAACAGGGGCTCGAACAGGTGCGGCAGGTGCTGAGGCGCGATGCCGCAGCCGTCGTCGCTCACGACGAGCTCCGCGTCGTGACGCCCGGCGCTCCGGACGGCTCCGGACCTGATCGTCACGGTGCCGCCGTCGGCGAGCGCATCGCGCGCGTTGGCCACGAGATTGAGGACGATCTGTCCGAGTGCCGTGCCGCTCGCGCGCACGATCGGGCTGCTCGGTGCGAGCGCGAGCACGAGCTTCCGACGATCGCCCAGGAGCGTGCGCAGCAGGCGATCGACGCTGCGGATCGCGTCGTTCAGCCGGATCGGGCCCGTCGCCTCGGCGCCGCAGGTGAAGTCGAGCAACTGCCGCGTGAGCGCGGCGGCGAAGTCGATCGATTGCTGCGCCGGTGCGGCGAGGGCGCGGGCCGGCGATCCCGCCGGCATCTCGAGGTCGACGAGCTGCACGTAGCCGCGGATCGCGGTCAGGGCGTTGTTGAAGTCGTGGGCGACCCCGCTCGTCAGTCGCCCGAGCGCTTCGAAGCGCTGGGCCGCGCCGAGCAGGCGCTCGTTGTGCAGCTGTCCGGTGAGCACGGCGAGGCGTTGGGCGACCACGGCGAGCGCCGCACGATCGCCCGCGTCGAAGGGCTTCGCATCCGCATCCCGACGCGCGATCACGAGGCGCGCCTTCGGACCCAGGCCGAGTGGCAACGCGAGCGCACCGCGGCCATGGCCCAGCTCGGCATCGCCGGCCCAGAGGCTCTCCTCGCCATCCAGCTCCAGGCTCGCGAACTGCGCCGCGAAGGACTCCAGGCATCGCGCGAGCAGGCTCTCGATGCGCGACCGCGGCGCTTCGCCCTGCGACCACGCGACGGCATCGAGTTCGACGAGGCGCTCGCCCTTCGTCTCGGCCGCGTGAGAACACGGCGACTCGCCGCGCTCCGACGAGGCCACGTCAGCGTGAATCGGTTTCGATCCACGTCGCATGGTGTCATCGCGGCGCTCGAATCGAGTCGCGTCCGTGTTCATGCAGCAGCGAGCGTCGGGAAGGATAGTGATCGCCTCACACATGGCAACACCATCGTTGATCGACACTTCGTGGCATCGATCGACAGTCGAGCCGTGAACTCATGTCGATCGCAACGCGTGTTCGGCTCGTCGAGCGATGGATCGCGTCGCGTTGCGATGCTCGTGCCGGGCCCGAGTCGTGGATGGCGCGGAGCAGCGCGACGGGATCATTGCCGCAGGGACGAAGAGCGATCGCGGAGTCCTGCCGCTAGAGTTCCGCGCGCTCGGCATCACTCGCGTGGAACTCGCATGGATCGACTCACACCCGCGGAACGACTGCGTCTCCTTCGCTTCGTCTGCTCGTTCGCCTGGACCGATCTGACGGTCACCGAGAAGGAGCGGGCGCTCGTCGAGCGCCTCGCCGCCCGGTCCGGACTCTCCGCCGCGGAACGCCAGACGGTCGCGGCGTGGTTGAAGGTGCCGCCGCCCGCCGACGCGGTGGATCCCACCGAGGTCCCCATGGCCCATCGCCGCGAGTTCCTCGCGGCGGCCAAGGCCGTGATCCGCGTCGACGGTGTGAAGCCGGCAGAGTTGGATGCCCTCGCGCTCTTCGAAGACCTCCTCAACTGAGCCCCGTCCGCCCATGAGCCGCCCTCCGAGCCCCTCCTCGCGCCGCAGCGCGCACCGCGTTCCCCATCGGCCGGCGACCGCCCGCCAGGCCGCCTGCTGGGCCGCCGGCGCGGCGATCGCGCTCTGCACGGCGTGCAGCGATCCGACCCCCGTGGCCGCCGATCTCACGCTCGAGAACGTGGGGTTCATGACCCCCGAGTCGGCGCTGCACGATCCCGACGCCGACGTCTATCTCGTCAGCAACATCCAGGGCGACCCCTTCGAGAAGGACGACAACGGCTTCGTCTCCCGCGTGAGCCCGGACGGCGTCGTGCTCGAACTGAAGTGGATCGACGGCGCCAAGGAGGACGTCGAGCTCGACGCGCCGAAGGGCATGGCGATCCTCGGCGACGAACTCTGGATCGCCGACATCGATCAGCTCCGCCGCTTCGACCGCAAGACCGGTGAGCCGAAGCCGTCGGTCGCGATCCCCGGCGCGACCTTCCTCAACGATGTCTGCGTCGCTCCCGACGGCGCCATCCACGTCAGCGACTCCGGCTTCGCCGACGGTTTTGCACCGTCTTCCACCGACGCGATCTGGCGTGTGGAGATCGTCGAGGGTGCGGCGCAGGTCGTCACCATCGCGCGCGGCGAGGAGTTCGCGCACCCCAACGGCCTCTGCGCGGGCGCGAAGGACCTCTTCTGCGTCGACTGGGCCCGCGGCGAATTCGTGATGGTCACACCGTCGGGCAAGCGCGAGACACCGCTCGCCCTGCCGAAGAAGCAGCTCGACGGACTCGTGCGCACCCCGGCGGGTCGCTGGTTCGCGTCGAGCTGGGAGGGCGAGTGCATCTACGAGATCAGCCAACGCGGTTCGGCCACCGCGTTGTTCACCGGTCTCGAGCAGCCCGCCGACATCGGCTACGACCACCGGCGCGGCCGACTGCTGATCCCGCTCTTCGGCAGCGACAAGCTGCTGTTCCGCAAGATCTGAGCGGAGGGTTCAGCGCTTCACCATCCGCTTGCCCTTCTCCTCGGCGAGCAGACGGGGGATGAGTTCCTCGAGCCGCTTGCTGCGGTTCTCCGGGTCGGGGTGGGTGCTGAGGAACTCGGGCGGCCGTTCGCCGCCCGCCGCGGCCATGCGCGCCCAGAGCTTCGGCGCCTCGTGCGGGTCGTAGCCGGCGCGGATCAGGTAGCGGAGACCGATCTCGTCCGCCTCCGACTCGTGGGCGCGCGAGAAGGGCAGGATCGCGCCGAGCTGGGAGGCCAGGCCGAGCGCTTCGAGGGTCGTCGCGCGCGTCGTGTCGTCCATCTTGGAGAAGGACTGCAGCGCGAGGTCGGTGATCGAGAGCACGCCGCTCTGGATCAGCCCCTGCGTCATGCGCTCGTTGCCGTGCTCGGCCGTCGCGTGCGCGACCTCATGACCCATCACGCACGCGAGCGCGTCCTCGTTCTGCGTGACCTTCAGCAGCCCCGTGTAGACCGCGACCTTGCCGCCCGGCAGGCAGAAGGCGTTCACGACGTCGGGCGCATCGAGCAGGCGGAATTCCCAGGCGTAGTCCTTCTTCGCGGCCTCGGCGATGCGCTTGCCGATGCGTTGGACCATCTCGTACTGCGGACCCGAGCTGATCACCGGGTACTTGGCGGAGGTCTCCTGGTCGTAGGCGGCGGCGCCGAGCTCCGACATGTACGACTCGGGCAACCATGCGATGCGGGAGCGACCGGTCTCGGCGACGGTCGAACACGCGACGACGACGAAGCAGAGGGCGGCGATGCGCGCCGCACGGGTTCGCGACATGGCGGCGCAACTTAGCGGACGGTGCCGCGGTCGGGTACACCGTGCGCGATGGACTGGCAGCATCGCTACGACGTCGGAGACACGCCCTGGGACCTGCGGGGGATCACCCCGCCGCTCGCCGCGCTGCTCGCGGGCGACACCCTGCGCGCGCTCGGCCTGCCGGACTCCGCCGACGTCGCCGTGCCGGGCTGCGGACGCGGTCACGACCTGCGGGCCTTCGCGGCCCACGGCCATCGCGTGATCGGCTTCGACATCGCCCCCGGCGTCGTCGACGAGGCGCGCCGTCTGCTCGCGATCAACCGCGTCGACGGCGTGCAGGTGCTCTGCCGCGACATCCTCGGCATCGGACCGGAGTTCGAACGGCGCTTCGACCTCGTCTACGACTACACGTGCTTCTGCGCGCTGCCCACGCATCTGCGCGATCGCCACGCCAGCGAGACGGCGACCATCCTGCGCGACGGCGGTCTCTACCTCGCGCTCGCCTATCCGCTGCGCGACTTCGGCGGTCGCCCACAGGGCGCGGGACCGCCCTTCGTCGTCACGCGCGAGGACCTGCTGCGCGCGTTCGGCGGCGCCTTCGCGTTGATCGCCGAGTTCGAGGCCCAGGACAGCGTGCCGCTGCGCGCGGGGCTCGAGCGCTGGTTCGTCTTCCGCCGCGCGGCGCGCGCCTAACCGAGCCCGAGGGCACGCACCGTGTCCTCGCCGAGCGCGAGGCAGGTGCTCACGCCGGAGCCGCCGAGCCCGACGAGCCAGGCGAGGCCCGGCAGTTCGGGGTCGGGACCGAAGAGCGCCTCGCGCGTCGGGGTGAAGCTGCGGTAACCGACCCAACCCGAGGCGAGGGCGAGCTCGCCGAGCGCAGGGAGCAGGCGCAGCAGCTTCTCCGAGAGCAGTTCGCGCGCGGCATCGCGTGGTGGGCGACGGCTGCCGGGGCCGGGGGCGGGCCACTCGTCCGTCTCGTCACACGGCGAGAGGAGGAAGCCGCCCGCCTCGGGTCGCAGGTAGAGGCCGGCGTCGTCGATCCAGCACCACGGGTGCGCGCCCGCCGCGCAGGGATGCGGTGAGGACTGGAAGAGATGACGTGCGCGCGGCACGCAGGGGCGCACGAGGCCCGCGCTCGCGGCGAGCGCCGTGGCCCACGCCCCGGCGCAGACGACGACCAGATCCGCCTCGTGCTCGCCGCGCTCGGTGCTCACGCCGACGACGCGCCCCGCGCGCACGAGGAGTCCGTTCGCGCGCCGCGCCGTGACGAGCGTCGCGCCGTGGCGCGCGGCGCCGCGCAGGAGACCCTGACCCAACGACCAGGCATCGCAGACGCCGTCGTCGGGCAGCCAGTACGCGCGCGCGAGGCGCGCCTCGCGCAGCGCAGGGGCGATCCGTGCACGCTCCGCGACCGCGGGCTCCTCGACGTTCACGCCCGCGGCGCGCAGGTCGGCGACCGCGGCTGCGAAGCGCGGCGAGTCGTGCTCGAGCGCGATCACGGCGCCCGTGCGGCGGACGGGCGGGCGCTCGCGCCAGTCCTGGTGCTCGTCGCGTTGCCACTCCTCCAACCGCGCCTGCGTGCGCAGGGCGAGCGCGCGCTCGTGCGCGTTCGTGACCAGGCGTCGCAGCATGCCGGCGTTCTGCGCGGAGGCCTCGGCGAGCACGTGATCCCCCTGTTCGATCACCGTGACGCTCGCGACGGGCGCGGCATGCCACGCGACGCTCGCCCCCGCGAGACCGGCGCCGACGACCAGGAGCCTTGGACGGGACGGTGCGGACAAGCCGCGGAGGATAGGCCGAGCGAGCGCGCGCGCGAAGGGACGGAAGCTCGCGGGATCGCGAGCCGTTCCGTACCCCAAGCCGCCTTGCCGTAGCGCGACCGAGAGCGCGATCCAGGAGCGGGATGGACACCCAGGGTTCCCGCGCGATCCGCCGATGGAGAAGCGCATGTTCGACCCGCGCGAGCGTGGTTCCGGCCTCCGGCGACGCGCCGCGCGCATCCTCGTCGCCACGACCGTTGCGTTCTGCGCTGCGGTCATCGCGATCACGTTCTGGCGCGAGGACCTGCGCTACTCCCTGCCGACCCCGCGGCCGGCCGACCTCGTGCAGCCGCCGCCGGGGAAGGTCCCCGAGCTGCCGACGGCGCTCGCCGCGCGGCTCGTGCCCAGGCGTCCCACGCTCGTGCACTTCTACCGACAGGAATGTCCCTGCTCGCGCTTCCAGGCCGAGCAGTTGCACGCCCTCCTGCGCGAGTTCGGCGCGCGGGTGACGTTCGTGGCGGTGCTCGAGGACACATCGGAGGAGGAGTTCCTCGAGCAGGGCTTCGGCGACGCGGACGATCCCGCGGGGGCCAGGATCGCGGTGCTGCGCGACCCCGCGGGAGCGATCGCCCGCGCGCTCGGCGTCTACTCGACGCCGCAGGCCGTCGTGCTGACCGATGCGCGCGTCCTCTGGTACCGCGGCAACTACAACGTCTCACGCTACTGCGTCGATCGCGAGACGCAGTTCGCCCGCATCGCGCTCGACGCGCTGCTCCGCGGCGTGCCCCTGCCGCCGATGCCCGAGCTCGCGACCGTGAGCTACGGCTGCGAGCTGCCGAGCGTCACGTCGCAGGAGTCCATGCGATGAGCGGCGCGACCGTCGCGCCGGCGGCACGCGGTGCCGCGCTCGACGCCATCCTCGGCGAGCGACGCGCGTTCGGCGACCGGGTGCTGCGCATCGCGCTCCTCGTCCACTTCGGGATCGCGCTCGCGCTCGCGCCGTGTTTCGACACCTGGGCCATCACGCTGCCGGTCGCGAGCGCCGGTCTCGCGATGTTCCTCGTCGCCGCGTGGGCGATGCCGCGGGCCTTCGCCACGCGGTGCATCGCCGGCGTCGCCCTGCAGGTGTTCTGCGCGCTGCACATCTATCAGCTGCACGGCCTGCCGGAGATGCACTTCTTCTTCTTCACCGGCTTCACCTTGATGATCGTCTACGGCGACTGGCGCGCGATGTGGCCGGGCACGCTGCTGATCATCGCGCAGCACATCGTCTTCGCCGTCCTGACCAACTCCGGTGTCGATGTGCGCTTCTTCCCCGAGACGTACGTCGGCGCCACGAAGCTGTTCTGGCACTTCTCGCTCGCCTGCGTGCACGTGGCGATCTGCGGCGTGTTCGCGCATCTGCTCCAGCGGACGATCATCCTCGAGCACGAGCGGCGCCGTCACATCGCGGAGCTCGCGGAGTACGCGGAGCGCGCGAGTCGCCACAAGAGCGAGTTCCTCGCGACGATGAGCCACGAGATCCGCACGCCGATCGCGGGCATGCTGGGCCACGCGGAGCTGCTGCTCGAAGCCGATGCGAGCGACGCGCTCCGGAACGACGCCGCGCGGCGCATCCTGCGGAACGGCCAGCACCTGCTCGCCGTCGTCAACGACGTGCTCGACCTCGCGAAGGTGGAGGCGGGGCGTCTCGAGGTCACGTCGGAGCCCTGCTCGCCCGAGGAGCTCGTCCGCGATGCCGTCGAGCTGTTCCGGCCGCGCGCCGCGCAGAAGCGGCTGCGGCTCGAGCTGGTGACGAAGGCGCCGCTCCCGCAACGCATCCGCTCCGACTCCGCACGCCTGCGTCAGATCGTCGCCAACCTCGTGGGCAACGCGATCAAGTTCACCGCCGAGGGCTCCGTGCGCGTCGAGATGGACTGCACGACGGTCGCGGATCAGCCGGGCGCGCGGTTGCGCATCGCGGTGGTCGACACCGGGCCGGGTCTGACGCCGGACCAGCTCGCGCGGATCTTTTGGCCGTTCGTCCAGGGTGACCCCACCGTCGAGCGGCGCCACGGCGGCACCGGTCTCGGCCTCGCCATCAGCCGTCGTCTCGCGGTTCTGCTCGGCGGCGAGCTGGTCGCCGAGGAGCAGCCGCCGGGGGTCGCCGGCGCGCGCTTCGTCCTCACCCTGCCCCTCGGCGAGCCGATCGGCGAAGGCGGCGGCGACGCCGGCGGTGAGCCGTCCGACGCCGCGGTGCCACGGGAGGACCTCGCGACGCACGCCGCGCGCGCACTCCTGGGCGTCCGCGTGCTCGTGGCCGACGACGGCGAGGACAACCGCCTCGTGCTCGCGCACCATCTGCGACGCGCCGGCGCCCGCGTCGACTGCGCGGTGGACGGTCGCCGGGCGGTCGAACGGGCGGCGGCGGCGTGTGACGAGGGCGAGCCGTACGCGCTCGTGGTGATGGACATGCAGATGCCGGAGCTCGACGGCTACGCCGCGACCCGTGCGCTGCGCGTGGCGGGTCACGCGTGTCGCGTCGTCGCCGTCACGGCGTCGGCGATGAGCGACGATCGCGCGCGCTGTCTGGCGGCCGGCTGCGACGAGTACCTCACGAAGCCGGTGCGACGGCAGCTCCTGATCGCGACGTGCGCGCGTCTCGTCGCCGGCGGCGAGGATGGCCGGGGAGCCGCGTTGCGGGTACGAAGCGCCGTCCCGTGAGTGCGCCCGACAGTCTCTTCGCCGGTGTCGAGCCCGCGACGCCGCGCCGCTACGTCGACGTGGCGCTCGCCCTGCCGCTGCGCACCACCTTCACCTACGAGCTGCCGGCCCCGCTCGACGCCGAGCCGGGCAACCGCGTGCGCGTGCCGTTCCGCGGGCGCGAGCTGCCGGGCGTGGTGATCGCCGTGCGCGACGACTGCGGCAGCGTGCCGCGAGATCGCGTGCGGCCGGTGCGGGCGGTGCTCGATCGTGCCGTGGTGATGCCGCCGTCGCTGCTCGTGCTCGCGCAGCGCATCGCGAACGACTACGGCTGCTCGCTCGGCGAGGCGCTCGATGCGATGTTGCCGTCGATCGCGAAGCAGCGCGGCGTGCGCCAGCTGCCGCACGTGGAGCTCGCGGTCCCGGTCGACCTCGCGCATGCCGCGGCGGAGGAGCTCGAGGAGAAGCACGAGCAGCGCGCGCGCGTGCTGCGCGCGGTGCTCGAGTGGAGCGGCCCGATGCCCACGCTGCAGCTCGAGCGACAGACGAACACGAGTGCCAGTCCCTGGCAGACGCTCGTGAAGCACGGCACCTTGCGGCGGGTGATGATCGACGAGGAGGCGGAGCCGCTCGAGCCCGACACGAGCGCGGCGGGCGAACCGCCGATCCTCAACGCGGACCAACGGCGCGCGGTCGACGCGGTGAACGTCTGGCTCGATCGCCGCGCGCACCGCGTGTGTCTGCTGCACGGCGTGACGGGCAGCGGGAAGACCGAGGTCTACCTCCGCGTGCTCGAGCGCGCGCGGGCGCTCGGCCGCTCGGCGATCGTGCTCGTGCCGGAGATCTCGTTGACGCCGCAGACCGTGGGGCGCTTCGCCGCGCGCTTCCCCGACGTCGCGGTGCTGCACTCCGGCCTCACGGGGGCGCAACGCGCCCGCGAGTGGCATCGACTCTCCCGCGGCGAGGCGCACATCGCGATCGGCGCGCGCTCGGCGCTCTTCGCACCGGTGCGCGAGCTGGGCGTCGTCGTCATCGACGAGGAGCACGAGAGCTCGTTCAAGCAGGACAGCACGCCTCGCTACCACGCCCGCGAGACGGCGATCGCCCGCTGCGAGATCGAGTCGGCGGTGCTCGTGCTCGGCTCGGCGACGCCGACGCTCGAGAGCTTCGGCCGCGCGAAGCGCGGGGCCTACGAGCTGATCACGCTGCCGCAGCGCGCGGGCCACGGCACGCTGCCGAAGATGCTCGTCGAGGACCTGCGCAAGGAGGGCAAGCAGCAGGCGGTGGGGGGCGTCGTGATCTCGCGCGCGCTGCAGCTCCAGATGGCGGAACGGCTCGCGACGAAGGAGCAGGTGATCCTCTTCCTCAACCGCCGCGGCTTCGCGCCCGTGCTCGTGTGTCCGAGCTGCGGCGCGGCGGTGAAGTGCCCGCACTGCGACGTCTCGCTGACCTGGCACGTGCGCCGCGGGCGGCTCGTCTGCCATTGGTGCCAGCACGAGAAGCGGCGGCCCGAGCTCTGCGGCTACTGCAGCCATCCGCGCCTGCACGAACTCGGCGCGGGCACCGAGCGCGTCGAGGCCGCGGTGCGGCAGATGTTCCCCGAGGCGATCGTCGCGCGGATGGACGCGGACACGATGCGCCAGCGCGGCGCGCACGAGCGCGTGCTGTCCGCCTTCCGCAGGCGCCAGATCGACGTGCTCATCGGCACGCAGATGATCGCGAAGGGCCACGACTTCCCCGACGTCACGCTCGTCGGCGTCATCTCCGCCGACACCGGCCTCTTCGTCCCCGACTTCCGCGCCGCGGAGCGCACGTTCCAGCTCCTCTTCCAGGTCGCGGGACGCACGGGCCGCGGCAGCAAGCCGGGGACCGTCATCGTGCAGACGCATTGCCCGGAGAACTACGCGATCGCCGCGGCGTCGAGCCTCGACTACGAGCGCTTCGTCCAGCAGGAGCTCGCCTTCCGCCGGGCGACGGGCTACCCGCCGTACTCGCGGCTCGTGCGCGTGGTCTTCGAGAGCAAGCGCGAGACCGAGGCGAAGGAGGCGGGCGTCGCCCTGCGGGGTGAACTGCAGGACCTGGCCGAGGTCGAGGTGCTCGGCCCCGCGCCGGCGATCCTCGCGAAGGTGCAGGACCGCCACCGCGTCCACCTGCTGCTCAAGTGCTTCACCGCCGCGTCCTTCGCCGCCGCGATGGCGAGGCTCTCGACCGTCGAGGACCGCGGCACGCACGCGCTGCGCGTGACGCTCGACGTCGACCCGATGGCGATGATGTGACCCGATGCGCCACGCTTTCGCGGGGATCTCCATCCTGCTCGGCGTCCTCGCGGCGTGGCTCGCGTTCGGGGCGGGGGGCGGGGAACGGCCCGGCGAGAGTGGGCGGGCCGCGGCGGAACGGCCGCGGCCGCGCGCGCTCGGGCCGGACGAGCCGCGGGTCGCCGACCCGTGGCCGCGCGTGGCGGAACCGGCCCGGCCGCTCTCGCTCGGGCCGAGCGCCATCCCGCGCGCGGCCGCGCTCGCGCGCGTGCCCGCGGCAGCGCACGCGGCGGCGGCGATGATCTGGGCGGTCGCCGCGCGCGAGCTCGACGCGTTGCCGCCGCTCTATGCCCCGCGCATCCGCGCGGCGATCGCGCAGGGCAGGGACGGCTTCGCGGGTCATGCGAATGACCTCGATGCCATGCTCGCCCTGCGCATCGGCCGCTACGACCCGAGCTCGCTGGACTTCCGCTTCGACCGCGCGGCCGACGGCGTGCACGGCGAGGTGCGCGTCGAGCACGAGGCGCGGCTGCTCGGCACCTTGCGGGTCGTCCTCGTCGGCTCGAGCTGGCTGCTCGACGAGCGTTGAGCCGCTGCGCTCGTTCAGGAGTAGACGAACGAGACGGTGGCGATGCACGCCGTCGCGGCGCGGACGCGGATCCACTGGGCCGCGAAGCCGCGCTCGAACTCGTGATGCGCGTAGCCGCTCGGCGGCACGCGGAGCCGCGCGTACTCGTGCCACTCGCCGTCGCCGAGGAAGTCGACCTCGAGGACGAACTCGGCGGGCGCCGGTTCACCGGACTCCGTGCGCGCCGCGAGGTGCACGACCTTGTTCTCGAAGCCGTTCATCAGGAACGGATCGGAGACGGCGCCTTGGGCGACGCGTTCCTTCCACCAGACCGCGCCCGAGCCGCTGGGCTTGCCCCAGCTCCAGAGCTCGTCGAGGTGGCCGAACCACAGCCCCGACTGCGGTTGGCCGACCGCGTTGTCGGTCTGGTCACCCGCGAGCACGAGCAGGCCGCGCCAGGTGACGAGGTCGGGGCAGATGCGCAGGTGGTTGGCGATCGGCCGCAGGCCGGCGAGATGGCCGCCGTAGATCATCGACGGCAGCTCGTAGAAGGTGCCGAACGCGTCCATGAGGTAGCGCTCGGTCTGCACCTCGCGGATGCGCATCCACTCCGTGTTCCAGGTGTGGTCGAAGGCCAGCGAGCCCTTCGGCAGGCGATAGCGCAGCCAGCGGCCGTCGTGCAGCACGCGCAGGATCACCGAGGCGCGATCCCAGCCGAGCGCGTGGAGCGTGTTGCCGTAGCGGGCGCCGGCGCGCGGGTTCTGCTTGCCGGAGACCTCGACGAAGGGGTTCCACTCGAGGATGCGCCAGCTCGTGCCATCCCACTCCGCGAGGCGTCCGGCCGCGCGTGTGCCGAGGTACTCGGGTTCCTCGTAGGTGTTGTTCGCGACGACGAGCCGGCCCTGCGCGCAGAAAGCGCCCTTGAAGTGCGGCTGGGCTCCCTTGGGCAGCTCGAGCACGCTCGTGAGATCGGCGAGCTGCGTCGCGGCGAGCGTCGTCACCTCGACCTCGAAGAGCAGGCCCTCCATCGTCAGGAAGTAGACCTTGCCCTTGGGATCGACGAGGTGCCGCGCGGTCGCGGTCAGGCGCTGCTTCGCGAGCGCCTCGATCGTGCGCACGGTGCCGTCGGCGGCGATCGCGTGCGGGCCGATGAAGACCTGCCCGCTCTCCCAATGCACGAGGCGATTGGCGAAGGTGCCGGTGACCGCGGCCGCGTGCTTCTCGAGCACGAGGTCCTCGCCCATCGAGTAGAGCCCGATGCCCTCGCCGCGCACGTGGGCGACGTAGCCGATCGCCCAGAGGCGATCGGCCCAGGGGATCAGGGCACCGATGCCGGTCTCGCTGTTGCTGCCGAGACCCGGCGCGAAGACGGTCGCCTGTGGCAGGACGTTGCCGATGCGGAGCGGCTGGGGTCGGGCGGGGTCCTGCGCGGCGACTGCGGCCGTCAGCAGGAGCGGTGCGAGGAGCTCGATGCGCGACATCGCGGCATGCTAGGCGATGTCGCGCCCGGACTCGCGGCTCTCAGTTCGCCGCGAGCCACCACTCCTGGCCGTTCGACATCGAGAACGTGCCGCTGCCGGTCACGAAGTTGATGTTCTGCCAGTTCACGGGGCCGGCGCCGTTCAGCGCCGGATCGAGCGGGACCGGGAAGTTGTAGGTGAACTGCCCCGCGCCCATCAGCGCGCCGCCGTTGAGCACGTCGCTCCAGAGGATCGGACTGACGAGCAGCTCGCCGAACGGCGTCGGCACGCTCGCGCGGCCGAAGCCGAGCGTGACGAAGCCGAAGGTGTTCAGGTCCTGCTGGTCGACCGTGAGCTGGGCGGTCTGGCCGAGGATCGGCAGCGCGCTGGTCGTCAGCTTCGGCGCGGCGGCGCCGGTCCCCGACGCCGAGGCGTTGCCGTAGCGCAGGCCGACCGCGGCCGAGACGCCGAGCACGACGCGACCGATCGCGGCCGTGGGCTCGCCCGAATACGCGCCGGTCCCGCCGGTCGTCACGATGTTGGTCTGCGTCAGCAGGCGCCAGATCGTGACCGGGTTGCCGAAGAGCGACGATGCGAAGGAACCGGTCGGGGTGGCGTACGACGTGCGCATCGTGGTGCTGTTGCCGCAGGCCCCGATCACGCCGACGAACTCGTTCGCGTCGTAGGAGATCGCGCAGGGGATCGTCTGGCTGCTCGGCGTGCCGGCCTGGAAGAACTCGAGGCCGCCGCTGGCGCTGGCGGAGTAGTTCGGCGGCGCGGCCGCGAGGCGGTAGACCGCGACGTTCTGCAGGCCGTGGTTGCTCTCGTCGGGCACCTTGAGGCTGACGATCGAGAAGCGCACCGGCGTCTGGAACCAGAGTCCACGCGTGCTGGTCGCTGACGAGTAGGTGCTGCCGAACGCGGGGAGCGGCAGGATGCCGATGCCGAGCGGGATCGTGACGCTGTCGCTGCTGATCGCGTCGGTCACCGTCAACTTGCACGAGTACTGACCCGCAGCCGGATACGTGTGGATCGGGTTCTGGCTCGTGGAGTCGATGACGTTGTCGCCATCGAAGTCCCAGGCCCAGCTCGTCGGGCCTCCGGTCGAGGTGTCGGTGAACGCGACCGTCGTGCCGGCGAGCACCTGCGTCGTGAAGCCCGCGTCGACGAAGCCGACCTTGATGTAGCCCGTCTTCGTGATGCTCCGCTGGCCGTGCGTCGCGTCGAGCGCCGTCAGCGAGACGTTGTAGCTGCCCTCGGTGAGGTAGGTGTAGCTCGGGTTCTGCGCGGTGGCGTCGGGATTGCCGTCACCGTCGAGGTCCCAGCTCCAGGCCAGCACGCCACCCGGATCCGAGCTGTACGTGGCGTCGGTGAACTGCACCGTGAGCGGCTCCGTGCCGCTCGTCGGCGTCGCGGTGAAGTTCGGGAAGAGGCCGCTGCCGAGCTGGTAGCAGAGCGTGCCGTTCCACTGCCGCGGCGAGAGGAGCGTGCCGGTCCACGGCGTGCCCTGGATGGCGCCGAGGTTGATCGTGAGGTTCGCGTCGCTGTAGCTCGTCGCTGCGGTCGACGAGTAGCGGTGCGAGGTGCCGTCGCAGTCGAGCGAGACGCCGTAGCTGCCGGGATTGAGCAGGTACGGGGTGCTCAGCGTGAAGATCGTGGGCTGTCCGGGGCCCGCCGAGGTGACGCTGCCGGTCGGGAAGCTGGCGATCTGTGTCCAGAGCGCCTGGTTCGTCGTGTTGCCGACGTAGGTCGTCGGGCAGATCCAGACGTTGAGGCCGACGTTCGTGCCGAGCGCAGCGGCGAAGTTGCACTGCACCTGCGTGAGCAGGATCGGGTTCGCGACGGTGATGTCGAAGACGGCGGCACAGCCGCTCGTCGTCGTCGTCGTGCCGACCATGATCGTGGTGAGACAGTTCTGCGCGGGCAGGACTGCAGCGAGAGCCAGCGCGAGGCCGGCGAGACTGGGGCGGAGCATGAGAGCTTGCGAGGTCCTTTCTGCGAGTCGGAGAGAAGGATGCGTGGACGACCGTTGAGCTTCGGTCCCGCGGAGAGCGCCGCGGTCACGCGGGGCAGATGCTAGACCGGGTCCCGCTCGGCGCGCAGGGTCTCGGTTCCGGACCGGGACCGGTCGCGCGCGCCGTGGGCATGCGTCCTGTCGCGAGGTGCAGCGCAGATGCACAGCGCCGTATCGGCGCGACGGGTCAGCGTGCCCGCAGCTCGCCGAGCTCGAGACGCTGTCCGCGGCCCACGGCGAAGTCCGCCAGCTCCTGCTCGATGCCGTCCGCGTTCCGCAGCAGCAGGCGGTAGCGCCGCGCGGGCACGGGCCCGAACTCGAAGCGGCCGTCCTCTCCGATGCGGCGCAGGTTGCGGGCGCGCGTGCGGCCGTCGAAGAGCGAGAGCGTGAAGCGCGCGGCGCCGACGACGCGACCGCAGACCTGCGCGCTCGGCAGTTCGTCGTCGCGGACGACGAAGTCCTGCTCGATTCCGGCCGCGGGCGTGAGGACCCGGCCGTCCGCGAGCGCGATCCGGAGCGAGCTCTCGCGCGAGAACGCGAAGAGCTGGACCGGCGAGCCGGCCTCGGTGCCGAGCGTGAAGCGGCCGTCGTCGGCGACCGTCGCCGGATCGCGCGGCGTTGGCCGACCGTTGCGGCGGAGCTCGACGCGCCAGCCCGCGAGCGGGGAGCCGTCCTCGCGCAGCAGGCGGCCGGCGATCCGCGCCTCGCGCGGCAGCGTGAAGTCCAGCCGGCTCGACGCGCCCTCGATCGGCGCGACGGACTCCGAGTCGGACTCGTGCAGCGCCGCGGACGCGTTCACGACGAGCGGGACGCCGCGGGGCACGCGCTGCAGGCGGAACGAGCCGTCGTCGCGCGAGTGCGTCGCCGCGAACTCGTCCATGCGTCCTACGCCGTGCACGCGGAGCGCGGCACCGCCGATCGCGCGACCCGTCTCGTCGCGCACGATGCCCTCGACGATCGCCGCGTCGCGGACGATCGGATCCACGCGGACCGCGCCGACGCTCGGCAAGGCGAGCGGGACGATCACCGTGCCGCAGCCGGGCACGTCGACGATCAGCTCCGCGGTTCCGCCGCCGCGGCGGGTGCGGAGTTCGAACCCGCCGTCGGTGCCGAGTGTGCCGCGCTCGATGCCGCGCTCGATGCCGCGTTCGCCGTCGCGTTCGCCTTGGAGCTCGCGCACCCGCGCGCCGAGGAGCGTGATCGAGCCGCCCGTCGCGCGGCGGCCGTCTTCGCAGAAGACCGTCCCGCGCACGACGAGCTCCGCCGGCGCGACGACGAGGCGCACGCGCGCGGTGCCGTCGCCGAGGAACTCGCCGTCGCCGCTTCCCGGCCTCACGAGCGCCGAGCGCAGCACGCCGTGCTGAGCGCGCAGCGTCCAGGGCCCGCCGACGCAGCTCGCGCGGAAGCGACCCTGCTCGTCGCTCACCGCGATGCGCGTGAGGCGATCGGGGACCGGCCAGTCGACGTGACGGATCGCGAAGACCTCCGCGCCGGCGACCGGGGCCTCGCTCTCGTCGACGACGAGCCCGTCGATCGCGAGCGCGCGTTCGACCGTGAACTCGACGACGCTCTCACGACCCGCCTCGATCCGCACCCGGCGACGATCGAGCTCGTCCAGGCGCACTTCGACCTCGCCCGCGACGAGCTCGGAGAGGACGAAGTCCCCGTCGTCGCCGGTCGCGGCTTCGCGCCGCAGCACGCCGTCCTCCGTCGCGCTGCGGATCACGGCGGCGAGTCCGCAGAGCGGGCGGCCGTCCCGCGCGTGCCGCGCCCGCACGCGCAGGGAACCCGTCCGCGAGATCCGGGCGGGCGGGGCGAGGGCTTCGCGCGGCGCCGCCGCGGCGACCGACGCAGCCGCGATCGGCTCGTCCATCGCGCTGGTGCGCGGACTCGGCGCGGGCCTCGCCGCGCTCGCCGCGCCCGGCCGCGCCGCCGGCGCTCCTGCCGACTCGAACTCCGCGAGGCCCGCCGCCAGCAGGACGGCGATCGCGAGCAGCACGAGCACGATCGAGCGGCGCATGGATCCGCTCATCGGAGAATCGCGTGCCGTGGCTCGACTCCGCCCCTGAGCTCGCGTCGTCCGCATCCGGCGCGGGATCGGGCGCGTCAGCCGCCCATCGCCTTGACGGCCTCGACCGCAGCGGCCGCCACCGCCGCATCCTCGTCCGCCGTCAACTCGCGGATGCGCGCGATCGCGGACGCGGCAGCGGGACCGGCCGCCGTCAGCGCCGCGAGGGCCGCGAGGCGGACGGCCGGGTCGCGGCCCTTCTTGCTCGCGGGCCCGACCGCGAGCGAGGCCAGGGCATCGGCGATCTCGGGCGTGATGCTGCGGCTCGCGAGCTCCTGCACGGCCAGTTGGCGCACGCATACGGAGCCGTGCGATTGCGCATTGCGTCGGAGCCGATCGATGCCGACCCGGTAATCGGGCGCGAGCGTCGCGAGGGCGTCGAGCGCGGCCGCAGCGGTCTCGCCATCCTGCTTCGCGAGCTCGCGCAGGGCATCGACGAGTTCCTGCGACGTGTCGCCGATCGCCGCGAGCGCGGACGCGACGCGAAGACGGGTGTCGGAATCACCCGGTCTGCGCGGACGCGGGGTCATCAAGTCCAGCAGCACGGGGACGGCCTCGCGGGCCGCGGGTCCGAAGCGCGCCAACGAAGCGATCGCACTCTGACCGACGCTGTCCGCGTGGGAATCGACACCGCTGATCTTCGACGCGAGTCTGGTCAGGGTCGGGATCGCGCGGGGATCACCGATCTCGCCGAGCGCCTCGGCCGCGGACTGCTGCGACAGCGCCGCCCCCTTCTGGAGCACGGCGATCAAGGCCGGAACCGCCTCGGTCGCGGCCGCGCCGATCTCGCCCAGCGTGCGTGCCGCGTCGATGCCCAGCGCATGATCGGGCACCAGGGTCGTCAGGTGTGGCACGGCCAGGACGCCGAGCCGCACGCACGCAGCCCGGATCGCTTCGCTCGTGGCGAGGTCCTCATTGCGCCACAGCTTCGTGACGGCCGGCAACAACGGAACCCCGTCCTTGCCGAGCAGGCCCACCGTGGCGATCGCACCGAGCTGCCCATCGCGTTCGCCGAGCGCGTCCTTCACGTAGCGCAGGGCCTTGGCGCCGTGGGCGGCGAGGGCCGTCGCCGCGGCATCGCGAAGCGCGGGGTCGCTCGCCGCGAGCCGTGACTGCAGCTCGAGGAGTTCCCGCGCCTGGGCGACCAGCGCGGAGGGGACCGCGAGCGCGCTCGCGAGGATGCTGAGGAGGACGAGGCGATTGCGGGTGCCGATCACGGGCCCGTCATAGACGGCGGGGAGGGCCGGGTCACGAGGGACGCGCGGTGGCGACCGGCAGGCAGCTTCGGCGGAGTGCCGAGTCTGCGGTGTGAGTTCGCTCAGCGATCCCGACCGGCCTCGCGCTTCGGTCGGAAGAACGCGGACCCGGGAACGGTCTGCTTGCCGAAGCCGGGGCCGAGCCACGCCAGGCCGAGCGAGGCGTCCCCGCCGGCCTCGAACATCTGGATCTCGATCGCATGGAGCCCGGCTCGCAGACGGACGAGGTTCGCGGCCTCGCGATGTGCGTGCAGACCGTCGTTGTCCACCAGCCAGCGCGAGCCGATGCGCATCCGACTGCCGTCGTCGGAGCCGAGCCAGAAGTAATAGATCCCGTCCGCTTGGGCCTCGAGGTAACCGCGCAGGCGCACGGCGAATCGGTCTGCCGAGCTCGTGCTCGCCGGGAGCTGCGCGCTGCCCAGCGTCTCGGTCCGCACGGGTTCCAGGCCCTCGAAGTCCGGGAGCGCGCTCCAGTCCCCCTCGAAGACCTCGCAATCCAGGCCCGGTTCGAGATCGTCGCCGCGGTAGGGTTCCGCGAGCGGGAAGGGCTCGAGCTCCAGCTCGCGCGTGATCGTCGCGCCGTCGCGTTCCACCGCGACGCGGAGGACGTCGCGCGCGCGGCGATCGATCAGCGCGAGCAGGAACTCCACGCCATCGCGGACGGCCTGCCCGTCGACGGCGGTCACGCGGTCGCCGACCTGCAAGCCCGCGCGCTGCGCAGGGGAGTCCGGCTCGAGTGCCGCGACGCGCGCGTCCGTCAGCGTGTCCACGGCGAGTCCGAGACGGAATCCGAAGCGCTCCTCGGCCGACAGGAGCCGCGGGAAGGACTCGCGCACGCGATCGATGCCGATCGCGAAGGCGATGTTGTCGGCGGCGAGGTCCTTCGTCGCCAGGACGCCGATCTGCTCGCCGAGGGCATTGATCAGCGGTCCGCCGGAGTTCCCGCCATTGACCGGCGCCGTCGTCTGGATCATCGAGGACAGGAGCCCGATCGGGCTCGTGGTGGCGCGTCCGACTCCGCTGACGATCCCGGACGACACGGAGTTCACGAGCCCGTTCGGGTTCCCGATGACGAGGACCGGCTCCCCGAGCAGCAGGTCATGGCTGCGGCCCAAGGCGAGGGTCGGAAACGGTGCCCCGGCGGAGAGCCGGAGCAGGGCCAGGTCCTCGGGTGGATAGCGCGCCAGGACCTCGCAGGGCACTCGGCGACCGTCGCTGAGTTCGACCTCGCCGTGCGTGTTCCATTGCACGACGTGATCGTTGGTCAGGACGATTCCCGAGGCGTGGATGATGGAGCCGCTCCCCTGATCCACGATCGCGGCTCCCGTCGTGGGCTCGGCCGGACGCGGCATGCGCACCGAGACCACCGCGGGACCGCTACGGGCGATCAGCCTCACCAGCGGCGTCCGACGCAGCGCCTGGACTTCGAACCCATCCTGCGCGGGGGCCGCCTGAGTCCAGGCGATGCACGGGAGGAGCAGCGCGGCGCGGGTCGCGAGACGGCGTGGGAGTGAGCTGGCGGTCATGGGTTCCTAGGGCGAGGCGCGCGGCGGCGTTCTTCACGTCGAGGCCGTCGGCAAGAGGCGGAGCGCCATGGTGGGCGAGCATCCGTTCGAGGTCGAGCGCGCGGCATCGGGCGGGTCCGCGCCTCGCGATCGTCCGCGGCGCCGCGGTCCGGGTCCGATGGCTGCCGCGTGGGTCTGCCGCCGTATCCTCCGCCGCGCCCCAAGCGAGGGGACCGAGCCATGCACCAGAACCGAGCCACGATCGACCGCTACTTCGCCGCCATCGGGCGCCTGGACCGCGAGGCCTGGGTCGCCTGCTTCGCCCCCGAGGGCTTCGCCCACGACCCCGCCGACGCCCCCGTGCGCCGCGGCCGCGACGCCCACCGCGCCTTCTTCGACGCCATCGCATCGCTCTTCACCGAGCTCGAGTTCCGGGTCGAGAGCGCGCACTCCTGCGGCGATCGCAGCGCCGTCGTCTTCTCCGCCCGCGCCCTCGCCAAGACCGGCCGCCGCGCCGAAGCCCGCGGCGTCGACCTCTTCACCTTCGACCCGCAGGGCCAGATCCTCCGCGTCGACGGCTTCTGGGACCCGAGCCCCCTCTTCGCCGCCGCCGCCCCGGCGAGCTGACGGGCGCGAAGCCCGAGCTTGCCTCTGTCCCGCCGATCGCTAGCCTTCCCCACCCGCGCGACGCCGGTCACGGCGCCGCTGCGGGCAACGGAGCGTGGCGCAGCCTGGTAGCGCACCTGCATGGGGTGCAGGGGGTCGCAGGTTCAAATCCTGTCGCTCCGAACCTTCACTAGTTCCTGCCGAGAGCGGGCTTGCGCTCTCCCGCCCAGCTGGGCGGTGCGGCCTTCAGAAAACCCGGTTTGTGTACCGTACACAGGCAGGAATCGATGGCTGCGCAGCGGAGGGACGTCCCCTCCTACCGCCTTCACAAGTCGTCCGGGCAGGCGATCGTCACGCTCGGCGGACGCACCCTCTACCTCGGTCCCTTCGAGTCCCCGGCGAGTCGTGAGCGCTACGAGCGCGTCGTCGGCGAGTGGCGCGCGCGAGGGCGCTTCCTCGCGGGAACGCGCGACGCGACGGGTGCGCCGGCGGACTGGCTGAGCGTCGACGACCTCTGCGCGGGCTACTGGACCCACGCGACGGAGTACTACCGGAAGGACGGCAAGCCGACCTCCGAGCTGTCCGTGCTCAAGCTCGCGATGCGCTACCTGCACGCGGGCTACGGCTCGACGCGCGCCGCCGCGTTCGGACCGCTCGCGCTCAAGGCCTGCCGCGAACGCATGATCGCGGGCGGCCTGAGCCGATCGACGATCAACGGCTTCGTCGCGCGCATCAAGCAGACGTTCCGCTGGGGCGTGGAGAACGAGCTGGTGCCGCCGTCGACCTGGGAAGGACTGCGCGCGGTGCGCGGCTTGGTGCGCGGCCGCTCGGCGGCGCGCGAGACCGAGCCAGTGCATCCGGTGAGCGACGCCGACGTCGAGGCCACGCTGCCGCACCTGCCGGCGGTCGTCGCCGCGATGGTGCAGGTGCAGCTCGGCACGGGGATGCGCCCGGCCGAGGTCGTCGCGATGCGAGGCAAGTCGCTCGATCGCACGGGCAAGGTCTGGATCTACCGCCCCGAGCACCACAAGACGGAGCACCACGGCATCGAGCGCGTGGTCGCGATCGGGCCGCGGGTGCAGGCCGTGCTCACGGCCTGGTTGAAGCTCGACCCCGAAGCGCCGCTGTTCTCGCCAGGCGAAGCGGAGGGCGACCGCGCGGCGCGCCGGCGCGCCGCGCGCCGCCTCCCGGCCTGGCCGTCGCACGATCCGGACGTGCGGCGGGTGCGTCGCGGCCAGGAGCGGCGCGAGTTCCGCGAGACCTACGGCGTCGACAGCTACCGCCGCGCGATCCGTCGCGCGTGCGAGGATGCGGGCATCGAGCCCTGGAGTCCGAACCAGCTCCGGCACGCCGCGGCAACCCGCATTCGCCGCGAGCTCGGCATCGAGGCCGCGCAGGCCGTGCTCGGACACCGGCTGATCGAGACGACGCAGGTGTATGCGGAGGTCAGCCGGGCACGGGCAGTCGAGGCGATGGAGCGGCTGGGGTAGCGCGGTAGTCTCGCCGCTCGATGGGACCTGAGGTCGATCATTGGTGGCCCGTCCGGGCGATGCTCACGCTTGACGTCGACCGCATCGAACGCGAAGCCGAGGCACGCGAGATCGTCCGCGCGAAGCTGCGGACGATCCGCGGACTGGAGCGGGTCGGAACGACGGCAAGGCCGGCTCTGGAGGCCGAGCGTGGGATCCTCCTGCGCGAGTCGTTTCCGTATCCGAGCGACTTCGACTTCGAGGGCTTCGCGTTAGGACTCGAGCTGCTCTTCTCCAACGCATGGTCGCGGCCGGATCCATCGGACGAGCATTCTGTGACGCTCCACGATCGCATGCTCGTGATGGGTGCCCGTTCTCTGGAGCGCGGTCGCATGTCGATCCTGCCCCGCTTCCACGTGATGGCTGAGGCCCTGGCGGGTCGGCTCGGGAAGACCTGCTCGCTCGGTGGATTCGAGGAATCGAGCATGCATGCTGCGGTCGTCGCTGCGGCGACAGCCGTTGCAGATCAGCTCGCGATGGCTCTCACGGGCCTGGACGGGGGATCGTGGCGCGCTGGCGCGATTGGAGAACTTGCGAAGTGCGCGAAGCCGCTCGACGCGACGGATCGTGCGATCCTGCGTGCGCTGGGGAACGGGGCTAAGGTGGCGAAGGAGATCGCGTCGTCGGTGCGCGTGAACGACGCGACGGTGCGTGGGCGGATCGGAGCGCTGCGCAAGCTTGGCCTGGTCGAGGGCAAGAAGCCGTATCGGCTGACCGAGGCCGGCAAGGCCGAACTGAGTGCAGCGGATGGTTGAGCCATCGTGCGCAACGTGCGCGGCACGAAGCGCACGATGCGGAACGGAGCGAGTGCAGGTGATCCGCCTACGAGCGGGTCACCATGAATCGAACCGAGGGAATCAGCGACGGACGCGTGGACCTGACCCGCGAGACCGTCATCACCATCGCCGAGGCCGCACGCCGGCTTCCGATCCGTCGCGGCGGCAAGCCGCTGCACGTCAACACGCTCCACCGCTGGGCGCACAAGGGCTGCCGCGGCGTCGTGCTGGAGACCGTCATGATCGGCGGTGCCCGCTGCACGACCGTCGAGGCGCTGCGGCGCTTCGTCGAGGCCTGCTCGATCGGCTGTTCGCCGATTGCGCCGGCGGTCGCCGTCGACCGCCATCCGTTCTTGCCCTTCGATCGCCTCGCGACGCGGGACGTGCTCGTCGATGCGGGCATCGCGGATGCGGCCGAGGTCGCGGAGGTCGAGCCGTGAGCGGCGCGTTCGCGGGAGCGGGCGTCGGGAAGCCGGCGCGGGGAGTGGAGTTCCGCATCGACTGGCTGTCGCTGACCTTCAAGGGCTGGAGCATCGACCAGGTGCTCGCGCACCTGGTGCCGCACTTCGGCGAGGCCTGGGGCGACGCGGGCTGGGAGTTCACGCCGATCGGCGAGGAGCGGATGCGGGGTCGCGGTCCGCACGGGTCCCTGATCGAGGAGAACCTGCGGCAGGACTGGACCCATCTCCAGATCAAGGGCGAAGCCTGCGGCGTGCTGGGGACGGGTACCCTGCTCGACGCGTGCGCCGCAGCGAGGAAGCAGCTCGGTGTGCGCTTCGCCGGCCGTCGCGTGGACGTCGCGTGGGATGACTTCGAGAAGCGCGTCGGCCCCGCGGATCTCCGCGCCCGGGTCTGGAGCGACCGGCGGCACAAGCAAGCCGGTGTGCGCTGCAAGGCGGTCCGCTCCTGCGAGCGCACGAACTACGGCGAGTCACTGGGAGGGACCTTTCAGCTCGGGAGCCGCCAGAGCGGTCGCGTGCTGCGCTGGTACGACAAGGAGGAGGAGAGCAAGGGCAAGGTCCGCTCGATGCGCTGCGAGTTGGAGACGAAGGACCGCTTCGCGGATGCGCTGCTCGCCGAGTTGATCACCGCCGGGCGTCCGGCCGCTGTGGTGGCGGCTGCCCTCGGGCACTTGGTCGCCTTCCTCGACTTCCGGGACCCAGCCGACAAGACTCGCCGCGCGCGGTGGTGGGCGGACTTCGTTGGCGACGCGGAGGCCGCGCGGGTCGGCAAGGCCCGGCCGGCGAGCCTCGCCGAGTTCCTGAAGTCACACGTCCGCCAGTCCGGCGGAGGGTTCCGCGTACTGTGCGCAGCGGTTGGCGATCCTGTGCGTGCCGCGGGAGTCCTGCTCGCGAAGACCCCCGAGCCGCGGAACCCGCGCCACCGGCGCTACCTCCGCGACATCGAGGCCGGCACCCTGGGACCCGAGGACCAACCGTACCTCAGCCACCTCTCCTCCATGCCTTTGAGCCTCGGGCCTCGCAAGAGCGGGGCCCGGGGCTCGAAGGCGTCGACGCCCGCCGATCCGCCCGACACGGAGACTCAGCCGGCCGGGGACCCGCAAGGGGCGTGACGGACCGGGCCCGCGGACCGTCGAACTCCGATGCCCCTGGACCGGTCCGGCGCGCGCCTTGCGGGAGGCCGGCGCGCATGCCGGGCCGGTTCCACCTCGGTTGTGGCCGCGGGGTGGACTGGCGGGCCGGGACGGGTAGGCTGCGGGCTACCCCCCTCAACTAGTAGGGGGGTTCACTCAAACGCCAGGCCTCAAACATGATCGCGTCGTGGCACATCAAGGCGTTCAAGTCCGTGCGAGATTCCGGTGTTCTTCGGTTTGCTCCGATAACACTATTGGTCGGCTCGAACAGCTCCGGGAAGTCGACGATTTTGCAGTCGATCCTGGCGGTGGCCCAGTCGACCGAGAGTCGTATCTCGGCAAATTCATTGGTGCTTAATGGCCCTTTGGTCCAATTGGGAGACATGGACGAAATCAGATGCAACTTCTGCCATAACGAGTTTCCGGGAATTGCATTTGAGATCGACACGCGCAGTTATCGCGGGCACGGGGGGGCAACGGCGCCGTTCCGGCGTGGTGGCCCGTTTCCGCCAGAGTTTATGGCGGAGTCGATTGTCTGCCGCTTCTCAATAATGGCCAGAGAAGATGAGGGTGTTCGCGAGAAGTTGCACCCAAGAGTAAGGGAGGCGTCATTGGTGATGACCGGGGGTCTCCAAGGGCCCGCGCATATCGAGATGACTCTGCGCGAATCACCTCAACGGCGAGAAGGATCGAAGTCTCCGGTCAAGCGAGACTTAGCCGTGGGGAATTCGACCGCCATCCCCGAGTATCGCATCACAAAAGGGGCTGATAGCGAGGTTGATGCGGAATCGGCTGGAGTAGTCGGTGGCCAACTCTGGCATTTCGTGCCGGGATCGGTCTCCCTGCGGTATGATGCACACGCCGAGACCGCAGCGCAAATCGCGGCAATCTTGATTGGTACCCGATCACTTGCCGCTCCGTATCGCCTGGTGCTGACGGATCCAACGCCGGTTGAAGCCAGTTGGCTTGCATTTGTCAGCAACCTAGTCTCGGATACGACGCGAGCACAGCTTAACGCGGCAACTCAGGCGAAGATGGATGCTGGCTTGCTGGTGGTTAGCGAATTGGGGGCGATCATCCGTAAAGTCTTAACGCGCGAAGAGCAAAAAAAACTGGAGGGAGAGAGAGTTGGGTTGGAGGGGTGTATTCGCGGAGAAGTGGCCCCGGACTGGCGACTCCGACAACTAGGACTGCGGGCGGACGCCCAGTACTTGCTGGCGACGCAGTTCGGGCAGCTGCTTAAGTACGTGGGGCCGCTCCGCGACGACCCGCGAGCCTTGTACCCACTCTCAACGTCCGTGGATGCCGAGGATGTCGGGCGCAAGGGAGAGTATGCAGCGGCAGTGCTCAGTGTGCATAGCGAGACAGTTGTGGAGTACGTTGATCCGGCTGCTTTCGTTAAGGATGGACTCGCCGCGAAAGTGAGAAAGGGTAGTCTGGCCGCCGCCGTGCAACAGTGGGCCTCACACATCGGCGTGGCGAATCGAAGCGAATCCCGGGGAGTGGAGGGTGGCCTAGGGTATCGATTGAGTGTGGGTGTAGACGTCTCGGGAGGGATGCGAAGCCTCAATCAGGTTGGCGTGGGTGTGAGTCAGGCGCTGCCGATACTGGTGCTTGCTCTATTGGCGGCGAGGGGAACGACTTTGATTCTGGAGCAGCCGGAACTACACCTTCACCCATCTGTGCAGGCCAGACTGGCAGACTTTTTTATTGCTCTTACCATGGTTGAAAAGCAGTGTATTGTAGAGACTCACAGCGAGTACATCATTAGCCGGCTTCGGCTGAAGTGTGCTCAAGATCCGACGGCAGAGCTTCATGAAAGGGTGGCCTTGTACTTCGTCGAAATGAAAGACGACGGGAGTCACTATCGGCGTATTGGTGTGACAGAGGCGGGATCGCTGTCGGAATGGCCGACCGGGTTCTTCGACACTTCGGAAATTGAGTCATCGGCAATTCTCCGTGCAGCCCTCGAGCGACGCAAGAAGCGGAAAGGGGAGGATCGCGCAGAATGAATGTAGTGTTATCTGAACGCGCTCTGAGTGTAAGTACGGCACAGAGTGCCGATGACGCGGTGAATCTGATAAAGCGCCTTTGTGACATTGTGGATTTGATGAGTGGGCAGTGTGTGGCGGTGATGATGACGAAAGGTGCCTTGGACCGTCTTATGAATCGTGGGGAGTTTCCATTCAAGTCTAACGTTGAGCGGGTGGTCAGACGATTTGGGATCGATTTTGATCAAAGGGATGTTGTTGCATTGGTCAGTCGGGTTCTTCAGCGGGCGCTTTTCTTGGAGGACGTCGTTGGGGGAGATGTGTTGTGTGAGGCTTGCGACGAGGATGCGGAAGAACATGGTCGGCTCGTCGTGCTTGGGAGTCTGGTTGCCGATATGGGCAAGGGTCACGTAGGTGTGTGTTCGTGGCATCCACTCGTTGCGGAATCCGACATTGAGCAACGTGTGCGAGTGTTGCTGGCGAGTGGCGATTGTGAGTCACGATTGGGGGGTGCGTTCCCGCGGGATGTCGTGTGTAGGGTCGCCTGCTCGGCAAAGATTGCTGCTTTGTTTCGCGGGTTTGATTTTGGTGATGCTGCGGCGCGTGCGGAATCGGACGAGCAGTTTATGTTAGCCCTTCGCGGGGCGAGCATATTGACTCGACTTGGGGGGAAAGCGGGCTACTCTATTGAGGCGCCTCGGATACGGCTGCACCGAAAATTCTATGAGTGCCTCCGGGGTGAGCATGTGTTTAAGCAGCGTCAAATGGCGGCGAAGCTTGTAAGGCGCGCGGTGATGTTGGCAGAGCAGCGGGGTATGTCCGCTGTGCATGCATGGCGTGGGGGGCGTGGCGGGAATGAAGAGCAAGTCATTCGGGCGGCCGACAAGGCTGCGGCTTGGCGGGCGGATATTGACGATGAGTATCATCTTCACTATTGGGCTTGCCCAGACGGATGGATCGAGCTTGCGAGCGTGGGACCGCACAGCCTGAGCGCTTTTCCGGCATGAAAGGGTAAAGGTCTAGCCACGATGTGCCGAGGGGCATGCCCGACAATCAAACGACTGCAGGGGCGAGTATCCCTTGGTGCGGGTCGTTCCGGATTGCGGCCAGGTGCGGCACTTGCGAGTGGTAGAGAAGTCGCGTAAAAGGCTTGCCGGCAACGATTGGCGTCACCGCAAGCAGCCATCGGAGACCCGATGGGGTGCAGGGGGTCGCAGGTTCAAATCCTGTCGCTCCGATCGTTTCTCGCGGTCACGTGTTGTCCTCCGGCGGGGCGAGGTCAGTCCCGAGCACGCCGGCTGGCTTGGGGCTCTCGGCGAACGTCGCCCGCAATGCCACGCGAGGCACGAGCGCACGGCCCGGCAGTCGTCGCGGGGAGGACCGACACCGACTCACGTCTACGTCAGGAGGGCGACCAGCTCACCGAAGACCCGGTCGTGTGTCTGGTCGACGGCGAGCCTGGCGCCGAGTTCGTGCGTGTTGGTCTCGACTGCCGGTTGCCATGGCCGCGTCGGCTCCTCCTCGAAGTCGAACCGGAAGCCCAGTGTGACGCCGCCCGCGGTCTGCTTCCAGCGGCCCTCCGCGAGCCATGCTCCGAGCACGCTGCGGAAGCGATCGCGGTCCCCGCTGATCGGCGCCGGGCAGACCAGAACGCGATCGATGTCCTCGGAGCATCGGGCGGGCGGCCGCAAGAACAGCTTGTGCAGCGCGGCGCCAACGCTGGAGGGGAGCGATCGTCGAGCACGGGGTGAGAGAACAGCTCGACAAGCGCGCGGCTGAGGACGAGGTCCTGCTCGACCTGCGCGGCGTCGGCCCACGGAGCATAGGCGCGCCCTTCGATGATGGAGTCGCGGGGGACCACGACGGCGGCTCCAGATCGACGATGAACACGATCCGCCATAGGCGATCGCTCGCCGCTCCGGCGCGCGATCGGGAGCGCGACCAGGGGGCGAAGGCGGGACTCCGCTCGTCGATCTGCGCGGCGAGCGAGGCCGTGATTGCGCCGTCGACTGCGAGCAGCTTGAGCATGTGGCCGAGGAACTGCGAACTGGTCCTCGGCGCTATCGCGGCATCCGCGGCGAGCAATGCGAAGTCACCGTACTTCCCCAGCTCCTTACGAACGGCCAGCACGTGACCCAAACCGCCGCAGCGATCAGCATCGCCAACGCGCTCGAGCACCGTCGGCTCGGAAGACGCCATCCGCAGCGGCCTGCGGGGTGTGTTCCTCGTGACGGGCGTCGTGCGCTCCAGGACCTTCCGCAGCCCGAACTCAACGGTGACCGCACCGCATTGACTCTGCCAACGCCTGGTCGCGGACATGACCTGGAAGAGCTGGGCCCGTTGGTACGAGCTGCAGTGCAGCTCGGGCGCGGTCAGGAGGGCTTCGTAATGCCGCTCGCCGATCTGCTCGATGCGCTGCGGCACGAGCTGCGCCGCGGCAAGGCAGCCGAGCTCGCGAAGTGGTAGCGACCGGCGCGTGCCATCTGGTCCAGGAACTCTGAGACGAGGACCATCGGGGGTGCGTCGCTGGCACGAAGCAGCGTGCTCTTTCGAAGCGTGCGATCGTTGCGATAGGTCCGGCGATCG
>JADLHO010000135.1 GCA_020848735.1 Planctomycetota bacterium | reverse complement strand
CGGCCGGCAGCACGGTCCCGGCCGCGCGTGCGAGTGCCGTCTCGGCGGACGGTGGCAGACGCTCGTGCGCACGGGTCGAGCTCATGGAGTTCCAAGGAACTTACGACCCGCGTAGCCTCCGACCATGCGCTCGTTCCGGCACGCCTCCCTCTCGCGCTGCGCGCCCGCGCTCGGCCCGCTCGTCGCCGCGCTCGCGGGGCTCGCGTGCCGCGATGGCCTCCCGGCGCAGGTCGAAGCGCAGGCCCCGACCCGGGCCGTCGCCGCGATCGGCGAGCGCGTCGACGACTTCGTCTTCCTCGACATCCGCTCGCAGCGACGCCGCCTCTCGGAGCTCGGCCCGCGGCGCGCGGTCGTGCTCGTGTTCGTCGACTGCGATTGCCCCATGGTCGGCCGCGTGATGCCGAAGCTCGCGCGACTCGCGCGGGAGCACGGCGCACCCGCGCCGGCAGCGGACGGCGTCGAGTTCCTCGCGGTCAACGTCGGCCGCAGCGATTCGCTGCGCGAGATCGGCACGCAGGCGATCACCTACGAGATCCCGTTCCATTGCGTGAAGGACGAGTTCTTCCGCGCGGCCGACGCGCTCGGCATCGAGCGCACGACCACGGTCGTCGTCCTCGACGGGGAGCGGCGGCTCCGCTACCGCGGACGCGTCGACGACCAGGTGCTCTACACGAACGTGAAGGACGCGCCCTCGCGCGAGGACCTGCGGCTGGCGCTCGACGCGGTGCTCGCCGGCGAGGAGCCCGCGGTGACCGAGACGATCGCGGAGGGCTGCAAGCTCACGCGGCCGACCGCGCCGCCGCCGACGGACGGTCTGGTGTTCCACCGCGACATCGAGCCGTTGATCCAGCGCCACTGCCAGACCTGTCACCACGAGGGCGGGGCGGCGCCGTTTCCGCTGCTCGACTACGACGACGTCGCGGATCACGCGGAGATGATCGGCGAGGTGCTGCGCCGGCAACGCATGCCGCCGTGGCACGCGAGCGACGCGCACGGGGACTTCCGCAACCGGCTCGCCCTGACCGACGACGAGCGCGCGAAGCTCGAGGACTGGTTGCGTTCCGATCGGCCGCGCGGCGATCGCGGGGCCGCGCCGCCGCCGAAGGTGTTCGAGCCCGGTCCGTGGCGCATCGGTGAACCGGATCGCGTGCTGCAGGTCGTGGCACCGGTACGCCTGCCCGCCGACGGCATCGTGCCGTACCACTATCTCTTCCTCCCGTTCATCTTCCGCGAGGACACCTGGGTCGAGGCCGTCGAGATCCTCCCCGAGAATGCGCGCGTGCTGCACCACGCGAACGTCGCGCACTTCGATCCGCGCGAGGAGTTCTCGCAGGACGGCTTCATCACGGGGTTCGTGCCCGGCGGTGACCCGATGGTGCTCGATCCCGGCACCGCGATGCTGATCCCGAAGGGCTCGCGGCTCGGCATCCAGGCGCACTACGTCACCACCGGGAAGCCCGAGACCGATCGCATCAAGGTCGGTCTGCGCTTCCCGAAGCAACGCGTGACGAAGCGCGCGGAGGTGCTCGTCGTCACGAACACGCGCTTCGCGATCCCGCCGGGGGCGGTCGCGCACCCCGTCCGGGGCCAGCGCAAGGTCGAGGCCGACTCCACGGTGATCGGCTACTTCGCCCACATGCATCTCCGCGGCCGCGACATGACCTTCGTGGCGCATCGTCCGGACGCCGAGCCCGAGACGCTGTTGATGGTGCCGACCTACAACTTCGACTGGCAGGCTTCGTACCGCTGCCACGAGGGCGCGGTGAGGCTGCCGGCGGGCACGCGCGTCGAGGTCTTCGCGCACTTCGACAACAGCCGCTTCAACCCGTTCAACCCCGATCCCGACGCGACGGTGCGCTTCGGCCAGCAGACCTTCGAGGAGATGATGTACGGCTTCGTGTTCATGACCCGCGACGGCGAAGGGCTCGATCTCGCGATCGACCCGAAGACGGGCCACGCGCTCGGCGGCGATCGATGAGGAGCCGGTCGAGCTTCGCGATGCTCGCCGCCGCGGCGGTGTTGCTCGCGGCGGATGCGCCCGACTTCGCCGCGGGCGAAGCGTTGTTCCGAGAGGGCCGCTTCGTCGACGCGCTCGCGGTCTTCACCGCGCTCGAGGCCGAGTGCGGCGATGCCGCGCCGGCCGAGCTCCTGCACGCACGCGCCCTCGCGGCGCTCGGGGCCGGCTCGCCGCTCGAGGCCGAGGTCGCCCTCGAGAAGGCGATCGCACGCGGTGGCGCCGCGTGGCTGCCGATGCGCGACTTCGTCGCGGGCAGCGCGGCGTTCGCGCGCTGCGAGCGCGCGGAGGCCCAGGCCGCTGGGCCCGAGGCGGAGCCGTTCGCGTTCGACGTCGCGATCGCGCACGCGCAGGCCGCGCGCGACGCGTGGCAGAGCGCCGCGGTCGCGGGGAGCGACTGGCCGGAGGCGCGGCGCAACGTCGAGCGCGCGCAGGCGAAGCTCGACGCTCTGCGGAAGCGCCGCGGCGAGGCGATCGAACGCGGCAAGCAGACGCGCGGCGGCGAGACCGCGCCGCCCCCGACGCCCGACCCCGCGCCGCCGAACGACGGCGAGCGCATCGAGGAGGCCGCGGGGCCGCTCGCGCCGCAGGTGGTGGATCTCGCGGCCACGCAGGTCGACGAGCTCGTGCGCCGTCTCACCGAGAAGGACCGCGAGAAGCTCGCGCTGCGGAGGACCGCGCGCGGCACCGCGCAGGCCGGCGTGGAGAAGGACTGGTGATGACCGGGTCGTTCCCTCAGCGCCTCCGTGTGCCGGTGCTCGCGCTCGCGCTCGCGATCCCGCCGTCGCTCGCGCGCGCGCAGGACGAACTCGCGGACCGTGCGTTCGTGGAGCTCGCCCTCGAGCGGACGACGGTGTTCGTCGGCGAGACCGTGCCGCTGCGCATCCGCTTCGGCATGGACCCGCGCTTCCGCGCGGAGCAGCTCGTCGCGATCTTCCGCCAGACGCTCGACCTCCCGTTGCAGGTCGACGCCGGTGCGCTGCGCAGCGTCGTCGAGCTGCGCGTCGTCGATGCCGACGACGGACCGACCATCGCCTGCGACGACCGCGTCGCGCGCGTCGCACGGGCCGGCACGCGCGGCGTGGGTGAGCGCACGCTCGACGTGTACGAGCTCGCGACACCGTTCGTCGCGCGGCGCGAGGGCGAGTACGAGCTCCCCACGCCGCGACTGCGCTTCGCGTGGGCCGCGAGCTTCACCGAGGACCTCTTCGGCGATCGCGTCCCGCAGGACCGCCGCGACGCCGCGCTCGGCGGTGCGCCGCTCCCGCTGCGCGTCCTGCCGTTGCCGCTCGAAGGACGGCCCGCGAGCTTCACCGGCGCGCTCGGTCGCCACACGATCGGGGCGAAGGCCGAGCCGCTCGCGCTCGCGGTCGGCGACACGCTGCGACTGGTGCTCACCATCGAGGGCGAAGGGGACCTCACGGCGTTCGCTGCGCCGCGTCTCCACGGCCTGGCGGGCTTCGACGTCTTCGGCGCGGTGGAAGAGCTCGCACCGGGACGGCGCACGATCACCTATGACCTCGCTCCGGCGCACGCGGCGGTCACGGCCGTCCCCGCGATCCCGTTCGCGTTCTTCGATCCGGGTCCGCCGGGTGCGTACCGCGTCGTGACGAGCGCGCCGATCCCGCTCGTGGTGAGCGGTGGCGCGAGGACCGGCGGAGCCGGCGGGCCGGACGCGACGGTGAGCGTGCAGCCGGTCGACGACATCGTCGCGACGCTGCCCGACACCTTCGTCCACGCGCCGCGTCGTGTCGGTCTCACGAGCACCCTGGTCGCACTCGCGTCGCCGTGGCTCGTCGCGGTGCTCGCGCTGGCGTGGATCGGGGTCCGGCGTCGCGCGCAGGCCGATCCGCTCGGCGTGCGTGCGCGGCGCGCGGCGCGTCGATTCCGTGCGTCGCGCGCGACGGGCGCGGACGGACTCGCGACGGCCTTCGCCGAGTACCTCGCGGCGCGTCTGCGCCTGCCGAGCGCGGCGGTCATCGCCAACGAACTCGAGTCCGATCTCGTGCGGGCGGGATGCGCGGTCGAGCTGTCGGCCCGCGCGGCGCGTGCCCTGCACGATCTCGTCGCCTCGCGCTACGGCGGGACCCCGGCCGCGACCGTCGCGGCTGCGCTGCGCGCGCTCGTCGACGAACTCGAGGCCGCGTTCGTGCGCGCGGAGGCTCGCACATGATCACCGCGCTGCTCGGTGCCGCGATCTTCGCGATGGCGCCGCAGGACCCGTCCGCGCTCGAGCGTGCGAGGCTCGCGTACGTCGCCGGTGAGCACGAGTCGGCGCGTGCCGCCTTCGAGCGTGCGTTGCTCGAGCCCGATGCGCCGCAGGGCGCGATCGAGTTCGCGCTGGGCAACTGCGAGGTGCGCCTCGGGCGCCTGGGCGAGGCGGCGTGGCGCTATCGCCGTGCGCTCACGCACACGCCGCGCGATGCCGCGCTCTGGTCGAACCTCCGCCTCGTCGAGCGCCGGCTCGGCCTGCCGCCGGAGGACCGCGCGGGTCTCGTCGCGACGCTCTTCCGCCTCGTCGACGCCGGCACCCCGCGCGAACTGCTCATCCTGGCCGTGGCGCTGCAGAGCCTCGGCCTCGCGAGCGTGCTCGGTCTCCGGCGACGTCCGCTCGCGCGTCTCGCGGGCCTCGTCGTCCTGGTCCTCGGCCTCTCCGCCGCCGCGCTCGTGCTGCGCGACGCCCTCGGTGCGGCACCACGGCGCGCCGTCGTGCTCGACCGCGAGGCGACGCTGCGCGCCGATCCCCACGCCGATCTCCCGGCCACGGCACAGCTCCGGGTCGGCGAACTCGTCACCGTGCTCGAAGGCAGCGATCGCTGGCTGCACGTCGAGCGCGCGGGGGTCCGCGGTTGGGTCGAGCGGCGGCGGGTCGGGGTGGTGGACGGGGAGTCAGAGTTCGGTCCATAGCCCTCGAGCGCAATCGCATCGTCGCTTCAGCGGCGCGTCGGGCCCCCGCCGGCGGCGAGTGTGTCGGCCTTACCCGGACGCGACTCTGCCCGAACCTGTGAGCGAGCGCTATCGTCCAGGCCGCTCACTGGCTCTTCCGCGGAGAAGCACTTGGTCTTCAGCGAACGCGCGACTCTCACGTTGGCTCACGGAATCCGACTTCGGACGGACAGCTTGCGCTCGATTGGGATCTATGACGGCTGCCAGTGTTGGGGACTTTGGACACCGTGCTCACGGCCAATCGGCGACGACCGCGTAGCGGAGCCGTCGTCTCACGATGGGAGCGGTGTGCTCGGGGACTACCATCTCGTCATCTCCCCGTTCCACCCGGTGACTTGGCCCTACCTCGTCAGTCTGCGACTCGAGCTCGGTGACCGTCGGGGAAACCTCGCGCGGGTTGCAAAGTCGCTCCGCGAGTTGCCTCTGGGCAGGCTGCTCGGTTTGGGATCGGCAGAGGGCTCCTCGACCCTGCGTACGGACGGACTCAACATCCTCCACCAGGACCAGGCACCGACAGGCTTTCACCATTGCACGTGGACGATGGTGGCCGAGGCGGTCGCGGTGAGGGAGCTCCATCGGCGCGAGAAGGAGCACTCTCTCGATGAGAAGTACCCGGAGCCGCGAGGCTTTCCGGCACCTGGACACGAGCGGTACGCCAACGACTCCGCGGCATATCGGAGAGACAGAGACGCATACGACACGGCACACAGGCTGTTTCGCTTGGCTGCTGCCGACATGGCGGCCGTAGTGCTGGTCCTGCAGCGACACTTCGCGGGGGAAGTTCCGCGATCTTCGCAGGTTGACCTTAAGGAGATCGAGCGGCTGCAAGGAGAAGGTGAACTCATTCAGAGGCTGCTCGCCACCCCAACCATCGATCTCGGGGAGGAGATGCGAAATGAGACGTGCGTGCCCTCGGTTCGCCAGGGGTTCTCGCGCGAGGAGCTTGCACAGGCGGTTGGAGGACGGCGACGCACGTGCGAGATCAGAAGGCTCTTCGAGTTGCCCTACCATGCAGCCTTCGGTGGTGGCAGTGGTGCGCCGTTCGCGATGCGCTACCACGCGGAGTCACAGGAGCTGCGTTTCGCGCAGGAGGTGGACTACCCCGGTGCCACCAAGCTGCGCACGGTCTTTCCTCCCGATATCCCACATCTTGCGGTGGCTACCTTTCAACCTGCCGAGCATGTGCTTCGAGTCGTGCCCATTCCTGAGGAGGTGCGACGTACCCGAAGCGTGATGATCGAGGTCGCATACGACTTCCGTGCTCGAGGGGCGAGCGTTCCCGGTCTCTCGAAGGGTCTCATCGCAGATGTCGCGAGTATCGCGGGTGAGAGGGGCTTCAACATCCTGAGCATCATCAACAAGACTCGGGAATTCTCCGTCAGGGAGGAGCGCGGCAAGTTGCGGATCGTCGCCGTGCGAGCGGAGTCCATGGAGAGTCCCGGCAAGGACCGTCGGGCGATCCGGCGCGAAATCGAGAGGCTGGCGACAGACTGGCGCGAAGCGACTGGGCGCCCAGACGGAACGGAGCGTCCCCAGCGATTCAGTTATGTTTCCATTTCCGCGCGATGCACGCGCCCCGCTGTGCATCGGCTCTTCATCAGCATGAACTTCCGCCACCCGCGGGAGCCGAATCTGAAGGCATTGCTCACGCTTGCGTGCGCGAAGTGCGGGTTCGAGCCGGTCTTTGCGGAGAGCTATTCCGACCCGGCTACGGACTACGTCTTGCGAAAGGTGGCGCAATGTGACGGCTTCCTGCAGATCCTGGTCGAGCCCAAAGAGGAGCGGAGTCGGCGCCGCACCTGGCTGGACTTCGAGTACGGCGCCGCATCGGGGCGCAACATGCCTCGGATGCGTCTCGTCGATGTCTCGGTCCGCCCCTACGCAAAGTGGCAGGAGATCGTGGACATCGATCGCGATCGATTCAGCCGGGAAATCGACCTGTCCCTGGGAGACCGCGAAGTCCGGCGGGCCTTCCAGCGCGCGATCCGCGAGATTGGGCGGCGGATCGGCCGCGGCTGACCCGCTCGCCTCAGCTCCTCACCGCGGCGATCACCGCCGTATCGACCACATCCCCGGCGCTGCAGCCCCGCGAGAGATCCATCACGGGCTTCGCGAGGCCCTGCACGACCGGGCCATAGGCGTCGAAGCCGCCGAGGCGCTGCGCGAGCTTGTAGCCGATGTTGCCGGCGTCGAGATCGGGGAAGACGAGGACGTTGGCGCGGCCCTGCACGGGGCTGTCCTTCGCCTTGCGTG
>JADLHO010000134.1 GCA_020848735.1 Planctomycetota bacterium | reverse complement strand
CCGTCGCATAGGCCTGCGCGAGCTGCAGCGGCGTCACGGACAGGCCGTAGCCGTAGGCCATGGTCGCGATGCCGATCGGGCGCCAGTCCGCGGCCGGCCCGAGCAGGCCCGCGGATTCCGCGGGGAAGCCGCTCGCGGTGACCTCACCGAAGCCGAGTCCGTGCAGCGTCTTCCAGATCTGCTGGCGGTCGAGCGACAGCGCGATCTTCGCCATCGCGACGTTGCTCGACTTCGCGATGACCGTCGACAGGTCGGCGATGCCGATCGGGTGCTCGTCGGTGATGGTCTTGATGCCGACCCGCAGCGAGCCCGGGGTCGTGTCCACGATGGAGTCCGCGCGGTAACGGCCCGAGGCCAGTGCCGCCGCGACGATGAAGGGCTTGATGCTGGAACCCGGCTCGAAGATGTCGGTCGCGGCGCGGTTGCGATAGCGGCCCACTTCGTACTGCTCGCGGTCGTTGGGGTTGAACGACGGCTGGTTCACCATCGCCAGCACCTCGCCCGTCTCGACATCGAGCACGACGACCGAGCCCGCGCGGGCCTGGAAATCGCGGATCGCGGACTTCAGTTCGCGATAGGCGAGGTACTGGATGCGCAGGTCGATGCTGGTCTGCAGGTCGGTGCCGGGACGCGGCGCGCGGATGCTCTCGACGTTCTCGACGGTCCGCCCCAGGTTGTCCTTGATCACGCGCTTCGCGCCGGGCTGTCCGGCGAGCGAACGGTCGTAGAGCAGCTCGAGCCCCTCCTGCCCCGCCTCGTCGACGCTCGTGAAGCCGAGCAGGTGGCCCGTGACCTCGCCGTTCGGATAGAAGCGCCGGTACTCGCGCAGCAGGTAGGTGCCCGGGATGCCGAGCTTCTTGACGCGCGCGGCGCTCGCCGGCTCCATGTGCCGCGCGACATAGAGGAATTCGCGATCGAGGTTGCTGCTGATGCGCTGCGCGAGCCACTGGCGGTCGCGCTGCAGGGCCCGCGCGAGCCGGTCGATGCGCTCGGGGTCCGTGCCGATCTCCTTCGGGTTGACCCAGACGCTGTCCACGGGCGAGCTGACGGCCAGCGGCTCGCCGAAGCGGTCGAGGACGGCGCCGCGGCTCGCGGGCATCCGGGCCTCGCGCATGAACCGCCGGTCGCCCTGGCGCTCGAGGAAATTCTGGTTCAGGACCTGCAGGTCGACGGCCCGCAGCAGCAGCGCCACCGCGAACGCGGCGAGCAGCCCGAGCACGAAGCGCATGCGCAGCCGGAAGCGGCGCGGATCGATCTCGGCGGTGTCGCTGCCGTTCCTCATGGCGTGACGATGCGGACCTCGGCGGGCCTCGGCAGCGTCATGCCGAGACGCCGGTTGGCAACCTGCTCGACGAACCCGTGGTTCGACCAGGCGCTCTGCTCCAGCTGCAGCTGGTTCCATTCGATGTTCAGCCGGTCCCGCTCGGCCGACAGCCGCTCCAGCTCCACGAACAGCGTGCGCGCCTGGTGGCGCACGTAGACGACGCCGGCCGCCGAGGCGACCACGGCGAGCCAGAGGAGCGGCACGACGACCAGCATCCAGCGCGACTTCATGCGGCGAGCCTCCGGGCGGCGCGCAGCACGGCGCTGCGGGCGCGCGGATTGCGCCCGATCTCCTCGTCCGAGGGGAACACGGCCTTGCCCACACGCTCGAGCCTGGCGCGCGCCTGTGGCGGCACCTGCGGCAGTCCGGCCCAGGCCGGATCGTCCTGCGACTCGTCACGCATGAAGCGCTTCACGAGGCGGTCCTCGAGCGAATGGAAGCTGATGACCACGAGCCGCCCGCCGGGTCCGAGCACCGCGACGGCCTGCGGCAGCACGGCCGCGAGCTCCTCGAGTTCGCGGTTGATGTGCATGCGGATGGCCTGGAAGGTGCGCGTCGCCGGGTGCTTCCCGGGCTCGCGCGTCGGCACGGCGGAGGCGACGATCGCCGCGAGCGCCGTCGTCGTGGCGATGGGTGCCTCGGCACGCGCCGCGACGATCGCGCGGGCGATGCGCCGCGCGAAGCGGTCCTCGCCGAGACGCGCGATCACCGACGCGAGCTCGCGCTCGTCGACACCGGCGAGCCACGCCGCGGCCGACGGGCCGGAGGTCGGGTCCATGCGCATGTCGAGCGGACCTTCGCGCAGGAAGCTGAAGCCGCGCGCCCCCGTGTCGAGCTGCGGCGAAGACACGCCGAGGTCGACGAGCACGCCGCTCGCGGCGCGTCCACCCGCGCGCGCGAGCGCGGCCAGGGCGGAAAAGGACGCATGCACGACGGTCACCCGTGAATCTCCAGCGAACATCTCGCGGCCGTGGGATACCGCCTCCGGATCGCGATCGATCGCGAGCAGCATCCCCTGCGGCCCCAGTCGCGCCACGATCTCGCGGGCATGCCCCCCGCGACCGAGGGTCGCGTCGATGTAGAAGCCGTCGGGCTCGACATCGAGCATCGCGAGCGCCTCGGGGCACAGCACCGGCGCGTGTCCGCCGGCCGTGTCCCGATCGCGCGCTTCCTTTCCGCCCTCCACGACGGAATCAGATGGACAGCGACTCGAGTTCCGCAGGCAGGTCGGCCGGCGCATCCGGGGCGCGCAGCCAGTCGTCGCGGCGCTCGTCCCAGCGCTGTTCATCCCAGAGTTCGAAGCGGGCGCCCTGGCCGATGAGGATGACGTTGCGATCAAGGTGCGCGAACTCCCGCAGTTTCGGCGG
>JADLHO010000133.1 GCA_020848735.1 Planctomycetota bacterium | reverse complement strand
TCGGGAAGCGTGCTCGGCGCGCTGTCCGTCGCGAGTTCCGCCCGCGCCCCATCGTCGCGGCGCGCGTGGAAGTCCTCCACCTGCCGCCGCGCCCGGGCCACGCGCTGCGGCGCCGATGCGCGCCGGCGCCGCGCGACCGCCACCATGCGCGCGCGCTGCGCGGGCGGAAAACCCTGGCCGCGCTGCGGGTCGGCGAGGCCCAGCCACTCGGGCCGGGCATCCTCCGCCGGGTCGTTCGGCAGCAGCGCCTCGAGGAAGTTCCAGAGCGGCGTCGGTTCCATGTGCTCCTCATTGCCTGCCGACCAGCTCCCGCAGCTCGTTCGACCCGGGCAGGGGGCAGGGTCGTCGTGAATTCAGCTCGCACAGGGTCAAGACGAGGAGCATTACAGGTGCCAGGGCGAGGAACCGACGTCACTCCCCCCAAGGCGCCCTGGCAAGGGCCGGACGGCCGGCCCGAGCACGGCCGCGGCCGGAGAAATCCGTGCGACCCCGCTAAGGTCCCCCCCACCGAGGGGTTTTCCCAGGGCGCCATGAGCACTCCGCAACCCGAGTCCCGTTCCGCGCGCGTCTGCTTCGACTGGTCCGACAAGGCCGAGATCGAGCGCTTCTTCCAGGAGTACTACCCGAGGTCCGTGAACCAGCTCCGTGCCTCCGGCGAGCGCGACGAGGCGCGCCGCCACGACATCGCGATGGACGCCCTGACCGGCATCTGGCTCGAGGCGCCGTCCTTCGTCGAGTGGAGCTACGTGCAGACGAGGCTCGCCTGGGAGCAGTGTCACACCTGGCAGCGGGCCTCGGAGAGGCACGCGCCGGACTCGCTCGGGGACGCTGCAGAGGAACAGCTCGCGCAGTCCCCCTCACCGCAGCGGCTGGCGGAACTCAGCGAGACGTGGAGCTGGTTCGGTGAGATCGCCAGCGAGGTCATCCTGCTGCGGCGCGTCGAGGGGCTCGCCTCGAAGGAGGTGGCCGCGATCCTGGGAATCAGCCCCAACGCCGTCGACCAGCGCGTGCACGACTGGACCCGCCGCTACGCAGCGCCCAGCAAGGGCTACTTCGGCCGGAACGCCGCAGCCCTCCCCGCCACCCTGCTCCGCGCCGATGGCTCCATCCACCTGGTCCCGATGAAGGGCCCGCTGACCCGCTTCGACCCGCGGCAGCGGCCGGGCTTCACGAGCCAACTGGAGTTCCCCGCTGGCTTCGAGCCCGTCGCGGGCACCCGGGCCTGGCTCCACGTCGTCGACGAAGCGGGTCGCCTGCGCAGCTCGAAGGGCTTCGAACCCGAGTTCACGCGCGACGGCGAACTCCACGAGCTGCGCGGCCGGCCCCAGCTGCCGATCCGAGTCCCCGCGGACGGGCTCGCGCTCGTGGGGCTCTGGATCGTGGAGCGGCGGCGCGCGGCGACGGCGTGAGTCCCGATCGCGCGCACTCGCTCAGCGCCAGATCTCGAACTCGAGCGGGCGGAATGTGGCGATGTCCTCCTCGATCCGCGCGAGGTTCTGCGCGACGCGTTCGAACTCGGCGGCGAGCAGATCGCCGTCCTCGGCGGAATCGCGGGCGGCGCGGAGCCGCTGGGCATGCGCATCGCAATCCGCGAGGCGCTTCTTCGCCTCGTCGACCGACGCCAGCGCGCTCTGGATCCGGGCGCCGACCTGGGCGAGCTCCGTCTTCACGCGCTCGAGGCTCGAACTCGGTTCGCGACCCGCTTTCACGAGCTCGCCCAGGTGCGCGATCTCGTCCTCGAAGCGTCGGTAGACCGTCGTCTCGCTCGCGAGCTCCAGCTCGCGGCGCATCAGCTCCTCGGCGCTCCTTGCCCGATCCTGATCGAGACGCTCGCGCTGCATGGCCAGCTCGGCATCGGTGACCGCACCGCGTCGGCGCACGGCGATTCCCTCGAGACGCTCGTGCAGCGCGTCGCGTCGAGCCTGGAGACGCCGCAGCGGTGCCGCCTCCAGGCGCGCCCGGAGCTGCTCCTCGAGCAGACGGGCCACGCGATCGAGACGCTCCTCGCTCTTGCCGTCCTCGGCTTTGCCGCCCCCCACGACCAGACGGCCGACGAAGACCCCCGGTGGCTGGGGCGCGTCATCGCGCAGCACGAAGGCGCTGAGCGGCGTGCCGCCGGAATCCGCCACGACGAGCAGACGCTGCGGCGAGAGGAGCGCACTCAACGCTTCGGGCGTGAGGCTCATCAGAGACGGATCCGAGCGGATCACGATGGCCGCCTGGACATTGTCCTGCGCCAGACCTTGGCCTTGGACGACGGCGAGGATCGCGGCGAGCGCCGCGGCGAGCTGGTGTGATTTCATCGGTCCCTGCGATGCGGATTGGGTTCGAGCAGACGCGCCGCGCGCCGCGCGGAGCTCGTGTCGGGGAAGCGGTCGAGGATCACCTGGAGGTCGTGGCGCGGATCGGCGGCGCGCAGCGCGAGCGCGAAGCGCATCGCCGCGGCGGACTCCAAGGCCGCGATCACGTCGAGGTTCACGCCGAGCTGCGAGGTCGCGCTGCCCGGCACTCGCGTCGAGCCGGTCCCGCGTTCGAGCAGGGCGAGGGTCGCGAATGCAGCCGCGGTGGCGAGCAAGGTGGCGATCGCTCCGCGGCGGACCGTGCGCCGCAGCGCCGCGCGTCGCAGCGTGGCGAGATCGGGGAGCGCCACGCGCGGCCGCGCGCGCGCGCCCTCGGCCCGCAGCAGACGCTCGCGCAGATCATCCATCGTCGTCCTCCCCGAGCCGCTCGCGCAGGCGTCGGCGCGCACGCGACAGCCGCGCCTCGATCGCATTGCGCCGCACCCCGAGCAAGACGGCGATCTCGGCCGGCGCATGGCCTTCGAGGTAATGCAGGACGAGCACCTCGCGGTCCTGGTGGCGCAGCGCGAGCAGGGCCTCGCGGAGAGCGGCGTCGACGGGATCCGGACCGAGGCCCACGGGCTCATCGCCCGGCGCGAAGCCGGCGAGCGCGATGCGTCGCGAGCGCCGCAGCGCCCCGCGCGCGTGATTGCGCGCCTTGTTCACGGCAATGCGCCGCAGCCAGCCCGCGAAAGCCCCCGCCTCGCGCAGGTGGACGCGCTTGCTCCACGCGCACAGCAACACGTCCTGGAGCACGTCCTCGATGTCCGCCGCCTGCGATGGCCAACCGAGCAGGCGCCAGATCAGATGGATCAGCCCCTGCTCGAGCGGCCGCAGCGCCCTCGCGAACGCCTCCCGCTCCGCGACCTCGCCCGCGGCGGCGCCCTCGCGGTCGAAGGCGGCGAGTGCGCTGAGGCTGTGGATGGCGACGGACATGGGCATGGGCCGAGCACCGAGACACCGCTCGGGCGCGATCTCTGACACGGGCCCGAGTATCGGTCCTGAGCGGGGGGGGGCGCAGGGCCTCGTCGACGCCGGGCCGAGGCGCGTTTCTGGCTGCCAGAGGCGCGGATCACGGCCACCGCGGGCCTCTTCGCCCGGGCGCGATTCGCCACGTCTGGGTGCACGGCTGTCGCAGGGCTGAGTTCGGGTGCTACCCTTCCCGACCTGCCCTTCTGCTACTTGAAGTGCTCAACGCCCGCATCGACTTCAACGTCCAGGACCTGAGCGTCTCGGACATCGCCGCAGTCCTGACCCGGCTGGATCCGATCCTGCATTCGGCAGGCAGCGAACCGGCCCTCATCGACGCATCGACCTGCCAGTATCTCGGGCCCACGGCCGTTGTCGTCCTGGCGTCCATTCAATTGTGCGCGGTCAACCGCAACCAGGCGCTCGACGTCAGGCTGCCAAGTAGCCCACCTCCGTTGGAGGCTTTCTGCCGCTACTCCGGCTTGGCCCAGCTCTGCTCGGGTGCGCCGGCACCGGACACCATGCACCCCGCGAATGAGACCGCCGCGCTCCAGCGATTCGATCGAGCGAGTTGGGGAGGGAGCACGCCATTGGTCGATCTCGTTCACCGCCACTCGCCCAACGTCGACGAGGACACCGTCGACTTGCTGCGACTGTGCTACCAGGAGATCGCGCAGAACATCGAAGATCATGCGCAATCGCCGATTGGCGGCTTGGCATGCGGTCGATACATGAGCAAGTCGAGTGAGTTGCGCATCGCCGTCGCTGATCGCGGGCTCGGGATCGCGGCGACATTGTGCGGCGCGGGAATCGAAGTCCGCGACGACGTCGAGGCACTCGAGCTCGTCCTTCGAGGTGACATCTCGAGCAGACCGCGCGCGAACAACATGGGTCAAGGGATCAGCAACCTGGCTGCCATTGCCGCCGGCAACGGCGGACGTCTCCTGATCGCGAGCCAAGGAGCCGCGGCTGAGGTGAGCGCGAAGCGGCGCGAGGGCCGCGCCAAGGCGCTCCGTCACGGATTCCCGGGGACCCTCGTCTCGCTCGCACTCCCGCTTCCTCCCCATTCTCCTTCATGAATACGATCGTGATTCGTTCCGCGGAATTCTGCGGACCTGAAGATGGTATTGTCGATTCGGCACAGAGGATCGCGACCGCGGTCGTCGATGCAGCCCGAGATCATGAGTCGGTGACCGTCTCGATGGACCGTGTCCTCGGCGCCTCGTCCAGCTTCTTCAACGTCCTGCTTTCCGAACTCGTGATGCGACTCGGGTCTGAGGCCATCGGGACACGCATCCAGGTCACGGGGCTGACGCGGACCCAGCAGACGATCTTCGAGCGCTCGAGGGCAGCGGTGCTCCGGTCCTTTTCCTGAGCTGGCGATCGGCTGTTCGTTCAGGGCTCGAAGCCATCCGGCGCGGCAAACAATGAAGGTACTCTGCCGCAATGCCGCCGGACCCAGCCGCGAGGGGGGCGGTTGCGGCAGGAATGGGTCATTGCGCGGCAGGGGCCACCGCGGGGATGCCGCTGCTCCGGCAGATCCAGCCGCTGGATGGACGGTGGTTGCCGCTCGGCTGCCACTTGCCGGGACTCAGACCACTCCCAAGGACCGAAGATCGATCACCCAGGACCCCGAGCTCGGGACCGCACGAGCGCGAGGACGACGCGGAAGCCGTAGTCAACGTTCGCGCCCGCGGGGACGACCCTGACGCGGAACGCCGACCGGCAGAACGCCGCCCGGTTGCTCCAGCACCCGCCGCGCAGAACGCGCGCGGAGCCCTGATCGGGGCCCCGAGGGTCGACGCGCGGGGCGCCGTCCGCGGGGTAGGGCCCGAACCAGTCCTCGCACCACTCCCAGACGTTGCCGTGCACGTCGAAGAGCCCGAAGGCATTGGCGCCTGCGAGCTCGCCGCGACTGCGGTCCGCCTCCCCTCCGCGGCGGGAAGCGACGGGCTGGGTCATTCCACCCGCATTGCCGCTGAACCAGCCATGGCTCGGGAGATCGCCCTCGGCGTCGCCGAACCAGAACTCGGTCGAGGTGCCGGCGCGCGCTGCGTACTCCCACTCCGCCTCGCTCGGCAGGCGCGCTTCCTGTACTGCGGCGAGCGCCGGCACTGCGACGCGCAAGGCATCGAGCCGGGCATCGAGCCAGCGGCAGAACATCTGCGCCGCATACCAGGACACGTTGTTCACCGGCAGCGCGTCGAGCTCCGCGCTCAGATCGAGGACCTCCTGGCCGCGCGCGATGCGGTGCCGGGGCCAGAAGAGGCGGTACTGCGCCACGGTCACCGCGCTCGCCCCGATGCGGAAGGCCTGGCTGATGCGCACGCGGTGCTGTGGCTGCTCGTCGGCAAAGAGCGAGGCGCCCATGGAGAACTCGTCCGCGTGAACGAGTGGCCAGGCCGGGACGCCGCGACCCGGCACGGTTTCGAAAGCCCCCCGCCACTGCTCGACCGTGGGCTGCGGCAAGGCCCCGAGGATCTCGGCACACGCTGCGGCGGCCTCGGCATGGCCGTGTGCGGCGAGTCCATCGAGCACCTCACAGATCAGCCAGAGCTCGCCGGCCTCGTCGACCCGGGTGCTACGCGCGCGCAGGACCCGGACCAGCGCCGCGGCGTCGCCGACGATGCCGCGCGCAGCGCTGTAGAGCGCGGCGCGTTCGCGGACGGCGATCGTGCGCAGCGACCAGAGAGCGTCCCGGTCCTTCGTCGTCTGGCTGCGCCCGATCGCGACGGAGGGATTCTCGATGAGCGCGAGCCAGCTACGTGCGTCGAGTCGGGTGCAGCGGAGCGCGCAGCGCTGGGCCAGCGTCGCGTCGCGCGCGAGCAGGCCGCGGATCAAGGCGCCGGGACGACGGAGCCGCTCGGCGAGCAGGGCCAGGGTCTCCGTCCAGTGGTCCTGTTGGATGCGGACGGCTTCGGCTGGGGCCGCGAGGCGCGCGATCGGGGCGCGCATCGCGTCGGGATCCCATCCATCTCCGCGCCACGCCACGCGAACGATCTCACTGCGATCCGCTGCGGACGCGCTGGGCCACCACTCCCGGTAGAGATCGTTCAATCCCTGCAGCGAAGCCACCCGCTCCGCAATCCCCAGCTCCGCCTTCGCGATCTCCGCCTCGCTCGGCCGGAATCGCCGCTGGCGCCGAAGGCCGAGGAGCGAGAAGCAAGCCACCGCGCGGCTCCGCGCGATCACCCCATCGAGGAACGCCAGCGTGCGCCGCACGCCGAGGCGCTCTCCGAGACCGAAGAAGCGCGCGTGCAGCTCCCGCGCCGCGCAGGCCTCCTGGAAGCTGCGGTGCCAGAAGCGCCAGAGCGACTGCGCCTCGTTGCTCAGCGGCCCGAGGATCAGGCTGCGCTCGGCGATGCGCTCGAGGAGTGCCGCAGCCGAGTCGCAGCCGCTGGCCGAGAGCGCGCGGCGCAGATCGCCCCGTCGCTCCGCGAAGCAGGTGAGGATCTGCTCGCGGCTGGCGAGGATCGTGTGCGCCTGGGTCATGCGCAACGCGGCATGACCGAGCAGGCGCTGGAGCGCCGGCCAGCCCATCGCCTGCTTGCCGGGCGCAAAGAACGGACGTTGACCATGGTCCTTGTGCTCGTCGCGGCACAGCGAGGCGAAGATCTGGTCGAAGAGCCCGTGGCGGGTCTCCGCCGGCTCCTCGCCGCTCGCGATGAGATCGGCGATCAGCGTGACGAAGAGCGGCACCTTGCCGAACTCGCGCCAACTGCGGACCTCCGACGCGAAGCGAGCGCGCCAGATGAGCGCGAGCTCCTCGGCGCGCGCGCGGGTCTCGGGGATCTCCGCCAGCAGGCGCCTCAGCAGTTCCGCCGCGAGCTCCGGCTCGAGATCGAGGATGTCGGCATCGCGGAAGCCGCCGCTGAGACCGCGGATCAGGCGATAGCGGCGCGAGCTCACGACCACGCGCGAGGCGTGCCAATGCAGCTCGAGCTGCCGGATCTCCTCGTCGAGCCGCCGGCGCTGGGCGGAGTCGATCTCGTCGAGGCCATCCAGCAGCACGATGAGTTCGCCGTTCCTGCCCAGACGGTCCAGTTCCTCCGCGAGCTCGACCCGCGCGCGCGCCGCGACGAAGTCCTGCAGCGAGAGCGGCTTCGCCGGATCTCGCAGCCACTCGCTCAGCGTGACGAAGATCGGCACGCGACTGCGGAACGGGTCGCTCGCCACCTGCAGCGCGTGCATCCGCAGCGTCGTGGACTTGCCCGAACCCGGCCCACCGCCGAGCAGGAACCAGCCGCTGTCCTGCGCGAGCAGCTCGGCGAAGCTCACGCGTGCGCCGCGCGGCAAGGCGCCGGCGACCAGGGGACGCGCCGGATCGACCGTGCCGTCGGGGCGGGGTGCGCCCGACTCGCCGCGGCCGACGTCGAGCTCGACGTGCACCGTCGCCATCGCCCGTCCCCAGCGATTGCGGAAGCGGCCCTCGAAGCTCGCGAGCTCGAGGCGCAGCCAGTCGCAATAGCGCTCGATCCGCATCCGTGCCTCGCCCGCGAAGCTCAGGCGCCCGTCGTTGCGCGCCCAATGCTGCGGGATCCAGGCGAGCAGCGGCGCGTGCCGGCGCACCGCGCGGCGCCCGAGCCGCACGGCGTCGGGCAGCGAGGCCTCGCCCTCGCGCAGCGCGCCGTAGAACGCGCTCGCCCAATGCAGGCAGAGCTCGGTCGGCACGATCGCGCCCATCGAGACGACGTGCTCCACGTGCGGCAGGAGTTTCTGCGCCACGAGCTCCCGCGTCGCACACGCGTTCAGCACGACGAGGCGGACCTTCGCGGCGCCCAACCAGGCTCCGAAGGGCTCGAGCTCCAGCAGCTCTTCCCTGGCCTTGCCGCCGGGCTGTTCCTGCATCTCGAGCACGAGGCTCTCGGCGCCGTGCGCCTGGGTGAAGGCCGGATGCGCGTCGGAGTGGCCGACGAAGTGCACGATCGAGTAGCGGTGCTGCTTCAGGAGCTCCTCGATCTGACCGGCCCGGCGCAGGTGGAACTCGGCAGCGATCGGCAGGGCGCCGGCACCGCGACCGAGCTCCCAGCGCCCCGAGCAGACATCGACCCGCTCGAAGCCCGCGCTGCGCACCGCCTCGACGATCCGCTTCACGTCGTGGTCCGCCGCGTTCCGATGCTTGCCCTGCCGCGCCGAGCCCACGATCACCAGCGCGCGCCGCAGCGCCACTTCGTTCGGGGTGTCGGCTTGGCCTTGATCGAAGGGCCGCCGCACCAGCTCCCAGCGCTCGCGCTCGGCGGGCACATCGTCGATCTTGCCGGTCCAGTCGATCGGCCAGCGGATCAGGCCCTCCCAAGGCAGGAGCGAGGCGCTGCCGCCCGCGTCGACCTCGATGCGCAGGTGCTCGTCGTTCTGGAGCAGCGGGAGGAGGCGCTCTCTCTGGAAGGCGGAGAGGAACTTGTTCCAGAGGCGACGGCGAAGGAGGTCGAAGTGCCGCGTGAAGGCCTGGTCCCGGCCGAATCGCTCCGGGTGGAGCATCGCGGAATGGCACAGCGCCTGCTGGCCGGCGTGCAGGCGAACGACGTGCGGGGCTTCGTCGGGACTGAGCCGCAGCTCCTCGTAGCGCAGCTCCGGCGACGCGCTCCCGGCCGAAGGGCCGACCACGGCCTCGAACAGCCTCACCTCGAAACGATCGCAGCGCGCAACGCGGCCCGCGGGCGTGACCTTCAGTCGGAAGAGGTTGAGCGGCATGTCTCCCGGGCGCGGGGAGCATAGCGAGACGCTGCGCGCGTCGCGTCAGTCCGACGTCGCCGTCTGCGCGTGCGGCTGCACGAGCATCCGCACGAAGCTCTCCATCACCGGATGCCGGAACTCGAGCTCCGGGTGGAAGCTCGCGCCGAGCACGGCGCCCTGGCGGACCAGCACGGCTTCCCCATCCCGCGTCGCGAGCACCTCGCAGCCCTTGCCGACGCCGAGGATGCGCGGGGCGCGGATGAAGACGCCGCTCATCGTTGTCGGCAGCTCTTTGCCGGGGCGCACGGCGAGCGCGAAGGTGCCCGAGGCGATCTGGCGGCCCCAGCCATTGCGCGCGACCTCGATGTCGAGCACGCCATAGCTGCGCTGCTCGGGCGCCACGACCTTGCGCGCGCAGAGGATCAGACCGGCGCAGGTCGCGAGCACGGGACGACCCGAGCGGAGGAACTCGCCGAGCGGCGCCTCGAGGTCCTGGATCGCGAGCAGCTTGAGCATCGTGCTGCTCTCGCCGCCGGGCAGGACGATGCCCGAGAGCCCCACGAGATCGCGCGCGCGGCGCACATAGCGCGTCGCGACGCCGAACGCGGCGAGCGCCTGGGCGTGCTCGGCGAAATCGCCCTGCAACGCGAGCACGCCGACGAGCGGTTCACCGGCCATCGCTCACCAGCCGCGCGGGGCGAACTTCTCGGCCTCGGACATGCTACGCACGTCGAGACCGCTCATCGGGGTGCCCAGGCCCTTCGAGGCCGCGGCGAGCACGCTCGGGTCCTCGAAGTTGGCGGCGGCCTTGACGATCGCGCGCGCGCGCGACGCGGGGTCGCTCGACTTGAAGATGCCGCTGCCGACGAAGACCGCCTCGGCGCCGAGCTGCATCATCAGGGCGGCGTCGGCGGGGGTCGCAATGCCGCCCGCGGAGAAGTTCGGGACCGGCAGGCGCTGCGCCTCGGCGACCCATTGCACGAGCTCGACGGGCACGCGGTATTCCGTCGCCTTCTTCGCGAGCGCGCGCTCGTCGAGACCGCGCAGGGCGCGGATGCCCGACATCAGGGCGCGCATGTGGCGCACGGCCTCGACGACATTGCCCGTCCCGGCTTCACCCTTCGTGCGGATCATCGCGGCACCTTCGTGGACGCGGCGCAGCGCCTCGCCGAGGTCGCGGCAGCCGCAGACGAAGGGCGTCTTGAAGCGGCGCTTCTCGACGTGGAACTCCTCGTCGGCCGGCGTGAGCACCTCGCTCTCGTCGATGCAGTCGACCTCGAGCGATTCGAGGATCTGCGCCTCGACGAAGTGGCCGATCCGCACCTTGGCCATCACCGGGATCGAGACCGCGGCCTGGATCGCCTCGATGAGGCTTGGGTCCGACATGCGCGCGACGCCGCCGTCGCGGCGGATGTCGGAGGGCACGCGCTCGAGCGCCATCACCGCGACGGCGCCGGCCTCCTCGGCGATGCGCGCCTGCGCCGCATCGACGACGTCCATGATGACGCCGCCCTTGAGCTGCTCGCAGAAGCCGATCTTGCTGCGGACTTCCTCAGGGGTGAAACCGGGGACGGAGGGCACGGGCTTGTTCATGGCACGGTCTGGGATCGGTCGCTTCGGAGGACGAGGCTTCAGAGGACGCGGGTCAAAGGACGAGGGGGATGGCCGCACGGCCGCCGTCGCGCACGCCGGTCTCGCTGCGCACGTGGCGGGCAAGCACGTCGATGCCCGGCGCGATGACGTCGAGCGGGGCGCGCGAGAGCGCGAGACGGAAACCGGCGACGCTGCGGCTGCGGGGATGGAAGGCGTCGCCCGGCGTGACGAGCACGCCGTCGCGCGCCGCGGCGATCGCGACCCGACGTGCATCGCAACCGCGCGGCAATTCGACCCAGAGCGAGAGCCCGCCTTCGGGTTCGCTCCAATGCACGCCCGCCGGCATCGCGCTCGCGAGGTGCGTGCGGGCCGCGGCGTGGCGCGTGCGCAGCTCCGCGCGCAGGCGCTCGAGCTCGCGGTCGAGCACGCCCGAGCGCAGCAGACGACCGAGCGCGGCCTGGAGCAGCGGGCTGCTCTCGAGATCGGAGAAGCGCTTGATCGCCGCCATCGGCGCGATGAGCTCGGGCGAGGCCTCGAGCCAGCCGATGCGCACGCCGGGGAAGAGCCCCTTGCTGAACGAGCGCACGGTGACGGTGCGCCCGCGCGGGTCGAGCGATTGCAACGAGGGCAACTCCGCGCCGCGGAAGCGCAGCTCGCATTCGACGCCGTCCTCGAGCACCGGCACGTCGCTCGCCGCGATCAGCTCCATCGCCGCGCGGCGCTGCGCGGAATCGAGGGTGCTGCCCGTCGGGTTCTGGAAGGTCGGCATCGCATAGACGAGCCGCACCTCGTCGAGCACGCGCGCCAGCGCCTCGGGCTCGAGATTGCCGCTCGCCGTCTCGATCGGCACGAGCCGCAGCTCGTGCGCGGCGAGGGCACCGAAGAGCTGGGGATAGGCGGGCAGGGGCACCGCGACGGCATCACCCGGCTCGGTGAGCGTGCGCAGGACGAGATCGATGCCCTGCTGCGCGCCGCTCGAGATGAGGATGCGTTCGGGATCCGCCGGGAGCGCGTCGGCATGGCGGCGCGCGAGCAGCTCGCGCAATCCGCGGTCGCCGGCGGGATCACCGTAGGCGAGCAGCGCCGGACCATCGTCGCGCAGCGCGGCGTCGAGCGCGTCGGCGACGGCATCGACCGGCAAGGAGGCACGATCGGGCTGCAGGCTGCCGAAATCGGCGAGCAACGATTGACCGATGGGCAGGGTCGGCGGCACCGGCCCGCCGCGCAGCGCATCACCGGCCGCCCGCGCCGCGCGGCTCACGAGCGTGCGCGCGTGCGGCGCCGTCCCCGCGACCACCTCGGTGCCGCGACCGACCGTGGCCCGCACGAGCCCGCCCTCGGCGAGCAGGCGATAGGCGCTCTGCACCGTCGCGCGGGTGACCCCGAGCTCGTCCGCCACCAGGCGGATCGTCGGCAGGCGCTCACCGCGCGAGAGACGGCCGTCTTCGATCGCCCCACGGAAGTGGGCGGCGATCTGCTCGGCGAGACCGTCCTTGCCGTCGCGGCGGAGCCGCGGGATCTCGATGCCACGTCGCATCAGGGCGCGGACAAGTAGCGCGCCAAATCGGATCGGTCAACTGAGCCATTTTGTCGCCGTGCGGCGCGGGCCCTCTCACCGGGGCTTCCGGACGGGCCGCGAGCCCAGTCCCAAAGCCGGATGGCGGGCTGTCGCGCTCCTCCACGCCGCCGGGGCAGGACGTCGAAGTCCAGGACGCCTCGCGCCTGTGCGGAGCTGAGTCCGTGCTGGGACGCGACGCGACGAGGGAGACATGTGGGAGAAGACGACGATCCTGACCGTGCTCGCCACGCTGAGCGCGACGGCGATGGTGGCCTGGCCGAGCGAGGCCTCCGCGCCGCCGCCGGCGCCCTCGAGCCGCCAGGGCACGCGCGCGCGCGAGGACACGACGCCGCACCGCGTCGCCCTCGAGCTCGCCGCGCCGATCGCGGTGCCACCCGAGCGCATCGCCCAGGTCGAGGCGCTGCGCGCCGCCGCCCGTGACCCGCTCCGCTTCGCCGTCGATCCGGCCACGCGGGCGCTCGTCGAACCGGCGCTGCGCAGCATCGGCCGCGGACCGGATCGCGCCGACTGGGCCGGCGGTGCGGTGCTCGACGCGTACGAGCGCGTCCTCGACGGCCGCTCCGAGCTCGCGATCGCCGCGCGCGAGCCGTCGCGCGACGAACGGGCACGCGGTCTCGGCGAGCTCCGCCTGGGCGAGCTGGTCGTCGCCCTCGCCGTGCACCGCGAGAACCCGCTGCGCTCGATCCCGAGCCGACAGCTGCGTGAGCTCGTCCGCGGCAAGCTCGGCGATTGGCGCGAGCTCGGCGTGACGCACGCGGGACTCGGCCGCATCAAGCTCTTCGTCCCGCCACCGGGTCCCGTCGCCGACCTCTACGCGCGCGCCTTCGTCGCCGGCGATCGCTTCGGCGGCGCCGACGACAGCGGGCCCGACGATGCCGCGCGCCTGCGCGCCGTCGCCGGCGATGTGAACGCCATCGCGGTCGTGTCCGTCGCCGCCGCGCTCGACGCCGACGTGCGTCTGCTCCCCATCGATGGCGAGGTTCCGAGCCTCGCCGCCGCGCGCTGCGGCCGCTACCCGTTCACAAGTCCGATCATGCTCGCCTACAAGGACGGCAACGACGCCCGCGTGCGCGCCTTCCTCCTCGAGCTGCGCGGTGCGAAGGCGCAGCGCGTGCTGGCGGGCGCGATCTGCCTGGACTGAAGGTCAATCCGGCGTGGCGCGGCGCAGGCCCGGGCCGAAGTGCACGCCGCCGCCGAAGTAGAAGCCCTCGAGCTCGAGGTTCGCGTCGAAGCGTTGACCGTCGGCGGTGCCGTCGGCGTCGATCGAGATCCAGCGATAGCCGCCGAAGAGCTCGAGCGCGCCGAAGCCCGTGTAGCGCACGCGTGCGTCGAGATCGATGAAGGTGCCGTCGAAGCTGCCGACGTCGAGACTCGTGCCGCCGAGCTCCAGCTCGCCCTGCACGTCGCCGAGGTCGATCTCGCCCTCGAGGAAGAGCATCGGCATCGGGATGTCGACCTCGAGGTTCTCGAAGGCGCTCAACGCCGTGATCGAGCGCACGCGCGCGTCGAGCAGGAAGAGATCGGCACCGATGCCGGGCGCGATGCGGAAGAGCTCGTTGTCGAAGAGGTCGAAGGACCAGAAGGCCTTCAGGTTGTCGAAGTCGATCGTCGTCTCGACGTTCGTCCCCGGCGGGATGTCGCCGAAGGCGCGCGTGAGCGAGCCGGTCGCGTGGTCGGAGTAGCGCAGGTACGACGCGCTCACGCGTCCGATGGGCGTCTTCAGGTCCACGCCCAGCGTCGCCGAGCCCGCGCGGCCGAGCCCGAGGTCGTCGTTCACGTCGGTGCGTACCGCCTCGAGGTTGTTGCCACCGCCGGTCGAGTCCAGCGCGATGTCCCCGCTGAGCTTGCCGGGGATCCAACCGAGACGCGCATCGCCGCTCGGGATCACGTCGCAGGCCGGGAGCAGCCAGCAGGCGAGGAGGACGGCACAGCTTCGTTTCGCACCCATCACGGCTTCACGTCGATCGCGGAATCGCGCGGACGATAGTCCGCTCGAATCGGGGCGGCACCGGGATTTCGGGGGTGGATCTCGCGTGGCGGCGCTCAACCGCGCGCGCGCAGGCGCGTCACGCCCTCGAGCACGAGGCGCTGCCGCTCGGCCTTGCGGCCGTCGATCGTGTACTCGGTCCCGCCCTCGCGCCGGAGGCGCAGGAGGAGGGCGTCGGAACCACAGAGGTCGAGCTCCTGGGTCATCCCCTTCTGGTCGCGCCACAGCGCCACCACCTCGCGCGACGGCGAATACGGCGAGGACCAGCGATCGACCATGCCCTTCGACGTGAGCGTGAGCACCGACGAGCCCGGGTCATCGGCGAGCACGCTCGCGTACTTCGACGACCAGCGGCTCGCGAACTGTGGTCCGTCCATGAGCAAGCAGATCACGAGGCTCGGCCCCACGGTGCGCAACATGCTCGCCACCGGATCCTGTCGGGCGAGGTCCTCGCAGATCAGGGGGCAGACCGTGATCCCGGGGATCGGCTCCACGAAGGTCACCTTGCGCTCGGGGATCCGGATGCCCTCCCACCAGAGCTTCTTCGGATCCAGACGGGCGCCGAGGTTGTAGCCACGGATCTGACCCTCATCGAGGCGCCAGCGGTGATGCTTGTGCTGGTGGAGGTAGACGACGCGCTTGCCGCCGTCTCCCGAGTCGAGGAAGAAGCCGACCTCGGCGCGGTTGTCACCGAACTGGTCCGGGACCAGGGAACGGAGACCGACGACGTACGAACGGAAACCGGTCTCACCCTCGCTGAGCACGGTGCGAAGGTGGTCCCAGTCGCGATCGCGCATCGAGGTCTCGGGCATCACGAGCAGATCGACGACCTGGTCGTCGCCCAACTCGCGGCGGGCCGCTTCGATGACGCTGCGCAATGCCGGTCGCAGGAGGTCGTCCTCGCTCGCGCCCGGGTTGAAGTGGAAGTAGCCGTAGCCGTCGACGATCGGCTGTCCCACGTCGAGAGGGCCGAACATCCCGGAGTGGATCTGATGCGGCCAAGGGAAGAGGAGCACCGAGATGCGGGGAGCGACGGCGTCTGCGGAGGGCGCGCCCCAGCTCGACGCCGAGGTGAACTCGGAATAGGGCCGCCACCACTCGACGCGGGTCGCGTAGCGGTGGAAGGCGAGGTGATGCGACAACGAGCGCAGCGTGAGGCCGAGCTGCGTCGTGTGCGTCTTCGGCAGGACGCAGCCCTGCGAACGCTCGAAGGTCGCCAGGGAAGCGCCGCCGTGCAGTCTGGCCCACGCGGCGTCCGCGAAGCCGCCGGGGCGCGGGACCACCGGACGCGGGACTTCCGTGCGCGGAACCTCCGGGCGCGGGACCTCGGCGGCGAAGAGCGGTGCGCACGCGCTGTCGGCGATCGCGTGCAACGCGACGAGGTCCAGGAGACCTTGCCATCTCAGCTCGTCGAGGGGTTGACCGAGTTCGGCGCAGAGCGACTGGAGGTCGACCTTCCAGCACTTTCGGAGGCGCTTCCAACGCCTTTCGAGCTCTTGGACGCGAATCGGCGACGACAGGCCTTTCGCGTAGTGGCCCGCCGAGCGCATCTGAATCCAGCTCTTCGCTCCCTTGCCCTCGAGGAAGGCGCACCACTCGCGGCCCGCCTTCTGCACGCTCTCGACCCAGCCCTCGTGGGGTGGCCAGTTCCGGCCGGTCGGCGGCGAGACGATCGCGCGGTAGGCGTCGCTGGTGCCGAGCGCACGGCTCGTGAACACGAACAGGTCCGGTGGCCAGCGCAGGAGGCAAGCCGGGTCCGGCCCGGGTCCGCAGAGCTCACGGAAGATGCTCTCGAGTGTCGCCATCGGAATCGAATGCGCCAGAGTGATGAGCGCGCGGGGCGCCCGTGCACGCTCGTCTCGGCGGCAGCCCTGCAAAGCCGCGGGCAGCCGACACTCTCAGGTGCGGATCGCGACCCGCGCTCGCGCACCGATGGCTTCGACCTCGGTGCGGCCCTCCTTGGGACCCTCCTGGAAGCGATGGATCATGATCGCCAGACAGACCTGCGCTTCGCTGGGACTCAGATCTCCCTTGTCGACCCGGCCCTTCGCCCAGGTCGCGACCGCTTCCTTGTCTGGCACCGGGCACTCGTGGGCGATGCGGTCCAGGACCACACGGAGCTCGCTCAGCGTCGCCACCAGGGTCTCCCACTCGCCGCTCTTCCTGCGCTGCCGCGCGTCTTCACCCACGCGCCAGCGATAGGCCGCGATGAGGGAGTCGAGGCTCTCGACGGCCCGAGCGCGATCCTCGAGCCAGCCGAAGACGAACTGGTTCACGAGTCCCTGGAAGCGGCTGCGGTCGTTGCCGGTCGTGCGAGGATCCGCCATCGGTGATCTGCGCTCCCTACCTGGATCTCTGCCGAGATGTCTGCCTGCGACGGGCTTGCGTGACGGCAACCGGCTCGACGCCGGTCGCCAGCGAAGGTCGGGGGTTCTAGTGCGCTGTATCGGACAGGTAAAGGTGTGACGCCAAGTTCCTCTCGTGCCCCGGCTCAGCTGCCTTCGATCCCACCGCACGAGTCCCGCCCCGAGACGCCATCGAGTCCGAAGCCCATCTCCCGCAGCTCGGGTCCGAGGTTCTGTCGCCCCTTGTGCGGGCGATCGCCGCCGAAGAGGAAGGCCATGCGGTCGGACCAGCCGCGCGCCTCGTCGATGCGGCGCGTGCCGGGGGACGCGCGTTCGTTGCTGCGGCGCGCCCAGGCGCGCAGGGCTTCGTCGGCGGCGGCGAGTGCGGTGTCGGTGCGGGTGTCGTCGTAACGCTCGTCGTGCAGGACGGCGTCGAGCGGCAGGCGCTCGCGCGGCAGCGGATCGTCGGCGGGCCAGCCGAGCGCCATGCCGAAGACGACGAAGGCGTGGCGCGGCAGGCCGAGCAGCGCGGCGAGGTCGCGCGGATGGTTGCGTGCGGCGCCGATCATGCAGGTGCCGAGGCCCTCGGACTCCGCGGCAAGCGCGAGGCTCTGGCCGACGATCGTCGCGTCGATCGTCGCCTCGACGAAGACCTCGAGCGTGTCCGCGTTCATGCGACGGCCGCTGCGCTCGCACGCGCGCGCGATGCGCCGCAGGTCCGCGACGATCGCGAGGAAGACGGGCGCCTCGCGGATCTGCGCCTGATCGGAGCAGAGCGCGGCGATGCGCTCCTTGGTCGCGCGGTCGCGCACGGCGACGACCGAGGCCGCCTGGATGAAGCTCGAGGTCGCGCTGCGCCGCGCGGAATCGACGAGCCAGCGCAGCTGCGCATCGCCCACGGCCTCGTCACGCCAGGCGCGGCGGCTGCGATGGCGCGCGAGCAGCTCCGTTGCGGGCACCGCGTTCGCGAGCACACCGCGCGCGGCAAGCAGATCCGCCGGCGTGTCGATGTCGCGCAGCACGAAGCCGTCCTCGACCTCGACCACGCCGACCCGCGACGGCTCGCGGCGGATCACGTCGCGCAGGCTCTGGATCGCCGGGTCGTCGATCTCCGCGAGGACCTCGCGCGCGAGCACGAGCGGGTGGCCGACGCGACCGCGGCAGAGCGGGAGCGTGATCGGCGCCCCACCGGAGAGGAGCGTGCGCAGCGTGTCGGCGCGCACCATCGCGTAGTCGATCGGGAAGACGAGCACGCGCGCGCGCAGCGTGGCCCTGCGCGCGCGCCACGCGGCGCGCAGGGTCTCGAGCATCGCGTCGGTGTCGCAGTCGATGCGCTCGACGTCGAGACCGGCGGGCAGCGGCGCCGCACCCTGGCGTCGCACGACGAGGACCTCGTCGCACGCGAGCTCACGCAGGTGCGCGCACACGCGCTCGATGGCCGTCGCGCCGCCGAGCTCCACGTGCGCCTTGTCGGCGCCGAGGCGTTCCCCGCGACCGGCGGCGAGCACGATCGCGCTCAGGTCCATCGCTCCTCCGGTGCGCCGAGCGCCTGCCGCTGCTCGCCCGCGGGACGCGCGATGTCCGCGAGCGCGCCGGACAGGTCACGGCACGATGCCACGTAGGTGAACTCGGTGTTCCGCAGGTGGCTCACGGCGCCGACCTTCCGCCCCTTGCCGTCGTGGATCCCGATCTGCGCGCCGACGTAGCGCTTGGAGTCGCGCTCGATCGTGGTGACGCAGGCCTCGCCGTTCCAGAGCTCGCGGAGCATCGCCTCCATCTCCGCACGTGACACGAAGCCCTCGTCGTTGAACGAGACCACGAGCACCGGGGCGCGCAGCGTCGCGAACAGCTCACGCATGGCATTCGCGTGGCGCGGGCGCGAGTTGAAGACCGTCCGCCGTTCCTTCACGTCGATCCGCTTGCAGGCCACGCCGTAGACCGGTGGCTTGTCCCAACGCACGAGCGACTCCCAGATGTGGTAGTTGCCGAGGTACGAGTGGTGGTTGTAGGGCGGATCGAGGTAGACGAGATCCGCGTCGAAGGCGCGCGCGGCCTCGAACGCGTCGAGGCAGCTCGCCTGGCCCTTGCCGTGGCGTGCGCGCGGCAGGAGCTCGGGCACGCGCAGCTCGAGGTCCTCGAACGAACGCGGCGCCCAGCTCTTGAGGTAGGCCATCTGCACGCCGGTCGTCGAATCGACGCGATCGGCCGCTTCCATCAGCGCGACGAGCAGCACCGCTTCGAGTTCGGGAGGGAGACCCTTCCGCGCGATGGCCTCGCGGATCGCATCGACGCGCTCCCCGTTCTTCGGCTGGAAGAAGCGCGACCGCACGCAGAAGGTCTCCGTGAAGTAGCCCGGGCTGCCCTTCTGCGCGTTGAACTCGCGGATCAGCCGCGTGGCATCCTCGAGGTGGTCCTCCGCGTCGGCCTGCACGTAGCAACGCGCGAGCGTCGCGGCGTACGCGAGCTGGTCGTTGGCGAGCACGCGATACCCCTCGGCCTTCAGCGCGAGGCCGACGCGCGAGGTGCCGGAGAAGAGATCGAGCACCGTGCTCACCGGACCCGCGCGGCGCACGACCTCGACCAGCAGCGGGATCAGCGTGCGCTTGGAGCCGAGGTACTTGATCACCGTGCCGTCCTCGAGCGATGCGGTCCGCGTTCGGGGGTCCGTCAGTAGTTCGCGCCGGACTTGCGCACGTGGATCATCGGGCGGTCGTCGTCGCGGCGCTCGCCGCCGATCACCTCGCCGCAGACGAGCACGTGGTCCGACCACGCGACTTCGCCGAGACGGCGACACGCGAGCCAGGCGAGCGCCTCGGGGAAGTAGGCGACGCCCGCATCGTCATGCGCGACCGTGACGCCCTCGAAGGCGGGCTGGCCGCGATCGAAGCCGCGCGCGAAGTGGCGCATGAGGAACACGCTCGCGTCGTCGATCACCGAGATGCAGAAGCGGCCGTGCGCGCGGATGAGGTCGAGCAGCGGGCGACCTTCCTTGAGCGCGACGCTCAGCGCCGGCGGCGCGAAGCCGACCTGCTGCACGAAGGAGACGAGCATGCCGGTGGCATCGGCGCCGCTGCCGGCCGTCGCGACGAAGAGCCCGCTCGGGATCGTGCCGAGCGCCCGCAGCGCGGGGGGGATGCGCGAGCCGCTCTCGCTCATCCGCGGATCTCCGCGAGCGTGAAGAGCGGCCGCACGACGAACTCCGCGCGGAACGCGGCGCCGTCCTCGTCCTCGCGATCGGCGAGCGCCATCACCACGACGGGGACCGCGCCGAGCTCGCGCACCGCGTCGATCGCCTTCCGCGCCGAACCGCCGGTCGTGATCGTGTCCTCGAGGATCGCGACCTGCTCGCCGCGCGCGAGCTGGCCCTCGATGCGCGAGCCCGTGCCGTGGCCCTTGCTCTCCTTGCGAACGAGGAAGGCGCGCAGCGGGCGACCCTCCTCGTACGACAGCGCACACACCGCCGCGGCGATCGGATCCGCGCCCATCGTGAGGCCGCCGATCGCGGTGATCTGCGGGTATTGCCGCAGCTCGCGCAGCACGAGCTTCGCGAAGAGCCAGAGACCCTCCGGCTCGAGCGTGATGGTCTTGCCGTTGATGTAGAAGTTCGAGCGCTTGCCGGAGGCGAGCGTGATGTCGATGCCGTCGCGGTAGGCGCGTTCGCGCACCAACGCGAGGAGACGCGCGCGCGCGCGCACGGGGTCGAAGTTCGCGGTCACGGGCGGCGGATCATGCGAGCCGCGTAGACTGCGCGCCATGTCGAAGGACCAGCAGCATCTCGGTCCCGCCTGGTTCGCCTACATCCGCGACCACACGACGCGCGACGACGAGTTCCTCGTCCGCCTCCGTCGCGAGGCGCAGCTCGCAGGGCTGCCGCCGATCGCCATCCAGCCCGAACAGGGCGCGCTGCTCGGAGTGCTCCTCCGGCTCGCCGGCGCGCGCGAGGTGGTGGAGGTCGGCACGCTCGGCGCCTACTCCGCCATCTGGATGGCCCGCGCGCTGCCCGAGGACGGCCGCGTGCGCAGCATCGAGATCGATCCGGAGCACGCGAACTTCGCCGAGCACTGGCTCGCGCGCAGCGACGTGGCGGGGATGGTGGAGGTGCACCGCGGCGACGCGGCGGTGGTGCTGAGACGCTTCGCCGACGACTCCGCGGACGCCGCGTTCATCGACGCCGACAAGGCGGGTTACCCGGGCTACCTGCGCGAGTGCCTGCGCATCGTCCGCGTCGGCGGGCTGATCGCCGTCGACAACGCGCTGGCCTTCGGCCAGCTGCTCGACCCGAATCCGACGGATCCCGACGTGCCGCACGTGCGCGCGTTCAACGAGCTCGTGCCGGCCCAGGACGCGCTCACCGCGGTGATCGTGCCCCTGGGCGACGGCATGTGGGTCGGCGTGCGTCGGCGCTGAATTCCGGCGATTCGCACGTCGCTTTGGCGAAACGCCGTCCGTCGCGATCCAATCCCCGCCGGTCGCGACTCCCATCGGTCGCGCCTTTCTCCATCGGCAGGTCTTTCCCATGTCCTTCTTCCTCACGCCCGGCAACGCGCTCGCGATCCGGGTCAATGCCCACCGCAGCGCCTGGGATGGCTCCATCTGCAATGACCCCACGGCCTGGAGCTGCCTTGCGGATCCCAAATTCCAGGAGCGCAACTGTGCGCGCGGTGTCGCCGATTGCTTCCATCTCGCGACCTTCCGCCTGCAGGACCCCTCGGTGGTCATCGAGGAGAATGGCGGCGCCTGGATCTTCGAGAAGGACTCGCACGCCTTCGACGACCAGATCCTCCTCCTTTGGACGATGGACTTCGAGGAGCCCCGCGGCGTCCGTGAGGGCGCCCAGGCGCGCCAGATCGTGATCGGCGCCTATCGCGTGAAATCCGTCGAGCGCGTCGAGACCCGCTTCGGCCGTTATCGCGTGCGACCTCACCCCGACGGCTGGACGCGCTTCTCCGGTTTCCGGGTCGCCACGCCCTTCATGCGCCGCTGCGGTGGTCCCTATGTGCAGCAGATCGACCGCAACCACGTGCAACGCATCTTCCGCGAGCTCGCCGAGGAGTCCGACGACGCCAAGGAATGGTATTCCCCCGAGGATGCGCGCCGTCTGAAGCACTTCTCCACCCACCTCGACGAATGGCTCGAGATCGGCCGCAAGGCCGAGATCCCCCGCGCGGAGGCACGTCTCAAGCAGGCCGCGGTCGAGGCCACGAGCAGCGAAGGCCATACGCCGCTCGCCGGATTGTCGAGCCTGATCGAGACGAACAAGCTGAAGGCCGGTGCGGCCGGCCGGCCCGTCGTGGTGGGATCCCTCGCCGCGGCCGCCGCCCCCGAGCCGCCGAAGCTGCCGCAGCTCGTCGAGCCCGCCAATCACGCCTGGATCCGCGCGACCTATGGCGCCGAGGTGCTCACCGCCCTGCAGCTCGGCTCCCTCACGAAGCCGCTCATCGTGCTGCGCGGCAATCCCGGCGTGGGCAAGAGCCACCTCGCCCTGCGCCTCATCGACGATCCGCCACGCCAACGCACGCTCGTCGTGCCCGTCTCCGCGACCTGGCGCGGGCCCGAAGACCTGCTCGGCTACGTCCATCCGGTCGACCAGCAGTTCGCGGGCACCCCGTTCCTCCAGTTCCTCATCCAGGCCGAGACGGAATGGAGGAAGGAGAAGGGCGACCGGCGCGCGCGCGTCGTCGTCTTCGAGGAGTTCAACCTCTCGCAGCCCGAGCATTGGTTCTCCGACCTGCTCGCGCTGACGCAATTCGAGGACGACAAGGACCGCGTCTGGCGCGCGGGCTGCAAGCTCCGCGGCGCGCCCAATCGCAGCGAGGTCTTCATCTCACCGGCATTGCGCTTCGTGGCGACGGTGAACGTCGACCACACGACGCGGCCCCTGAGCCCACGCATCCTCGACCGCGCGGCGGTGATCCAGCTCGAGATGGACCCGCGCCGTGCGCTCGAGCTGGTCGGCCTCCAATTGGAGGACGCACAGCTCGAGGCCGTCATCAGCCTCGACGACATGCTCGCCGATCGCGGCGCGGGCTTCTCGATCCGCTCGGCGCGCGCGCTCGCGGAGGCCATGCGCCATCGCGGAACGCTCGGACTCGACACCTGGTCGGTGCTCGACATGGCGCTCGGCATGGAGATGCTCGGCAAGGTGCGCCTGCACGCGCGCGACCCGCACGACGACGCCACGCGCAAGGAGCTGGCCCGCTTCAAGGAGACGCACGGCAGACACCTGCCGCGCTGCAGCGAACGCATCCAGGACTGGCTCGACCAGCTCCAGGCCGGCCGTGACGTGGTGCAGGCCTGAGCGATGCAGGACGTCGCCGCAATCCTCATCCGCGATCTGGCCGAGGCGTCGAGCTGGCTCCTGCAGGCCGGCGCGACACCCGCCGCCGCGTCGTCGCACGCCGAGCCCCTGGGCCCGCGCTCCTGGCACGCGGTGATCGAGCAGATCATCGAGTTCCGGGGCATCCTCGACGATCTGCTCGAGGAGGCGGTCCACGAACGCATCGACCGCTCGCCGCTGCAGGTCGCCAGCAGGACGCCCCGGCGGGCCCGCGCGTCGCGCGCGCCGCGCGACTTCGCGCAGCTCCCCGGCATCGGCCTGCGTCCGCTCGTCTGGCTCTGCGGCGAATCGATCGGCGAGCCCGACCCCCAGGCCCTGGCCTGGCTCGCCCACGTGCTCGAACTCCTCGATGCCGAGTTCCGCCGCGCGAGCCGCAGCGTGCGCGAACACCTCGCCCAGGTGCTCGCCGACCACGCGGAGGCCGGCGGCCAAGACCGCGGCGATCACCAGGACCAACGCGATCGCCAGCGCCTCGCCCTGCAGGCGCTCGAGACCGAATTCCTCGACGCCGAGGCGCGCCTCGCCGAGTCCCAATCCCTGCTGCAATCGGCGGCGGATTGGCGCTGCGTGCCCTCGGGCCGCAAACCCTGGCCGTTCCCCCAATCCGCCCGCTGGCGCCGCGTCGCCATCCTCGCCGAGGCCCTCGAGGACCCGCGCAGCGAGCTGCCGCGCCGACTCGAACGACTCTTCGCCCGCAGTCCCGACTTCGCCGAGCTGCCCTTCCTCTATCAGCGCTGGTGCGGCCTCAAGCTCGTGCGCGCGCTCGAGAGCCTCGGCCTGAACCCGCTCCAGGACCTCGTTCCCGTCCTCTTCCTCGGCGGCCGTCTCGATTTCGCCCCCCGCAGCGCCCCGCATACGCCGCTCCTCACCCTCTGGGTCGAACCCCGCATCCCCCCGCGCCACGAACCCGAGGCGCCCCACGAGTCCGGCCTCTCCACGACCGACAAAGGCGAGGCGAGCCCCGATTACCTCCTGCTCCGCCACGGCACGCGCCGCCCCCTCGCCTATGTCCTCGACCCGAGCTTCACGCTCACCCCCTCGCTCGAGAAGGGCCGCTACCGCACCCGCCTCGCCTTCCACGCCCCCACGCTCATCGCCGGCACCCCGAGCTTCCTCCCCCCGGCCCGCGCCTTCGCCGCCCAACCCCTCGCGCGCCAGGACTGCCTCCTGCACGATGCCGAAGGCCGCACGGGTGTCGTGCCCATGAATCCGCGGCAGTATGCGGAGCAGGCGCTCACGAGCTGGTTGGCCGAACTCGTGGCCGGGGACTGAGATTCCCCGGGAATCGAACTCGGCAGAGCTCACGGAGCCTCGGTTCGAGGATCGACGGGCCCGAGGACCGGTCCAGTCCGCCTCCCGCCTTCGCCGAAGCGAAAGCCACCCCCATTGTCCACGCGCTTGACACCCCTCGCCGAGCCTCCGGACAATCCCGCCGCTCTCTCTCGTCCGTGGCCCGTGGAGCGGGCCTGGGTCTCGCCATGGAACTGAAGCCTGTCTATCTGCTGGCCCCGGAGCCGGAGCCGCGGCGCGTCTCGCGTCGGGCGCTCGTGCTCGGCGCCTTTGCCGCCTTCACTTGTGGGTTCGGCGCGGGTGTCGCGGTCAGGCGCGTGAGTCGCCCGGTCGGTCCGGCGGTCGACGATGCGGCATTGCAATGGGCTCGCGCGCTGCAGGAGGAACCCATCGAGGTGCTCGAGCGCGAGGCCACGAGCTTCCTCGCGGTCGTCGCGACGACTCGCGATGCGAGCCTCGGCGTCGGAATCGAGCGGCTGGCCGAATGGGCCATCGACGCCGACGACGCGCCGCGGACGGCGCGCGTGGATCTGGCGCGCCGATTGGAGGCGCTGCTCGATGAAGTTCCGGACATCGCATTGCCGAGGAAACTGCGCGCGGCGTTGAAGTCGCTGCGCTGAGTGACATGGGGACACCCCAGGGCGGACTACGCGGACCGGGCACCGTTGCCGAGGGTGGCAACGTGCGCGTCGAGGTCATGAACGGCGCGCGCTCCGTGCAGTTGGTGTTCCTCGGCCAGAGTGCGCACAACCGCAGAGTGCCCGTCATCGATGGCATCGTCGAGTTCCGCGTCCCTCCCGGTGTGAGTGGCGGGTCGCGGATCCTCGTCTCCGACTTCCAGTTCCCCACCCCGTCGACGATCGAGGTCGTCGTGACCGGAGGGTCCAACCAATGAATCCCGTTTCCCACAGCCTGCTGGCGTGCATCTCGCTCGGCGCATTCCTGTCCTCGCAAGGGATCCATTGTGTGCCGAGCTCCCTGAGCGCGAACGAGGGGCGAAGCGGTGCCTTGCTCGCCGACGGACGCGGTCCGCAGCGCCGTCAGATCGTGATCGACGCCGGCGAGCTGAGCGCCCTGGTCGGCCACGACCTGACGGCCCTGGTGTTCCGCCGCGATGGCAATGTGAGTCCGGATGCCCTGACGCCCGGCACGCTGCACGCCTCGGTCAGCATCGGAATCGCCGCGTTCGGACCGGACGAGGTCCGTCCCGATCTCGCGGCCAATCTGCCGGCACCGCAGCTCGTCTTCTCGGGCTCGGTGCCGCTGCCCGCATCCCCGGACGCACGCGCGCGCCAGCCGCAATGGAGCGGGAGCGACGTGGTCGAGATCCCCTTCGCGGCGCCGTGGCGTTACAGCGGCGGCGATTTGGCGATCGAACTGCAGTACTCCGGCAGCGGCACGATCTGGTGGCCGATCGACGCGCACGAGGATCCGGCGACGGGCTCCGTGCAGAGCTTCGGCCATGCCTGTGGCGGCAGGGCCGCGGTCTGGGGAACGACCAATCACGCCGCCGATGTGCAGCTCGTCGTCGGTGGCACCGCATCGTTCCAGTTCAATGGCGCTGCCAATGCGTTCGCGTGGTTCTTCGTCGGGATCACGCCCCTGTCTTCGCCGATGGACCTCGGCTTCGTCGGCGCGGCAGGCTGCACTTTCGACATCGCACCGATCCTCTCGCTCGCGACCGCTGTCTCGGCCGATTGGACGCCCGACCCGGCGGTCGGCGGCATGGCCGAGCTCGCGCTGACGATGCCCTCGAGCCCGCTGTTCCTCGGTGCAGAGATCTGGACCCAGTGGCTCGAGATCGACGACGGCGCCATCACCACGAGCAATGCCCTGCGCTGTCGTATCGGTTCAACGCCGCCGGCAGCCCTCGTCACCACGCTGACCCAGGTCGGCAGCGCGCCACCGCGCGTTCAACCGGGCGCCGCGCCCGTCGTCGGTCTGCGGTGGCAATGAGGCTGCACAGCTCGCGCCACGTGATCTCGGGCCCCTCGCCGACGAGTCAATAGGGACTTCCCGAAGGAGCTGTAGCTCTGGCAGCGTCTCGGTCACCGCATTGGCGTACGCCGCGGACATGCCCATCGTCGCGATCGCGATGCGCACGCAGGCGTCGGCGCCGAGCGTCGAGAAGAAGCTCTCGAGCACGTCAATGCGCTTGCCCTCGGCGACCCAGACCACTTGTCGCCGGTCGTGATCGGTGACGACCGTCAGGTAGCGCTGGTGCTTGCGGAGGCTGATCTCGTCGACCGCGATACGGCGCAGGTCCTTCAGCCGGCTGCGATCGAGCAGTTCCGCCACCACGCACTGCGCGGTCTTGCCCACCGTCACCCACGCGATGCCACACGACTTGGCAACGGTGGTCTTGTCGTTTCGCCGGGCCAGCAGGCCGACGGCGTCCTCGAAGGGTCTCGTGAAACCGCTGTCGTGGCGTGCCCACGGCACATCTTCGATGACGACGCGCGGGCACGTGCGACAGCGCAGGCGGCGGATCTCGCGTTGGATCCACATCAAGCACCCCCACACGCCGATATGCCGCCATCGTCGGATGCTGGACGACATCCGCCCGCGCTGCCGGTTCCCACAGCACAGACAGGTCAGCCACCGGCAGCGGCGTTGGACGGTCACCACGAGCTCGCCGTCGTCGAAGCAGACGATACAGCTCCCTCAGGAGCGGCGGCCTGCCGCCGAAGCGACCGGGCGCCGCGCAATGGATGCGCTCGCGATCGCCTCCGCGACAACGCAGCGAGGGCCAGCACGCGCGAGCGCGTGGCTCTCGTTGCTCGGCTTTCGCGGCAGTCGGGCCGCTGAGATCCGTGCCAGGCGCTCAGTTCAGGAGGTTCGGTCGCGAGACCAAGGCCGAGCTCCAGTCCACCAGCGTCGCCGTGTAGCGGATCACCAGCGAGACGAAGACCTTGAGCCTCATCGTGATCGGCTGAATCGTCAGCGCGACCGAGCCGATGACCTGCGGAGTGGCCGGTCCTCCGTAGAGCGGGGAGCGACCGTCGGCGTGCGCATTCGGGGACACGCGCGTATTCGCGAAGTTCGAGGTCAACTCGACACCGGTGCTGACTCCGAAGAAGCCCGCCTGCGCGGTGGCACGGCCGTAGGCCCAGCTCCGCCCGACGCCACCGACACCGGCGTAGCCGCCGCCGATCATGTTGACGACCGCGGTCGCCTCGACCCCGGCGCTGACGTTGCCACGCACCGTTACCGGGATCCCCGCGATCGACAACGATGCCGTCACGTCCGCCGGGAACAGATCGAAGGTTCGGTAGAGGCCGAGGCCGTACGAGACGCCCTGGTTCGTGAAGCGCTGGGACCGCTCCGTGACGCCCTTCACCGCGAGGTTGAAGTGGCCGTCCCAGGGCGCCGGGCCGGTGCGCGCCAGCGCGTTGACGACGTGGTCGACGAGCGGGCTCGTACGCAGCAGGAATCGGATCGAGGCGTTCGAGCTGACGCCGGCGTAGCCATAGTCGAGCGTCGTGATCGGCGTGCTGCCCGGAAGCCGTCGCGCGTGGAAATAGGCGCTGGCGAGGTAGCTGCCGCCCATCCACTGGTTGCCGTAGCTGACGGTATGGGAACCGGAGCGCGTCACGCTCTGCGCTTGCGTTCCGGACTGGGTCGCGAAGGTCGCCGCGACGAGGGTCGAGGCGAGGACGAGGTGCTTGGTGAAGTTCATGGGAATGGTCTCCGAGTCGATCTTGGCTTGAGGAGTGGTGGGCGAGTCCGCCCGTCCGCACCCACGAGTCCCGCGACCGCCCCACGCGTTCGAGAATTCCCCCGATGGTCCCTTCCGCTCACCGGCGCAGCCGCACCCACGCTCGTCCGACGGTCGGGCCACGCGCGGGCACTCCGCCGATGCCGGCCTCGGCGCTGGTCGAGCGTTCGCGCTCGCAGCCGGACGCCCTCGCACGACTTCCCGGACCGGCATTCCGCGCAGACGGCTCCGGCGCCACCGAAAGGCATTCCGAACTTCGTGCGCGGAATCGACCGACGAAAGCGCGACCGGAGCTCGCAGCGGACCGACGTGGATGGCCGCCGTCTCCATCGCGGCCGATGCACCATCCTGACGCGTGCAGCGGCTCCGCCTTGCAAGGGCCGGGAAGGTCCCCGCCACGTCGCTTGCCGGAGCCCGAGCTTCGCGAAGCTCCCGCAGACCAGCGCCTCGGTTCGGGGTGGCGCATTGCGCCGAGCGCGGGATCCCGTAGCCCCAGCTCGGCTCGCTGCTTCGCCGCGGCGCAAGCAGCCGATTCTCCTGCGCTTGACACCCTGCGCCGAGCCTCCGGACAATCCCGCCGCTCTCTCTCGTCCGTGGCCCGTGGAGCGGGCCTGGGTCTCGCCATGGAACTGAAGCCTGTCTATCTGCTGGCTCCGGAGCCGGAGCCGCGGCGCGTCTCGCGTCGGGCGCTGCTGGTCTTCGCGCCATTTGCTGCCTTGTTTGGGTTCGGCATCGGTGCCTGGGTCGGGTCGCGGCGTCCTGGGGGCTCGGTTCCCGGCCGGGCCTCGAGTGCGGAGATCGAGTGGGCTCTCGGCCTCCAGCGAGGCGATGCCGCGGAGCTGCGGGCGCACGCGATCGACTTCTTGGCCATCGTCGCCCGCCACCCGGCGTCCATTGCAGAATTCGAGCCCGGCCTTCGACAGCTCGCGGCGACCGAGGGCGATGCGGCGACGGTGCGGCGGCTCCAGATCGCGGTCCGTGACGTTCTCGAAATCGCTCGGCCGCACCTGACCGACGGATTGCAGGCCCTCGCCGAGCGATTGCGGTCCCAGCCCCGGTAAGGCCGATTCCATGCAGCAGAAGCCGCGCATCTGGGCCGAGCCGACCGTCTTGGAGGGCGGTACGCTCGTCGTGCGCGCAAGGTCGGAGGTGAAGGAGATCAGCGTCTTCATTCCCGGCCACGGCTCGTTCCTCATCGGGGTGCGCCATGGGCGCGCCGAGCTCACGTTGCCTCCCAATGTGCGCGGTGGCGCACAGTTGATCGTCTCGGATCTGCTCGTCCCGACTCCCTGTTCTCTCACCGTCGACGTCGTCGGCAACTCCCAGCCATGAGAAGCCTCTTGCTCGCCGCATTGGCGTGGGCACCGCTCGCCGCCCAACAGACCCTCGTCGTCCCGCAATCCTGTTCGAACAGCGAGGGCAACACCGCGTCCGGCATGCCGGGGCTCGGGGGTGACGGCTCGACGCAGGTCTTGATCGCAGCCTCCCACCTGCAGGGATTGATCGGACACACGATCGTGGGACTCGCATTCCGTCGCGACGGCGCCTGGCTCGCCGGCCTCCCGCAAAGCGACGGGCAGCTCGTGGTGCGTCTCGGCGCCTCGACGCGCGACCCGCTCGACCCCGCGCCCGATTTCGCGACCAACCTGCCGAGCGGAACCGAGGTCTTCCGGGGTCCGCTCGTGGTCCCGGCCATGCCGCCGATCCAGGGCTTCGTGGGATGGACGGCGCCGCACGTCGTCGAGATCGCCTTCGCCCAGGGCTTCGCCTATGCGGGAGGTCCGCTGGCCGTGGAGATCGAAGGCAGCGTGTCGAGCGCCCCGGCGTTCTATCCGCTCGACGGTGTCGACGAAGCCCTTGCGGCGCCCGCGGTCGACATCGGCCACGCGTGCGGCCCGCGTGCGAGCCAGCTCGTTCGCACCGCATTGCGTAGCGGGGCCGCCTTCGTTCCCGGTGGCACCACCCAACTCCATCTCGCGGGCACCGCCGGCAATGCCGCCCTCGCGTGCTTTGGCGCGTCCCTGCTGCCGCAGCCCGTCGCCCTCGACTTCCTCGGCGCGCCGGGCTGCACCTGGTACGTCGACGTCTTCGCCGCGATGGGAACGAGCGTCGTCCCGACCTCGATCGAAGTCTTCGGCGCGCTCGCGACGGTCCGGCTCCAGCTCCCCGGTTCGAGCTCACTTCTCGGCGGGCAGCTCTTCGTGCAATGGCTCGAGTTGAGCCCCAATGGGCCAGCGACCTCGCAGGCCATGCAGCTTTCGATCGCGAGTCAGCTCCCGAGCCTCGGCATGGCGCAGCTCGAGCGTATGAGCGACGGCTCCGTGATCGTGTCGCCCGCGACGGGCCCCGTGATCGCGTTCCGCTGGCTCTGACGCCGCGCCACCCACCCTCAGCCCCCCACCCTCACCCCCCCAACATCGGCTGCGCCTCCACCACCTTCTTCTCGCACTGCGGCTCGAAGGGCAGTCGCCCGCGGCGGTCGGGCCAGAGCAACTGCAGGGCGGGGAACTCGCCTTGGCCGAGGACGGCGACGCCGAGGGCGAGCCAGTCGGCGGCCTGGGCCGGGCCGATGCTGCGGACGCCGACGGAGTGGCCGACGAAGAGCTCGGTGTTGCGGACG
>JADLHO010000132.1 GCA_020848735.1 Planctomycetota bacterium | reverse complement strand
TCGGCGACAGACGATCAGGGCTTCGCCGATGCGCGTGTCGACGAGCGTGTGCGGCGGATCCGGTTCACGGCATGCCGGTTGCCGGGGGGGGCAACTCGCCTCCGAAATCGCAGTCCCGTTGCTACGAGCGCAACCTCTCTCGTTCACGTAGAACTCCTGTTCTGCTGGCCAAGCTTCTGGACCAGAGCTTCTCGTCGCGACGGCTGGGTTGCAAGCCCATCGTCCTTGGATCTTCCCGGCATGGCGGCATTCGAGGATGGGCAGGCCGCGGAACCGGAACGGTGGATATGACCGGCGCGTCCATGGATTCGCGCGTTCAGAACAAGGCAAAGCGCAAGATCGTCCAGATCGGCCAAAGGAAGGACTCGAACAGCCAGGTGATCGCGATGAGCCAGATCAGCCAGACGAGCCACGGGGCCCGTTCGTCCGAGCGCGGTTCCGAGTCAGGGATCTACATCGCCGGTTGACGAGCGCGTGACGATTCCGCGCTGTCCGTCTCGGGTGTTCAGCCCCCCAATCCCGCCACGCCTTCGCACGCGATCGCATGGGTCCAGGTCCGGCCGCGACGCTTGTCCTTCGTCGCTTCGAAGCCGAGTTCGAAACGCCCGCCCTCGAGACGGCGGCGGAAGCTCGCGAGGCGCAATGAGGCGAGGGAATTGGGCTGGCTCTCGTCGCGCGCGCGCAGCACGACGAACGCCGCGTCGTGCTGCTGCGCGGCACCGGCAAGGCGGACCTGCGCAGCCATCGAGAAGACCTTGGCGGGGATCTCGTCGGCGATCACGAGGCCGAAGGCGCCCGAGCGCAGGAGCTCATCGAGTGCATGCAGCGTCTGCTCGGTGTCGGCGGGGCGCACGATGAGGAGGGCGTCGAGGTCGATGCCACAGGCCGCGAGGTCGGGGGGAAAGGCGAGCGAGTCGGGTGCGGCGACCCAGGCGACCGTCTCGGCCTGGCGCTGCGCATCGAGCACGAGGCCCGCGGCGATGCTCGTGCGCGCCTCGCCGCTGATCTCGACGAAGCGCCCCGCGACCTCGGCATAGCCCCAGGCGGCCGGCGCCCGGCGCGCGAGGGCGTGGGCGCGCTGGACGCGGCCGGAGGCGAGGAGCGCGTCGAGCGGATGGCGGATGGCGGACATCGATGACGGCGCGGGCGGCGACGACCCGCGGGGCCCAAGGAAAGCAGACACCCGTCTTCCGTGCAAGCGGCGCCGCGCGGAGCTCCGGCTTGCGGCCGAGGGGATGTTCCAATGCGGCTGAGAGCACGAGTCGCCGTCGGGAGTCCCGATCTCGGACCGCGCTGCGCACGGCGCGCATTCATCGCAGCACGCCGCAGCGCTCCGTCCGGCAGAATGCCAGCAACGCACGACAGACCGGCAGGCGGATCGCCCACAATCGCCCGCCTCGCCGCCCGCCCCGCCCGCGCTCCCTCGCGCCCACCGACGACATGAAGTCCTCTCTCGCCCTCCCCGTGCTGGCGCTCGCCCTCGCGACGCCGCTCGCCGCCCAAACCCTCACCCTCGACAAGACCGGCGGCGCGATCCCCGGTCCCGCGAGCTTCACGCTGCGCGGCACGGCGAACACACCCTACCTGCTGCTCTTCTCCGGTGTCGAAGCGCCCACGCCGTTCCCGGCGCTCGGCATCACGCTCGACATCACGGACGACCTCGCGAGCATCTGCGTCTCCCTGCCCGGCTTCCTCGGCCTGCTCAACGGCTCGGGCAGCGCGACGGCGAGCCTGCAGATCCCGAACGACCCATCGCTCGAAGCCCTCGTGATCTCGTTCCAGGGCATCAGCGGAACGACGAGCTACACGGTCTCGAACCTGGTTCGCCTCACGCCGCAGCTCGCGGGCACCTTCAAGGCGCCGCTGAACCAGCCGACCCTGCCGATCCTCGGCGGCGGCATCGCGACGGCACCCGACGGCGAGCTCCTCTTCGTCGGCGGCACGGGCCCGGTCGCGCAGCGCTACGCCTCGCGCACCGAGGAGTGGGAAGCCGCGGGGCTCACCTTCGGCGTCGGCCTGCTCTCCCAGTCGACGGGCCTCGCCGACGGCCGCGTGCTCTTCACCGGCGGCCTCGACACGGCGGGCCTGCCGACCGCGAACGCCGCGATCTACGACCCGGCGACGCAGACGACGACGAACCTCACGATGGGCATCGCGCGTGCGGGTCACGGCGCCTCGCTCATGGGCAACGGCAAGGTGCTCATCACGGGCGGCTTCGAGACGCTCTCGCTGACCGATCCGCTCGCCCTCTTCGCCGGCATCCGCGCGTCGAGCGAGATCTTCGACCCCGTGACGAACACGTTCAGCGCCGGGCCGAACATGCTCGAGGCACGCGCGCTGCACAGCAGCTCGACGCTGACGAACGGCCAGGTGCTGATCGCCGGCGGCCTCACGCTGATCCCGATCGTGAACCTGCCGACCGTCTCGTCGACGGCCTACCGCTTCAACCCGAACAGCAACAGCTTCGGCCTGCCGTCGTTCTTCAGCGGCGCGCGCTTCATGCACAGCGCGGTCGGCCTCAGCGACGGCAAGGTGCTGCTCGTCGGCGGTCTCACGCTCGACCTCACGACCTTCCTCCAGACGCTGAACATCGCCGACATCATCGTCGGCACGCGCAGCGACGCGCAGCTCTACACGCCGAGCTTCCTCGGCTTCGGCACCTTCAGCACGGTCAGCGGCATGAGCGAAGGCCGCGCCGGCGCCGCGCTCGCCGCACTGCCGGGCGGCGGAGCCCTGATCGCCGGCGGCTTCCGTCTGACGATCGACGTCGCCACCTCGACCTTCGAGGCGACGGCCACCGCGACGGCGGACCTGTTCCGTCAGGGCCCGAACGGCTTCTCGCCCACGGGTTCGATGTCGGCGCCGCGCCTCTTCCCGATCACCGCGAACCTGCCGGACGGCACGGTGATGGTCGTCGGCGGCGGCCCGGCCGGCGTCGAGATCTATCAGCGCTGATCGCCTCGATCGCGCTCGAGACGTGATCGGGCTCCGCGGGCGCGGCACGATGTGCGCGCCCGCATGACCGACGCAACTCCGCTCGCGCGCCCACGCCTCGTCCTGCCGGCCTGGGCGCTCTTCGCGCTCGGCGTCTTGAGCTGCGGCGTCGCGATCTGGTCCGAAGGGAGCATCTCGGGCCAGGACGAGTACTGGCTGAGCTTCCGCACGCCGATGGAGATGCGGGCGCGCGGTGAGTATTGGACGCCCTGGCTCGACGGCGAACCCCGCCTGCAGAAGCCACCGCTCCTCTACTGGCTCCTCTGCCTGAGCTACGAGCTGCTGGGCACGAACCTCTTCGCGGCGCGCATCTGGTCGGCGTGCTTCGGGGCCGGCCTCGCGCTGATCGCCGCGCGGCTGCATCGCGAGCTGTGGCAACGCGACGGCACGCTCGCCGGACTCCTCGTGCTCGCGGCGGCCGGCGTCGGCATCGAGTCGCGTCGTGCGATGCTCGATCTGCCGATGGGCTGTCTCGCCGCGCTGGCCGTGTTGTTCGGACTGCGCTGGCAGCGGAGCGGGCGCCTCGCGCCACTGCTCGGTGCGAGCACGGCCCTCGCCGCCGCGGTGCTGATCAAAGGACCCGTCGCGTTGCTGTTCGCGGCGACCGCCACGCTCGCGTGGTGGATCACCCTGCGCCGCGCGCCACGTCCCGCCGACGCGAACCGCTCCGCCGCAGGATTGCCGCAGCTCGCGCTCGCGGCGCTCGTCTTCCTCGCGCTCGCGCTGCCGTGGCCGATCTCGATGTGGCTGAGCTGGCCGCAGCTCGGCGACGTGCTGGTCGAACAGTCGGAGGCCCGGCAGTTCACGTGGCTCCGCGTGAGCGCCATCGGCCCCGTCCTCGGCGGTGGGCTCGCGCTGATCGCGCCCTGGTCGCTCGTCGTGCTCCACGCCGCCGTGCGCGCGCAAGGCCTCGCGAGCGACGACGAGCGCCGCGCCCGGCGCTGGCTCCTGCTCTGGGTCGTCGCGAGCGCCGTGCCCTTCCTCTGTTTCGCGGCCTTCGAGCGCTACCTGATCCCGATGGTGGTGCCGATGGCGGTGCTCGCCGCGCGTTTCCTCGAGAGCTGCGACGAGCGCGTGCGACGCGTGCACCTGACCCTCGCCGTCGCGGTGCTCGGATTGCCCACGCTGGGCTTCGCCGCGTTCGCGTTGGTCTTCGACCTCGCGATCCTGACCCCGCTCGCGGCCCTCGCCCTGCTGGCCTGGACCCTGCGCTCCGCGTGGCGTCATGCCGAACCCCGCCGCGTCGCGCTCGCCTGCGCCGCCTCGATCACGCTGCTGCTGGGCGGCGTGTATCCCGCGATCGGCATCAACGCGTTGCCCGACGACCTGCCGACCGACCTGCGCGAGAAGGACGTCGCGACCTATCAGATCGCCCAGCCGGGGATGCTCTCGATGCGCGCCGGCAAGAGCGTGTTCACGCTGCCCGAGGGCATCGATCTGAAGGCGCGCCTCGCGGGCTTCGACGGCTACGTGTTCGTGCTCGAGGATCGCCGGGAGCGCTTCCTGCGCGCGTGCGAGGCCGCGGCGATCGAGGTGCAGGCGCTGCGCAGCTTCCGTTCGCTCTTCTCGCGCAAGGCCTGGCTGCGCTTCGTGCGCGAGGGGAGCACCTGGGCGGATTGGCGCGCAGCACTCGCGGCGCGCTCGCTCGACGCGCTGAGTCCCGAGTTCACCATCTACCGCGTGCGCCATGGCTGAGGCCGCGCCGCTCCTCGAACTCCACGACGTGCATCACGCCTACGTCGAGGCAGGTCGGCGCCGCGAGGTCCTGCACGGCATCGACCTGCGGCTCGCTCCCGGCGAGCGCGTCGCGTTGCTCGGCCGCAGCGGCTCGGGCAAGTCGACGGTGCTCGCCGTCGCGAGCGGCATCGATCGACCGAGCGCCGGACGGGTCACGGTCGCCGGCATCGAACTCGGCGCGCTCGACGAGACCGCGCGCACGGTCCTGCGCCGCCGGCAGATCGGCTTCATCTTCCAGGCCTTCCATCTCGTCCCCTTGCTCAGTGTCCTCGACAACGTCGTCCTGCCGCTCGACCTCGATGGGCGGGGCGGCCGCCACGCGGAGGCTCGCGCGCGCACGTTGCTCGAGCGCGTGGGCCTCGCGGACCGCGCCGACGACGCGCCCGAGCGCCTGTCGGGCGGCGAGCAACAGCGCGTCGCGATCGCGCGCGCGCTCGTGCACCGCCCCGCACTCGTGCTCGCCGACGAACCGACCGGCAACCTCGACGAACGCACGGGCGATGCCGTGCTCGAGCTCTTCGCCGAGCTGTGTCGCGAGTCCGGGTGCGCGCTCCTCATGGCGACGCACAGCGAGCGCTGTGCGCGGCGATGCGATCGCCTGCTCACGCTCATCGATGGCCGGCTCGTGAACTCGTCCGACGGTGCCCTCTGAGCCTGCTCGCGCGTCTCGGTCGGCGGCAGTTCCTCGCGCATCCCCTGCAATCGGCGCTCGCGGTGCTCGGCATCGCACTGGGCGTCGCGGTGGTCGTCGCCGTCGACCTCGCCAATGCGAGCGCGACGCGCGCCTTCGAGCTCTCGGTCGAGAGCCTGAACGGACGCACGACGCATCGCCTGCACGGCGGCGCGTCCCGCGTGCCCAATGCGATCTGGACCGATCTCCGCACGGGACGCGGTGCGTTCGCGGACGCGCCGATCCGCGCCGCGGCGCCGGTCGTGGAGGGCGTCGCACGGATCGTGCATGACGGCCGCCGGACCGCGACCGTCACCGTGCTCGGCGTCGATCCGTTCGCGGAGGCGCCGCTGCGACCCTGGCTCGCGGCCTTCGACCGCGATGGCCTCGGCGTCGATGTCGCGCGTCTGCTCCGCGAACCGGGCACCGTGCTCGCGACCACCGACACGCTGCGCTCGCTGCAGATCGCCGTCGGCGACGAGCTGCGGATCGAAGCCGCGGGCCGCGCGCAGCCGCTGCGGGTCCTCGGCGCGCTCACGCCAGGCGGCGCGCTCGTGCAACGCGGACTCGACCTCGTGCTCGTCGCCGACCTCGCCACGGCACAGGAGGCGCTGCATCGCCACGAGGGCCTCGACCGCATCGATCTCGTCCTCGACGCCGCGACCGCGGAGTCGCTCGCGCGGCGCCTCGCGGCTCCGCTGCGCCTCGAAGCTGCCGAACGCACGCGCGGGGTGCTCCACGAACTCACGCGCGCCTTCCGCACGAACCTCCAGGCGCTCGCGCTGCTCTCCCTGCTCGTCGGTGCATTCCTCGTGCACGGCACCGTGGCCTTCGCGGTCGTGCGCCGGCGGCGGACGCTCGGGATCCTGCGGGCCATCGGCGCGACCCCGCGCCAGGTCGCCTGCGCGATCCTGCGCGACGCGGCGGCGCTCGGCGCGCTCGGCATCCTCCTCGGACTCGGTCTCGGCGTGCTGCTCGCGGAGGCGCTGCTCGGCCTGGTCGCGCAGACCATCGCCGACCTCTACTTCACGACGAACGTGCGCGCGGTGGCCTTCGATCCGACTGCACTGGTGAAGGCCGCGCTCGTCGGAATCGGCGCGTGCGTGCTCGCCGCGCTGGGCCCTGCCCGCGAGGCCGCCGGCGTCGGCGCGCGCGAGGTCATCGCGCGCATCGGACTCGAGGTCCACGTGCGGCGTGCGCGCGCCCGCCGCAGCGCGGTCGCGGTCATCGCACTCGCCGCCGGCATCGCACTCGTGACGCTCACGCATCGCGATCTGGTCGCCGCCTACGTGGGGATCCTCGCGATCCTCCTCGGCTGTGCCCTGCTCGCCGCTCCGCTCACGGAGCTGATCCTCGCCGCGCTCGCACCCGTCATGGCTCGATCCGGCATCGCCGCGGCGCATGCCGTGCGCAGTGCCCGCGCGAGCACGAGCCGCACGTCGATCGCGATCACCGCGCTCGTGCTCGCGGTCGCGGCGACGGTCGGACTCGCCGCGATGATCCACTCGTTCCGCGGCACGGTCGCGACCTGGCTCGGCACGACGCTGAGTGCGGACGTGTGGATCACGGTGCCCTCGTCGATGGCCGAGCGCACGCAGGTCACGCTCGACGCGAGGACCGTCGCGGCATTGCGCGCGCTGCCGGGAGTGCGCGCGGCGTCGACCATCCGGCGCATCGGCACCGTCGATGGCGAGGGCCGCGACGTCGAGCTCGCCGCGATCGAGCCCGGTCCGACGACGATCGACGGCTACACCTTCGTCGCCGGCACGCGCGACGACGCGGCGCGCGCCTACGCGAACGGCGACGAGCTCCTGATCTCCGAGCCGCTCGCCTGGCGGCTGTCGCTCACGCGTGGCGACGCGCTCGTGCTCCGCACCGACCGGGGCGAGGCGAACTTCACCATCGCCGCGGTGTTCCGCGACTACGCGTCGGAGCGCGGCTGGGCCGCGATGTCCCGCGCCGGCTACGAGCGACGCTTCGACGACCGCGCGCTCGGCTCGCTCGCGCTCTGGGCCGACGACACCACCGCGGTCGGCGTCCTCGCGCAGCGCGTGCGCGAGCGCGCGGCGGCCCTCGAGCAGTCGCTCTCGATCTCGAGCACCGCGGAGCTGCGCGACGCGTCCCTGCGGATCTTCGACCGCACCTTCGCGATCACCGACGTGCTGCGCCTGCTCTGTGTGCTCGTCGCGGCACTCGGTGCCTGGAGCGCGTTCGGTGCGCTGCAGCTCGATCGCCTGCGCGAGGTCGCGGTGCTGCGCGCGCTCGGCGCCACGCCGCGGCAGGTCTTCGTCACGACCTGCTCGCAGAGCGCGTTGCTCGGGCTCTGCGCCGGCCTGCTCGCCATCCCGACCGGCACCGTGCTCGCGGTCCTCCTCACGGAGGTCGTCAACCGCCGCTCCTTCGGCTGGACCCTGCTCGCCCTCGAGGTGCCGCTCGCGACGATGGCGGGTGCGCTGCGCTTGTCGGTCGGCGCCGCGACCCTCGCGGGACTGCTCCCGGCCTGGCAGCTCTCCCGCCGTCCCATCCAGGAGGCGCTCCGCGATGAGTGAGTCCCGCCCGCTGCTCGCGTGCCTCGCGCTGCTCGCCGCCTGCGATGCAGCACCCTCCCCGCCGAGGTCCCCGCGCCTGCGCGTGCGCGACGCCCTGCGCGGCGCCTCGCTCGCCGACGATGCCGGGTTCGCGCGCGCCGATCGCGTGCGCGCCTTCGAGTTCCCCGCCGATCACGGTCCCCACCCGGAGTTCCGCAGCGAGTGGTGGTACGTCACCGGCAACCTCGCCGGCGCGGATGGCCGCCGCTTCGGCTTCCACGTGACCTTCTTCCGCAACGCGCTCGCGCCCGGCGCGATCGCCGCGGCGACGGCTTCGCCCTGGCGGACGCATCAGCTCTGGATGGCGCACTTCGCGCTCAGCGACGTGCAGCGCGGCAGGATGCACGCGGCGGAGCGCTTCGCGCGCGGGGCACTCGACCTCGCCGGTGCGAGAGCCGTGCCGTTCGCCGTGCACGTCGAGGACTGGTCCCTGGCCTCGCTCGGCGTGGACTTCGCCCCGTTGCGCCTGCGCGCGAAGGACGGCGCCGTCGAGGTCGATCTCGAGCTCGTCGTCGAGCGCGGCGTGGTGCTCCAGGGCGAGGACGGTCTCAGCCGCAAGGGCGAGCGCGAGGGGAACGCGTCGTACTACTACTCGGTGCCGCGCCTGCGCGTGACGGGGCGCGTGAGCGACCTCGGCGGTGATCCGATCGAGGTCGCCGGCACGGCCTGGCTCGACCGCGAGTGGAGCACGAGCGCCCTCGACGAGCGGCAACTGGGTTGGGACTGGTTCGCGCTCCAGCTCGACGAGCCCGCGAGCGGCCCGCTCGAACTCATGCTCTATCGCCTGCGGAGAGACGACGGCTCGAGCGACCCGGCCAGCGCGGGTTGCCTCGTGGGCGAGCGGCTCGCACGCACGCCGTTGTCGCTCGCGGACTTCTCGCTCGAGGCCCTGCGCTTCGCGACGAGCCCGCGCAGCGCGGCGCGCTACCCCGTCGAATGGCGCGTGCGCGTCCCCGCGCAAGGACTCGACCTCCACGTCAGTCCCGTCCTCGACGATCAGGAGCTCGATCTCGCCTTCCGCTATTGGGAGGGCGCCGTCGATGTGCGCGGCACCCGGAACGGGGTCCCGCTCACGGGCCGCGGCTATCTGGAGATGACGGGATACGCGGACTCGGAGCGTTGAGCTCGTCGGCGACACGTCCTCTCGCTCCTTCCGCGTAACGCGCGTCGCCGATCGATCACGGCTGCGGGGTCACGTGGCGATGGCCCACCGCTTGCCATGCGCCGCGCATCCGTCTCCTGCCTCTCCTGCGCGTGAGCCGTCACGACCAGGAGTCTCCGATGCGTGTCTTGTCGAAGCCGATGATCGCCGCGTTCGCGATCGTCGCCTTGTTCGATTGCGTCCATGCCCATGGCGGCAACTACCGCGGTCCCGGCGACGTGGTGCCGCCCGGCGGCCGATCCGGGCCGCGGCCGCCGACCGGTGGCTCTCGCCCGGGAGTGCCGGGTTCACCGAGCACCGGTCTGCCGGGTCTGCCCGGGCCGATGCCGCCGGGCAGTCCGGGGACCGGCGGCCCGAACCCGCTGCCCGGTGGCGGCGGCAGCCCGAGCACCGGAACGAGCGTCGAGGTCGACGACCTGGCGCGCTGGGAGTTCTGGTGGGAGTTCAACAAGGATCCCTTCATCGCGCTGAAGGACGCGATCCACGATGCGGGAGTCGTGACCGACTCGATCGACGAGTACCTGGGTCATGGCATCCGCAACACCTCGCGCGACACGCTCCGGCCTTCGGAGTCCCAGATCACGCAGGAGATCGTGCCGGCCCTCCTGCGCGCGCTCGAGGCCACGGAGCAGCGCGACATCGTCTCGTCGTGCATGGTCGCCGTCGCCAAAGCCGGACGGAACGCGGACGGGACCGACATCCTCGGCGTGATCCGCGCACGGCTGGTGACGAACGACCAGGAGGTCCGCGAGACGGCCGCGATCGCGCTCGGCATCTCGCAGATGAAGGAAGCCCTGCCGACGCTCGTCGAGCTCGCGCGCGACAGCGCGACCGGGCGCAAGCTCTGTCGTCGCGACGAGGTGGACCCACGCACGCGCGCGTTCGCGATCTACGGACTCGGCCTGCTCGCTGCGTCGAGTGCCGATCTCGAGCTCGGGCGCACGGTCTTCACGACGATCGCACCCCTGCTGAGAAGGGACTCGGCCGCCGAGCGTGATCTCCGCGTCGCCGCGATCCACGCGATGAGCCTGCTCAGCATCGACGCTTCGGTCCCGCAGGGCCGGCAGTTCCTCGGCGAGGTCTTCGCGGCACTCGAGGACTACGCGGGCGAGGACCGCGGCCCGAGCGAGCAACTCGTGCAGGCCCATGTCGCGCCGGCCCTCGCGAAGCTGTGGAGACGTGTCGATCGCACGGGCGATCCCGAGCTCGGCGCACGTCTCGACGGTCATCGGCACGCATGGTTGGCGACGATCTCGGGGAAGGGTTCCGTCGCGCGCCCGCAGGCGTGGCTGTTCCAGTCCGCGGTGATCGCCCTCGGTCTCACGACGCAGCCCGTCGGTGTCGCTCCCGAGCGCACGCCGTCGCTCGATGCCCGGATCGTGCACGCGCTCGTCGACCACGCCGCGCGCGGCAGCGACGACCAGGCGCGCTTCTTCGCGATGATCGCGCTCGGACGCATCGGCGGCGCGGCCGCACGCGAGGCGCTGCTCACCGTGCTCCGCACGGGTCAGAAGGCGCTCGAGAGGCCATGGGCGGCGATCGCGCTCGGCGTGCTCGCCCATCACGAGCGACAGCGGCTCGGGCGCGATGCGCCGGTCGATGCGCTGATCCGCGATCAGCTCGTGGCCCAGCTCGAGGTGAAGAACCCGTCGACGATCGGCGCCGTCGCGCTCGGTCTCGGCCTCGCCGGCTGCGGCGAGGTGGCACCGCGGCTCGAGGAGCTCCTGAGCACGCATCGCAACAAGGACGAACTCGCCGGTCACCTCTGTGTCGCCCTCGCGCTCGCCGGGGTCCAGAGCGCACGGCCGATGCTCGAGGATCTCGTCGCCGCATCGACCCGCCGTCCCGCCCGGCTGCGTCAGGCCGCGATCGCATTGGGCAAGCTCGGCGACAAGCGCGCCGCGGAGCGACTCCTCGGCCTGCTCGCCGCCGACGCCGAGCCCGACCTCGCGAAGATGTCGGCGATCGCCTCGGCCCTGGGGCTGATCGGCGACAGCCGCACCATCACGCCGCTCGTGAAGATGCTCGAGGACCGCCAGCTCCCCGATCTCAGCCGGGCCTTCGCCGCCGTCGCGCTCGGCGGCATCGCCGACCCCCGCGCCCTGCCCTGGAACAGCGCGATCGGCTGCGACTCGAACTACCGGGCCGCGGTCGAGACGCTCACCGACCGGCAGTTCGGGATCCTCGACATCCTCTGAGCGCGCAGGACCGGATTCCTGCAAGGAAGGCGCGGGCCGCGGACATCGGGGGATCGTCCGCGGCAAGGGCCGCGGATCGGCCGTGCGGCCGTCCCGACCCATCGCTCCCACGGAGACTCCGAATGCACCTCCTCCTGCCGCTGCTCCTGCCCTTCCTCGCCTCGCTCTCCACGAGCGACGCCTCGCGCAGCGCCTTCGCCGCCTTCTGCGACTGCTGCTGCGTCCGCTGTGCGCCGCCCGAGTGCTGCGACCCCGCCGAGTGCCCGCCCGAGTGCCGGGTCGTCTGCGGTCCGTCCCAGGGCTGTGCGCCGACGGGCGCCGCACGTTCCGGCTGTCGCCGCTGACCGAGCGAGCGCATGCTGCGCCGACCACGAATCGGCCGCATGGAATGAACGGCCTCGATCGCGCCGAGTTCGGGCGGCTCTTCGCGGAGCACGCTCCCCTGTTCTGGGTCATCGCCGCCGCGCGCGTCCCGCGTGCGGTGGCGCAGGACGTCGTCCAGGAGGCCGCCATGATCGCGCTCGACCGACTGGACCGCTTCACGCAGGGCACCGACTTCCGCGCGTGGATGGCGCAGATCATCCGCTGGACGGCGATGAACATGCTCCGACGCCTGCGGCGCGACACGGTTCATCCCCTGCCCGAGAGCGACGGCGTCCCCGATCTCGTCGCGCGCGATGTCCGCGACGACGCCGTCACGCGTGATGGATCGCTGCTCCCGATGCAGACCGCCTTCGGCGACGAGCTCGTCCAGGCGCTGGATGGTCTGCCGGACGACACGCGCACGGCCTTGCTGCTGCGGGTCGTTCTCGAGCTGCCCTACGCGGACATCGCCCGCACGCTCGGCATGCCGGAGGGCAGCGTCGCCAGCCACGTGCACCGCGCGAGAGAGACCTTGCGACGGCGGCTCGCCCCGGCACACCCGCTGGGACTCGCACCGAGGGAATCGTCATGACGAACACGAACGGAACACCGAGCGACCCGCGGAACGAGGCCGACGAGCGCATCGATGCCGCTCTGCGCCGGAGCTTCGCCCTGCCCGATCTCTCACCCCTCGTCTCGGCCGTGCAGGCCGAAGCCGCGCGTCCCGCGGCGCGCGGTTGGCCGCGCGCGCTGCCCTGGCTCCTGGCACTCGCCGCTGCCGCGCTCGTCGTGGTGGGCCTGCTGCGCGCACCCGCCGAGGATCCCGATCACGGCGACGGCGACGCGATCGCCGCGCAGTGGGTCTCGCTCTACCGCGACGCCGTCGCGATGGGCTTCGAGTCGCCGCGCTGTTGCGAACCCGCGCTCGATCTCGCGGAGAGCTGCCGCAGCCGCTTCGCCTCGGCCGTCGGGCTCGCGGCCGACGCCGAGGTGCGCATCTGCGGCACGCCGTGCGATCGTCCGGCCGGCGGCGCGGTCTCGATGATGGCCCGCTGCGGCGATTCGCCGGTCTGCCTATTCGTCGTGCCTGCGGAGTCCGCCCCGCGCTTCGCGACGCGCCGCTACGGCGACGTGAGCGTCCACCGTCGCGAGCTCGGCGCACTCGCGGTGTTCGAGGTCTCGCACGCGGAGACGCCGCGCCTGCTCGCGAAGGTGTACGTGCCTGAACAATGAGCGATCGCCCGCGCCCCGGTCCGCGGGGCGGGGTTGGATCAGGGGACCTTGGGCGCCTCGTGGTTCTTGCCACGCGCGCCGAGGAACATCAGGTAGCAGAGCACCGCGAGCAGCCCGAAGCCGAAGAGATCGCCGAGGCCTTCGACCTCGGCACCGGCGGCGCCTCCGCTCCAGTCGCGCAGGATGGCGAGGGTCGGGTGGAGCCCGACCTCGCGATCGAAGTCGGGGAGGAACGACTGCATCGCCGAGAGGATGCCGAGGATCGACGCGCCCGCGATCAGGCCCGAGCACCACAGCGTGCCGTGAGACTCGTCCTCCGCGTCCGGCTCGCGCTTGCGGAGGCGATCGGAGGTCTTGCGCACCAGTCCGCCGAGGAAGACCGGCATCGTGCTCGCCAGCGGCAGGTACACGCCGACCGCGAAGGTCAGGGCGCGGAAGCCGAGCAGCTCGATGAAGATCGAGATCGCCACGCCGATCAGGATCAGGTCCCAGGGCAGACGTTGGGTGAGGATGCCGTCGATGACGGTCGCCATCAGGGTGGCCTGCGGCGCCTGGAGTCGTCCGCTGCCGATCCCGTCGAGCCGGCGGTAGACGGCCTCGTTGGTCGCCGTGTCGACCAGGTAGTTGCCCGGCTCGAGTCCGGCGCCCTGCGGCAGATCCGCGACGTCGAGCTTCACGAAGCGGTAGCTCTTGGGTTCGGGCGCGTTCGCGTCGGTCGCGCGGGCATTCGACTCGAACTTGCTGACGATCTCACCCTTGCCCTCGAGGAGTGCCGGCGCGACGGCGAAGCGGGTCGCGAGCCGGGTCTCGGTCGTCTCCGAGGCATTGAGCAGATACGCGGTCCAGCCGACCGCCAGCACCGAGGCGAGCACGCCGACGATCAGCGCACCCTGCTGGCGCACCGGCGTCGCGCCGACGAGGTAGCCGGTCTTCAGGTCCTGCGAGCAGGTGCCGGCGTTGCTGATCGCGATGCAGACGATCGCGCCGATCATGAGCGCGAGCACCGAGTACTGCGCTCCGCTCATCCCGTTCGCGACGAAGATCGCGCAGGTCCCCATCAGGACGGCGATCGTCATCCCCGAGAGCGGGGTGCTCGTCGAGCCGACCTCGCCCGTGACGCGCGAGCTCACGACGGCGAAGAGGAAGCCGAAGACGAGGATCATCACGGCGCCGAGCCAGTCGACCTGGAAGGCCGGCACCAGGGCGACCATCGCCACGAGACCGACCGCGCCGAGCAGGAGGATGGGGAACGGCGTGTCGCGGTCGGTGCGATCGCCCGTGCGGCCCGAGCCGCCGCCGAAGAGACCCTTCGCCGACTGCGTGAGCGCCGAGAAGATCGCGGGCAACGCGCGCCACAGCGCGAAGAGCCCGCCCATCGCGACGGCACCCGCCCCGATCTGCCGCACGTAGTTCTTCCAGATCTCGACCGACGACATCTCGGCGATCGGCTTCGTCGCCAGGCCGAAGTTGCCCTGGATCGCCTGCCCGAAGGTGAACACCATCGGGATGAGGATCAGGGTCGAGAGCAGCGAGCCCGCGACCATGATCAGCGAGGTGCGGTAGCCGATGATGTAGCCGACGCCGAGCAGCGCGGGATCGAAGTCGCAGGCGAGCTCCGTCTTGCCGAAGTAGGCCGCCTTGCCCGCGACGGTCTTGCCGACGAGCTTGTCGAGCGTCACCGCCACCGTGCCCTTCACACCGCCGAGCACGGCCTTGAAGCCCTGGAAGAGCACGCCGATGCCCATCCCGACGAAGACCTTCTTCGCCGAGGTGCCGCCGAGCTCGCCGACGCGCAGGATCTCCGCGCAGGCCTTGCCCTCGGGATAACGCAGCTTGCCGTGCTCCTTCACGATGAGGTAGCGGCGCAGCGGCACCATCATGAGCACGCCGAGCACGCCACCGGTCAGCGCGATCAAGGTCGTGAGACCGACCTCCATCGGATAGCCGAGCAGGATCAGCGCGGGCACGGTGAAGACCACCGCCGCGGCGACCGACTCACCCGCGGAGCCCGTCGTCTGCGTGATGTTGTGCTCGAGGATCGCCCGCTTGCCGGCGCGCGGTCTCAGGATCGCGATCGCGATCACGGCGATCGGCACCGAAGCCGACACGGTGAGGCCGACTCTCAGCGCGAGGTAGGTCGAGGCCGCGCCGAAGACGATGCCGAGGATCGCGCCGAGCAGGAGTGCCCGCAGCGTCAGCTCGGGTTGGACTTCGTCGGGATGAACGAGGGGCACGAAGCCCGGATTGGTGTCGGCCACGGGCGGGAGTGTCTTGGGACCAGGCTGCGCGGGCCAGCGCCAATCCGACCCGGGTGCCGCCCCTCAGCGCTTCGCCAGCCGGTCGAGCAGCCGCTGGATCTCGACCGAGTTGAGCGGCAGGTCCACGCGCGTGGGCTGGATGCCGTCGACGACGACCTCGATCTCGCCGATCGCCCGCGACTCCTGCGTGTTGCGGCCGCTGCGCCCGCCGCGACCGCTGACGCGCAGCACCACCTGGTAGCGACCATTGCGCGTCACGGGAATCCGCACGCGGTCGTCGGCGCCGAGCCAGCCGCCGCCGCTCTTCGCCATGGCCGCGCGCTCGAGCCGGAAGCTGCCGCCGCTGTTCTGGTCGATGCCGCTGAGCCCCTCGGGCAGCCCCGTATCCGAGAGCAGGACCAGGCTCACGCGCACGGTCTTGTCGCCGAGCATCGCACGCACGCCGGGGAGACCCAGTTCGACCGGATGGATCGCCGACGTGACCATCCTCGTCACGCCCGGACGCAGCAATGCGCGCACCTCGCCGCGACCGTCCGGGATGAACCACGCGTCGAGCGAAGGCTGCGGCGCCACGAACGAGGCCCGCCCCTTCTGGACCTGGAAGGCCTGCCAGCCGAGGTTGCCGTCGGCCGACGCGCCGTGCGTGACGAGCACACCGCGCGCCGACTCGTCGACGACGCCGCCCGCACCGACGACTTCGATCGCATACGCGTGGAGCACGTTGCGGAGATCGAGCCGGATCGTCCGCTGCTCGCGCGGGAGATCGGGGTGCACGGCGATGCCCCGCATCGTGTAGAGGTCGCCCGCGAAGTTGCGCAGCAGGATCGCGAGGTCGTAGTTGCCGCGCGGCAGGTCCTCGGCGACGAAGCCGGCCGTCTCGCCGCGCGAGCGGAGCTGGAAGCTGCGCTTCGTGCCATCGGCGGCGCGCAGCTCGGCGCTGAGCGCCTGCTCGGGGAGACCCTTCTGCACCTCGGCGAGCACGCGCAGGTCGACCGCGCGCTCGAGCGACACGTCGAGCCACGCCGCGATGCCCACGATCGGCAGAACCTGCGCGATGTGATCGGGTGCGGTCACCGCGGCGCGCAGCGTGCCCTGCGGTGGCACGCCGAAGACCGCGAAGGACCCGTCCTCGCCGACCCCGCTGCGCGCGAGGCCGCCATCGACGAATCGCTGTCCGTCGAACGAGACCTGCACCTGGACCGACGCCCGCGTCACGGGCTGGCCGCGCTCGTCGACGACTCGACCGCGCGCGATCGGCTGCACCTCCGCGAGCCGGATGTCGCCGATCGTCGATCGCACGTTGGGACCGAAGCCCGGCAGCACCGCGAGCGCGGCGAGCGCGCTGCCGTCCTCGCGCCGCTCGACGATCTCGAGCGTCACCGGTGCCGCCATCGGCCGGTCGACGCGCAGCGCGAGTTCGAAACGCCCCTCGGCATCGAGCGTGAGCGCGCTGTCCGCCCAACTGCGCTGCGCGTCGCGCACCTGGAACGGGATGCGCGTCTCGGCGCGGGGCGCACCATTCGGATCGAGCACGCGGCCGCGCGCGATCGCGAGCCAGTCCGGCGTGACGAGCGTCGCGCGGATCGTCTCGTCCGCCACGCGCGGGCCGGGGAAGTACGGCCCCTCGATGCGCTCGCCGCGACCGCGCTCCGCGAAGCGCATCCCCGCGCGCAGCTCGAGGCCCAGTCCGATCGGGCCGAGCCGCACGCTCGCCGCGCCGCGCTCCTTGGTCGCCGTCACGCCGTCCATCCAGCGCGCGCCTTCGAAGCCCTTGGGCAGGATCGCGGGAGCCTGCTTGCCATCGCCGCGCCGCGGCTGCACCCAGACGCGCAATGCGGAGTCGAGCGGCCGCTGATCCGGATCGACGACCGCGAGCTCGACGTGGCCCGTCGCGGGCATCGTGAGGCGCAGCGGCTCCTTCGGGAGCGGGTCGGCGCGGAACGCGACGAACTCCGGTCTCTCGAGCGGCACCGCGAGCACGGCCAGGAACGACGCCGAGAACGGGTCGCGCTCCTCGATGCGCTCCATGTGCAGACGGAAGAACTGCACCTGGGCGAGCCCCGCGGCATCCGTCTCACCCGACCAGAGGACCCGCGCGCCGCGGTCGCGATTGCCGCTGCCCTGCATCACGGTGACGGGTGCCCCGGCCTTGGGCGCGCCGGCAGGGTCCACGACGAGCACGTTCAACGGCTCGTCGGGAACGAGCGCCACCTTCAACTCGGTGGCACCGCTCCCCGCCTCGATCTCGTTGAACCCGACCCGCCCCGCGCTCCGCGCCGCGACGAGCGTGCGCCAGGGAGACGGCGGCAGACGCGTGGTGCCTCGATCGTCCGCGCGTCGCCGTTGGCCCTCGGCGACGAGACCGACGGCGAGGTGACGCCCGATGCCGCCGAAACGCGCTTCGTGCGGAAGCTGGCCGAAGCGTCGGCGCTCGCCCGGGTTCGCGACGACGGCCCAGAAGATCTCGGCGCCGGGCACGGGCTCGTTCGTCGCGGCGTCGATCACGAGGACCTCGAGCGCGGGTCCGATCGGCGCCGCATCGGCGGACGGCGGCGCGAGTTCGCGACGCTCGCCTTCGCCGTCGCGCTCCTCGCCCTCGAAGTCCGCCGGGCCCTCCGCGTCGGCGTCCAGCGTGGCGAAGGCCGGCTCCGCGGGTCGTCGCAGGGCGTCGTCGGCCGATGCCTCGAAGTCCCCGAGTTCCTCGAGCACCGGGGGCGCCTCGTCACCGCCGATCACGAGCGAGGCCGAGCCCAGGGCGAGGGCAACGGCGACGAGCGCGAAGAGCGCGATGCGAGGCTTGGTCCGCACGGGGCTTGGATCGGCAGTCGAGGGGTTCGCGCGCGAAGAGGGGCGGATGATAAGGAGCCGCTCCGCTCGCCGCGGCGGCGAGGGCTCGCCGATCAGCGTGCGCGGAGTACCGAGATCGTCCCGAGTACCACGAAGAGCAGCTCGGTCCCGAGGAAGCCGAGCAGCTTGCCCTCGACGCTGCCGTCGATCGCGAAGCCGACGACGCGCACGAGCGCGATCCCCGCGCAGATCATCGCCAGGCCGCAACAGCCCGGGATCACCCAATCGTCGCGCAAGGCGCAGGCGACGAGGAAGGCCGCGAGCCCAATCTCGAGCCCACCGTAGAAGGACCGCAGCTCCGTGCGCGCGGCGGGCGAGTCCGCGCGGATGCCGACCCAGGTCTCGAGGAGCTGCGGAGCGAGCGCCAGCAAGGCGCCGAGCGCGCCGAAGGTCGCCGCACCGAGCCAGAGCGTGAAGCATGCGAGGTTCATCGCGGCCCGGGTTCGCGCGCCGCCCGGCGGCGGATGCCAGGGGAGGCGGCGCAGAAATCCTGAGGGGCGCGCCCTGCCGCGGACGCATGTCGCCGCACACCGATCCGTGGAATGACTCCGATGCCCCGCACCCTCACTCTCCTCGCCCTCGCTCTCGCCCCGGTCCTGATCGCCGACGCCGCCCTCCGCGCCCAGGGCTGCGTCCATTACCCCGATGCCCATGCCGGCAGCGGCCCGGGCTCGACCACGCCGTTCGGCACGAACGACCCCAACGATGCGCAGCAGGCGGACCAGGTGCTCCTCTTCGAGGTGCCGGCGAGCCAGTTGCCGTCGCAGCCGGTGGACATCGTCGCGCTCGGCTTCGCCTCGGAGTCGACCTGCACGCGGCGCTTCGGTTCGATCGCCGTGCGCTTCGGCCACAATCCCAATCCCGGGCTCGACCCGCTCTTCAGCGCGAACATGCCGGGATTCACCAACCTGGCGATGAGCCAGGAAGGCTGGGTCTGGCACACGACCGCGAACCAGTGGTCCTTCATCGGACTCGACACCGGCTTCCGCTTCGACCCCGCGCTCGGCGACCTCGTCGTGCAGATCATCGTGTCGGATGCGCAGTCGAGCGGACCCGGCCCCTACGGCTTCCGCTCCGAGCCGACGACTCCGAGCGTGCTCCAACGCGCGTGGCGTTTCGCACCCGGGCGCGGCGTCGTCGGCACCGGCGCCCCGAAGGTGCGCGTGTGCTGGGATACGCATGATCTCCAGGTCTTCGGCGGCGGCTGCAATGGCAGCAACGGTGTTCCACCCCGTCTCGCCTTCAGCGGCAGCTCGGCGCTCGGCGCCTCGTTCACCGCGAGCCTGCGCGACGCCGCACCGAGCTCGCCGGGCGGGGTCCTGCTCCTGAGCGTCCACCCGCGTGCGCTCGCCCTCGACCTCGGCCCCTTCGGCGCTCCGGGTTGCGCGCTCAACACCTTCCTCGACTTCAACCTCCCGATCGGGATCGTCCATGGCTCGGCCGACCTTCCGCTCGCGGTGCCCAACGATGCGCGTTTCGTCGGCGCCAAGCTCTTCGCACAATGGGTCGTGCTCGATATTCCGAACAACAATCTCGGCGTGACCGTCTCGAGCTTCGGTCGGATCCTGCTCGGCCACTGATCGAGGGGCACCTCACCGCAAGCTCAGCGCCGCCCGCAGTCCACGGTAGGCGACCGCATGACCGGACTCGGCGCGGTTGCGCGCCGAAGCGCGTGCGTGCGCGAGCGGCAGGTTGAAGCAACCGCCGCGGACGGCGCGCGCGAGTTCCGTCGCGGCTCCGGCGCCGCGCAGGCCGTCACCGGCGCGCGCGGCCTCGGACTAGGGCAGGAAGGCGTCGCGGCACCACTCGGCGACGTTGCCCTCCATGTCGAAGAGCCCGAAGGGATTGGGGGCATAGGAGCCGACCGGGGCGGGGCCCGTATGGCCGTCGTCGTAACCGGCCTCGTGGACCCAGCTCTTCGGATAGGCGGCCGCCGAGCCGGCGTCGGCGATGTTGAGTCCGTGTGCGAGGATGCAGCGCGGTTCGAATCCGCACCAGAACGCGCTGCGGGTCTCGGCACGACATGCGCGCTCCCATTGCGCCTCGGTCGGCAGCTCGAGGCCGAGACGGCGCAGGACCCGCTCGCCGTCGTGCCAATCGACCTGCTCGACAGGATTGAGCGGACCGGCCACGCCGCGCGGCACCGCGACCCCCGCGCGGAACCGACTCGGATTGCGCCCGGTCGCGCGTTCGAACTGCGCCTGCGTGAGCTCGTGGCGCCCGATGAAGAAGGGCCGGAGTTCGACGGCGTGCACCGGCTCCTCGACGTCGCCGGCCAGGGGATCGCACATCTCCGCCGCCGCCTGGCCCGCGGGCAGGCGCGCGCAGCCCATCGCGACGCGCCCTCCGGGGACGAGCACGAGCACGATGCCGTCGCCGGGACGCGGGGCCACGACGCCGTCGCGCCAATCCGGACGCTCCCCGGACAGCGCGTGCCAGAACTCGAACAGACCGCTGAGCGGATTGCGACCGAGCGGCACGAGCCCCGGCTGCGCCGCGATGCGCAATCCGAGGTAGCGGGGACAGAGCACCGGATCGGCGATCCGATCGATGGCGCGCGTCCACGCGAGAGTCGACTCGGCCTCGATGCGCGCCAGCTCCGTCGCCGCCGCGAGCCGGGCGCGCACATCGTCGAGCGCCTGCCCGGGCTCTGCCATGCGCTCCACGCGCGTCACGAGCTGAAGGAGCGTCTGCTCGATCCACGCGCGCTCCGCGGGCGCGAGGTCCCCCGACGGCTCGGCGATGCCCGCGAGCACGGCGCGGTGCATGGGCAGGCGCGAGCGCAGATCCTCGAACTCCGCGAGCCAGGCCCGGAACTCCGTGATGCGCGAGGGCCAGGCCGGCCACAGCGTGTCGTCCAGGGCCGCCAGCAGTTCGTCGACGCGCCGCGAGTCGGCCATGCGGCGGTAGTCGTCGAGCCGTCCGCGCGCGAGCTCGTGCATCGAGAGCGCCAGCGCCAATCCCACGCTCAATGCGATCACGACCCCCGCGACCAGCGAGATCACGAGCCGATGCGCTCGCCAGAGCCGCGCGCTGCGCTCGAGCCGCGAGGGCACCCGCGCTTCGACCGGCTCGCCCGCGAGCCAATGGGCCAGGTCCTGCGCCAGAGCTGCCGCCGACGGATAGCGTCGTTCGGGCTCCTTGCGCAGCGCACAAAGGACGACGGCATCGAGGTCGCGGTCGATCCCGGTCGTCGCCGCGACGGCGCTCGGCGCGCGCGGCTCCGCCCCCACGATGTTCGCCAGCAGCTCGTGCTCGCCGAGTGGACCCGGTTCCGACGAGCTGAACGGCAGCTTGCCGGTGAGCAGCTCGTAGGCGAGCACGCCGAGCGACCAGACGTCGCTGCGCGTGTCGATCGCCTGCGCGTCCCCGCGCACCTGCTCCGGACTCATGTAGGCGGGCGTGCCCAGCAATCCCGAACCGGCCAGGGTCAGCGACGCACGCGACGCCTCGTCGTCGCCGAACGCCTTGGCGATGCCGAAGTCGATGACCTTCGGGCAGGGGCCGTCTTCGGTCGTGGCGACGAGCACGTTCGACGGCTTCAGATCGCGGTGCAGCACGCCGCGCCGATGGGCGTGTTCCACCGCGGCGCAGACCACGGCGAGCAATCGGATCCGCCGCTCCAGACCCAGCGCGTACGCAGCGCAGAAGCGCGTGATCGGCTCCCCGTCCACGAACTCCATCGCCAGCCAGCCGCGGCCGTCCTGCGTCGTGCCGGCGTCGAGCACGCGCGCGATGTTCGGATGCTCCATGCGCGCCAGGGCGCGCCGCTCGAGGTCGAAGCGGGCAGCCGCCACCGCACTCGTCCCCAGACCTGCGCGCATCAGCTTGATGGCGACGCGACGCCTCACCGGATCGTCCTGCTCACCGAGCAGCACCGTGCCCATGCCGCCCTCGCCGAGCTCGCGGACGATCCGGAAGGGGCCGATGCTGGCGGGGAGCGCGGCGCCTTCTGCCGTGAAGCCACCGACGCGGGCCCGGAGCGCCTGCGTCTGCGCGCCCGCGTATGCCGCGAGCAATCCCTCGAGCTCGGTGCCCAGCGGCGGCTCCTCGCGCACGAGGCGCGCGACATAGGCGCCGCGCTCCGGCTCCGCGAGCGCGAGCGCTTCCTCGAACACAGCTTGCAGGCGCCGAGCGTCGACCATGCGTGCGGCGCCATGCTACGGTGTCGCGCGTGACGGACGATTCACGTCTCCACGAGCTCCTCCACGCGGCCTCGCAGGGCAATCGTCAGGCTGCCGACGAACTCCTGCCGCTCGTCTACCACGAGCTCCGTCGCATGGCGCAGGCGGCGCTCGCCCACGAGGCCAAGGGCCGCACGCTCCAGCCGACGGCGCTCGTCCACGAGGCCTGGTTACGGCTCGTCGAGAACGGCGATTCGGGTTGGGACGGCCGCCGTCACTTCGTGGGCGCCGCGGCCCGTGCGATGCGCCGGATCCTCGTCGACGAGGCCCGCCGCCGTGAGGCCCGCAAGCCGAGCTCCGAGGCGCATCGCACCGGTCTGGAGGAGCCCGCCGCACCCGATTCCGCCGTCGACCCCGACGCCATCCTCGACCTCGACGCCCTGCTCACCGAGCTCGAGCAGAGCGATCCTCGCCGCGCCGAGATCATCCACCTGCGCTTCTTCGCCGGACTCGGCAATGAGGAGACGGCGCAGGCCATGGGCCTCTCCGTCGCGACCATCGAGCGGGAGTGGCGCTTCGCCAAGGCGATCCTCGCGAGACGCCTCGGCGATTGACTAGGGTTCCCGGCCGAGGAGTTCGGTCGCGAGGAACGAGCGCAGCTCCCGCCAGAACGGCGGCGGCGCCTCGACCCAATCCGCATTGCGCACGAAGAGGAACTCCGCGTGCCCCCCACGCGGGATCTCGACATGGCGGCAGGCCACGCCCGCGGCGCGGAGTGCCGCGACCATCCGCCGCGCCTGCGACGGCGGCACGATCGTGTCGGCGTCGCCGTGGATCACGAGGAACGGCGGGTCGTCGGGGCTCACCCACGTGAGCGGCGAGGCGTCGCGACCGCGCTCGTGGAGCAATGCGACCTTGCGCTCGATCCCGGGCTCGGCGTCGAGGCCGAGGAACGCGCGCACCAGGTTGATCTGCATCGTCGTCGCCGGCTCCCCCTCGACCGGCAGCAGGTCGAAGGGTGCGCAGAGCGCGACGACGCAATCGGGCTTCGTGCTCGCGCGCCGGAGCGGTTCGGCGGCGCCCGGCTCCGCACGGTCGTCCTGCGTCGCGAGCAGGGCGACGAGATGCCCGCCCGAGCTCGTCCCGATGGCGGCGAGGCGCGTGACCTCGAGGTCGAAGTCCGCGCCGTTCACGCGGACGAACTGCAACGCGCGCCGGAGATCCTCGATCTGCGCCGGGTGGACGTGCCGCGGCGCACGGCGATGCGAGACGCTCACCGCCGCGATGCCCTCGCGCGCGAGGGCCTCGGCGAGAACGCGCGCGTCCGCGAAATCCCGATCGCCCACGCGCCAGCCGCCGCCGTGCACCACGATCGCCGTCGGATGCGGGCCGGGACAGTCCGGCGTCCACACGTCGAGCGCCAGATCGATGCCGTCGTGACTCACGTAAGGAATGTCGCGCCGGACCTCGACTCCGAACTCCTGGCCCGAGAGCCGCAGGACGGGTGGCGGCGAGGAGCAGGCGCTCACCAAGCAAAGGGTCAGGAACAGCGTCGTGGAACGCGGCGACATCGTGCCCGCGACGATAGCGGACGGCCCACGAACGCCGCGCACGCCGCGATTCAATGCACCACCGCGATCCCCGGCTGGCTCAGTTCGAACGAGTTGCTGCTCAGCGAGACCGCCTGGTAGACCAGCACGTCGCCGAGCGAGAGCCAGTTCGGGATCACCGTCTGCAGCGTCAGCTCGCGGCTCCCGTTCACGCCGCCCGAGCCCACGTGCAAGGTCAGGCTCGGGTCCAGCCACACGTCGCCGATCGGCAAGCTGATCGGGTCGTAGCGCGACAGGAAGCTCACGAAGACGCTCACC
>JADLHO010000131.1 GCA_020848735.1 Planctomycetota bacterium | reverse complement strand
CGAGCCGCGAGGGGCTGACGCAAGGCGAGGCGATCTCGGCGCTGCTGTACCTGGGCCTCGAGTTCGCGGAGCGCCAGCGCGCGGGGCTCAAGGAGGACATCGACGACCTGCAGCGCGAGCTGCGCGACGTCCGGCAGATGGTCGACGTCCTCGGGCCTGCCGCCCTGGGGACGCAGCGCATCCTGAGCCACTGGGCGGCACAGACGGGGGGCCTGCGCGTGTCCTAGGACGAGCTGCTGGCCGAGGGCCGCATGGTCGCGGAGGAGGAGTGGCAGGGGCAGCTCGCCGAGCGCGGGTTGTTCTCCCCCGGAGCCCTGGCCGGGAAGCTGGAGGGCTGAGTGGACCGCGTCTCCATCCGGAGCTTCCGAGCGCCGGAGCTGGCCGAGCGCGGGCTCAAGGACCTGGCGCGGAGCCGCCTCGACACGACGCGGGAGGCCGTGTTCCAGCCGATCGGCGCACGGTTCTTCGAGGCGCGGGAGGATGCGGCGCGGATCGCCACGCTCTTCCGGGAGGACGCGTTCCACGCGCCGGACGGCCACTTCACCAGGATGGCGCTGCGTGTCGAGCCTGAGCTCGCAGGACGGCTTTCCGCCATCGATCCTCGTGACGTTGAGGCACGACTCGCGGAAGCGGCCCGGAACGCCATCGTCCGCGAGTGGCCGCGTGCGCAAGGCGTCTACCTGGTCCGCTTCGAGCCGTCGGGGCGCGGGGACCTCGAGCCCGTCGCCCACGTTCACCTCAGCAGCCGTCGCACGGACGGCGGCCCCGCGCCGGCCCTGAGCCGCGAGGACGCACGGCGCTTCGAGGCCGCCTGGGGGCGTGAAGTGACGAAAGTCCTCGGCCCGGCGCGCGAGGCGCAGCAGGAGCACGGCCGTGCCGCCGTCAGCCCCGAAGCCGAGCGGGCGCAGGAGGAGTGGGCCAGGACCTCGGCGCGGCTCTTTGCGGTCTACAGCGAGCGCCTCGCGGGGAAGGCAACGCACGCGGAGCTGAGAGACGCCCTCGCGCAAGCTCGCGATGCGCGTGGCACCTGGAGCCGCGAGGTTGGCCCACCGGTCGACTTGCGAGACGTCGAGCGTCGGCAGGTGTTCGACGTCATCCGCCTCAGAATCCAAGACGGGAGCCGCTACCTTCGCGGTCCGCTCGAAGGCCACCGCCGGAGCATCCTGGAGACCGCCGCCTCTCGCGCCGCGGAGCTTCCAGACGGCCCGGAGAAGCGACTCGCCGTGGTCGCCTGGCCCGCCGGCCACGACCTCCACGCGACCGTCTACTTCAACCAGCGCAGCCAGCCCGGGCGCGGGGCAGGCGCCATCGAGCCCGAGCGGCTGCGCGCGGCGCTTGAGGAGGGCCTGCGCACCGAGATCCAGCGTCTCGCCCCCAGCCTGGACCCTTCGGCGCAAGCACGGGCCGCGGAACTGGGGCGCGTCGAGGCCCGGATTCCGGAACCCGTGCCACAACGATCGACGCCGGCGCGGCACGTCGAGGCCGATCGGGCGCCGGCCTCCGCCGCGATCATCGTGACACTCGATCGCGCCGACCTTCAGGAGCGCGTCGCCGCAACAACCCCCGGCCGAATCGAGACGGAGGCGGCGGCGGAGCGGCTCCAGCCGCAGGAGCGTGACTGGAGCAACGAGCGCGTCTTCGCCGTACGGCTGCGCGTCCCCACGGGGGCCGAACAGCTCGACCGGATGGACCTAGGGGGTGATGAGACCGCTCACGTCATCCAGCGCGCCGTCAACCGCGCCTACCCCTTCCTCGAGCGCGAGGGGCTCCGGAACAACTTCCTCTACTCCGCGCGCGGCAAGGCGCTCGACGTCCAGATCGTCATCCCCGAGAGGCTGGGCTGGACCCCGAGCCAGCTCCGCTCCCCGCAGTTCCAGCAGCGTTTCATGGCCGGCTTCCAACAAGCCCTGGCCCAGGTCGGACCGACCAGGATTGGCCCAGAGCGGTCGCTCGGTGTTGCTGGTCTCGCTCGCGGGGCGGGCCTGGCGCGCGAAGCGCCGCAGCTCCTGCGGCGCGCCGAACAGGACCCCGAGCGCGCCGCGAAGGACCTGACTCGCGCCGTCTTCACCAAACTGTCGGAAGCGCTCCCGAAACCCTTCCGGATGATGCGGGATCTCGGCCGCACGGTGAGCCGGTTTGTCCCCCGAGGATAGGAGGAGGCTGTCCCATGGCACTGTTCGACCGATTCCACCTGAGCCAGGAAGAGGCGGAAGCCAGGCTCAAGCGAGGCCTCACGGGCGACCCCACGGGCGGCGAGATCGGCCTCCTGGCGGCCCTCAGCGCGAACAAGATCGACGATGTCCAGGGCCGGCTCGCGCGCGACGCCACCCTCGGCCAGGACCTCCGCGAGCTCGTCGCCGAACACCTGCAGAAGTCCCGCGCGCGCTGGGAAACACGACGGGCCTGGTCCGTCACCCTCCCGCTTCCGGTGTGGGACGAGTACGCCCGGGAGGCTCGCATCACCGGACGCTCGATCACGGAATGCCTCGTGTCCGCGATCAAGCGCGACTACGAGCGGAAGAAGGGGACGCTGGAGCCCATGGAGACCCTGGACCAGAACGTGCGGGCCTTCCACGCCGCCGCCGCGCAGCTCCTCCAAGAGGCCCGCCAGGTGCTGGAGCGCGTCGGGCCCCTGCAGGAGATCGGGATGCGGCTCTCCCGCATCGAGAGTGCGATCGGTGGGCGTGTGTCGCGCTGACGCCAGAGCCAGTACATAGCGGAGGCCCCGCCCCACGCGTTGACGAGGATTGACCTTTGCCGGCCGCCGCCCGCCCCGCGCCTCGGCAACAAGCGGCTTGACCGTCCTTCCGCAGCGGCACACATCGCGTACCCTATCGCAATGCAAGCGCCGAGTTTCAAGGGCCTGAAGCCATCGTCGCCTGCTGCATCGAGGGCAAAGCAGGCCAATCGCGCCCGCGACACCACCCCCGAGCTCGCCCTGCGGCGCGCGTTGTTGAGGTTGGGGCTCCGCTTCGGCACCCACGCCGCCGACCTGCCCGGACGCCCGGACATCGTGCTGCGGAGAGCGAGAGTCGCCGTGTTCTGTGACGGGGACTTCTGGCACGGTCGCGACTGGCCGGCGCTCAGGCGCGCCCTGCAGCGACGCGCGAATGCGAGCTACTGGATCGCCAAGATCCGGTCAAACAGGCTACGGGATACACGCACGCGACGGGCCCTGCGGCGGCTGGGATGGCACGTGGTGAGCGTGTGGGAGTCCGAGGTCACGCGAGACCCACACCAAGCAGCGTTCTTGGTAAAGGTGGCCGTCTACTCGAGGCTGCCGCCGGCGGTCGCGGAGCGAGGTAGTCAGCGGCGCGCCGCACGAAAGGGGACGGCGGCCTGAAGGAGACCTCCTCGCTCACGCATCGCCGCTTCACCGAGCGGGTGAGCCATCTCCAGCGTTGATCGAAACCCGACATCGGTCACGCCACTCGGCACGTCCGTGGGCAGGACCGACGGGACCGCAGCCGCATCGAAGAAGGCGAGCGACTCCTGGGCCCTCTCCCAATCGAAGCGCTCGGAGAGCCCCCGCCTCCAGCTCTGCCCCAGAGTCGCGGCTACTACTCGCTCCAGACGGACCGCAAGGTCGCCCCGGGTCGACACGCGAAGCCGGGCCCGGTCGAGCAGCTCACCGAGAGAGACTCCGCCGCCGGCGCGCTCCGCAAAGAGCGAAGCGATCACGGCGCTCGCGCCTGCCGGTGGATGAAGCTGGGCGAGCGTGAAGTGATGGCGTCGCTCGTCGCCGGAGGCGGTCTTCACTTCGAGCCGCTGCGATTCGCGAGTGAAGTCATACGGCTCTTCGGGGCTCGCGTGCCAGGCCTCGAGAAGGGCCACCGTGTTGGTTGCCTGCACGATCACGCAAAGCTCGCCCCACAGCCCTTGGATGGGCTTCCGCGGGGGGAGTTCCAGTGCGCGGAATAGCTCGATGAGCGCGGCCACCACGTCACGCACCCGCGCCTCGGTAGGAGCGGGACCGAGCAGCGGCAACACGCCCTCGACGACGCTCAGGAAATAGTCTCGTAGGACGCGCTCGGCCTCGCGGCAGTGGACGAGGCTGACGGTCGCCGCTTCCGGCTCGGCGCTCGCGCGCCAAAGGCGGCACCGGACGCCGTGGCGGACGCTGATGTGCTCCAACTCGACAGGGGGCGGCATAACGTTGCCACCCGGCGCCGCCGGTAGCGACACCAGCAGTGCTGGTGCCCCACTCGTGTCCTTGCCGAGCCGATGCGGCCCAGCGCCAATGACCAGTGTCGAAAAAGACGGCAGCTCACCGTCTGCGGCGGCAGCGGGCAGCGACTCGAAGAGCTGAGCCAGTCTCACCTCGGCGGCTCCTGAACTACCCAGGCCTCGGCCATCTCGCTCGGTACCCACACTGCGAGCGCCGGCACATCGTCCAAGACCGAATCGTCGGCTCGTACAACGCGAAGCCGGTGGACCTGTATCGTCAGCCCGGTCGGCGCCCTCATCTCGCTGTCGCCGGGGTAGATCGCTCCACGCTGTGTCAAAGGAAAGACAGGATGAGCACCCTGGAAGAGCCTCAGCATAGGGATCTCGTCCTCGCGGTCGACGGACCGCTCGCGCTCGGCTCCCCGGCTCATCGTGTAGACACGGCACAGCGCGGCGGGGTGGGCATCGAGATACTCGCGCACCTGGAGGAGCAGCCCTGTGTAGCGCTGAGAATCCTGGGCACGCGTGATGCGCATTGGCGTGAGCAGGTCGGCAAGGGCCAAGGAGAGTGGGACCTCGTCGGCCAGGTGGTGCTGCTGCATCTCAGTTCGCTGCGGCGAGCCAGCGTCCGGCTGAAGTGTGAGGCGCTCCAGGAAGCGGCGGACGATCTCGCGATTCGTGACCACCGCCTCCTCGGAGTCGTGCGGGGCTCTCGTGACGTACCACTCGTCCGAGAGCACATCGTGGAGGTACGTGAGGTCCATTACGCTGCGGCGCGTGGGCTGCAACTGCTGGTCTAGGAAGAAGGCGCGCTTCCAATCGGTGAGCGGTCGGCCCGTACGCCGATGCTCGGTGAGCCGCTGCCTGAGGTTCTCCTCGTGCTCGACGTAGCTCTGATAGGCGGCGCGCGCGGCCGCTTCGAGGTAGATTCGGCAATAACCAAGGTACAGGCGCTTGTACCCGAAGAAGCGCGCGCGCTGCTGGATCGTATCGGCGGTGCCCGTGCCCACGCCGCGCGGCATGTAGGTCACGGTGAGGCCGTTGACCGTGAAGCCGCGGTCCATAGCCTGCCCGCCCACTAGGACGTGGCTGTAGTCGGTCCCCCAGTCGATCTCTGGCGTGGGGCCACCTGCAGTGTTGACCTCCCAGACCCGCGTTCGGCGGATCGACCACGCGAGCACGCTGAGCAGTTCGTCGAGCGGCCGCAGGTTCGCGACGGTCGCCTGGAGATCGGCGTGTGAGTCTCGCAGCTCGTCGATCAGCTCGAGCCGGTCCGGGTCGCCTTGCGGCAAGCCGAGGAGTTGAACCCACCGCGCCTTTGCTTCATTCACCCATCGGCAGTAGTCGCCGTGCAGCATCGTCTGCTGCGACGGATGGACCATCATCGAGCGATTCCCTCCTCCGCCGTCGACCAGCCGCCCGGCGGCCACTCCGAGGAAGAAGATCCGCATTGCCTGCAGCAGCGAGTCGGGTGGCTCGGTCAGGGTGTTGGTGCGGGTGATGATCTCGCCGGCGGGGATCGTCCGCACCAGGTT
>JADLHO010000130.1 GCA_020848735.1 Planctomycetota bacterium | reverse complement strand
TGGGCCTGCGACTTTGCTCCCCCCGGCCGAGGCACACACCTCGACGGGGGCTCTGGACGCTCCGCTTGGCCGACGCGATCTCTCGCGGCGACTGGAGCCTGCTACGCGGCGCTACGGCGCTTGCCGCAGCGGGACTCGCACCCGCAAGTTCGACACAGCATCGCCTCACCTCGGGTGAGGGTAGGCGTTCAGGACACACCATGGGCGCGGCACCATAGCCCGCGCCGAGGGGCGCTTCACCGACCGTGTGCGTGGCCGGCGTCGCCGCGCAGGCTGCCCGCGAGCAGTTCCTCGGCGCGCGCACCCGGCTCGCCGACCCCATCGGCGAGCTCGCGCAGCAGGGCCTGCGCCTCGGCGCGCCGATCGAGATCGAGCAACGCCTCGGCCAACGCGAGCCGTGCCTCGGCGTCGGCCGCCGCGATCGACCGGATCCGCTCGACCGCCTCCCGCGCACGTCGCTCCGCGAGCAGCAGGCGCGCCGCGAGAGCCGGCGGCACCTGCGCCGCGTCGACCGCGTCGAGCGTCGCGCGGGCGAGGGCGACCTCGCCGCAGGCGAGCTCGGCGCGGGCGCGCAGCAGCGTCGCCGCCGTGCTGGGGTCGGCGCTCGCCGCGAGCCGCGCACGTGCCCGCGCGGGGAAGCCGAGGGCGACGTCGTGCGACGCGAGCACCCGGACCGCGGCGGGATCGCCGCGCGTCCCGAGCTCCGCATGGGCGCGCGCCGCGAGGAGCGCGGCGTCGAGGAACGCGAGCCAGGCGCGCGGTGACGCGACGCCCATGCGGCGCGCGATCGCGACCTCGCCGAGGAAGACGAGCGTGCCGACGCCATCGAGGAGCTCGCGGCAGGCCGGCTCCGCCGCGTCGCGCGTGACGCGCGTGAACGCGAGACGCGAGGCGCGCGCGATCACGCGCGCATCGCCGAAGGTATCGCGGTCCATCGCGTCGCTCGCGGGACGCCCGGGCCACGCGAGGTGCACGACGCTCACGCGCTCCACCGCGGCCCGCTCCGCGCAGCCCAGCAGCAACGCGAGCGGCAGCGCGGCGGCGACGACGGCTCCGGCGTTCAACGGCCGCGTTCCGCCGCCGGGGCGGCGGGAGCGCCTCGGCGCGCTTCGGCGAAGAGTTCGTCCATGCGCAGGCCCTTCGGCTCGGTCCAGCGACCACCGACGTTGTTGCCGTCGACTTCGCGACGCACGCGGATCGCGAGCTCACCCGTCGAGAGATCGACGCACACCTGGTGCAGGGTCATGCTCACCTGCGAGTGGCGGATCAACTTGCGGAGTCCCGCGAACTCGAGCGCCGATTCGCGCTTCTGCAGCCCGTCGACGAGCGCCTGGAAGCGCCAGCAACGTTCGGCCTCGGCGCGCTCGCGGTAGTGATTGCTGCACACGACGAAGGTCTGCCCCTCGGAGGGACCGCGCACGGTCACGCCGTCCTCGGTGAAGTCGTCGGGACCGATCTCGAGGATGGCCGCGCCCGGGGCGAGACCCTCCGCCCCGCGCCACGCGAACATCACGTTGCCGCCCATGCCGTAGCGCGAGGTGCGCAGCACGTCGCCCGCCGCCTTCGCCGGGTCCACGCCGGGCGTGAAGGTCTCGAGCAGGCCGAGCAGCGCCATGGTGCGGGGCACGCAGCGTTCGCGGCCGATCTTCTTCGTCATCACGTCGTGGATCGCCACGAACACGCCGCGATCCGAGATGCCGGTCACGACGCCCGCGAGCCCCGGCCACGCGAGCGAGATCGTGTCGGCGCGGCCGCTGCGCCCGGTGCGCACCACGAGCTGCACGTACTCGAGCAGCTTCGCCGTCGCCATGTAGTCGAGATTGCGGGCGACGAGTGGACCGGGGGTCTTGGCGGCCTCGCCGAAGACCGCGATCGACGAACACATGAGCCCGACGAAGTCCGGCAGCGCCGCGATGCCGAGCAGGTCGTCGACCGTGAGGTCCCGCTCGAGCTCGGCGATCGTGAGAGTCGCCGGGTCGCGCGCGGCCATGCCGCGGAGCACGCCCGCCGCCCAGGCCCGCAGCCGCTCGTCGACGACGATGCTCCGGTCGAGCTGCGGCCGCATCGCGAGGTCCCACGCCGCGGGCTTCGGCACGAAGTCGTTGTGCAGCGCGAAGTCGGCGAAGAGCGATTGGATGCGCTCCGCGCAGAGATAGCCCTCGGTGAACGCCTGTTCGTCGTCGCTGCCGTGGAGGAAGAGCAGGTCGAGACCGTCGACGACCGAGCGGTGGCCGAAGAGCTTCGGCTCGGCAAGGGCGCTCGCCCCACCCGCGCCCTTCGCCCCATCTCCCTGCGCAAAGGCCGAGGCGATCGGCAACACGACGGCGAGCGCGAGAGCCGCGCAGGCACGGAACGGCGAGAGGGGATCACGCATGGCGCGGGAGTGTCGCCGCGGGACGCGCGCACCGCCAGCCACCCGAACTCGCGCGCTCGACCCCGCCCGCGCGCTACGCTCCGGCGAAGGATGCCGAAGCCAGACTTCACGAAGATCGCCTACGGGTTCGACGAGCTGACCGAGGACCTGATCGCGCAGCCCGACGCGCCGCAGCCGCCGACGGCGACTCCCGAGGGCATCGCGATCCCGGCGACGTACGACGATCGCGCGCTCGAGGGTCTCGATCCACAGATCCACTCGCTGCCCGGCGTGCCACCCTTCGTCCGCGGGCCCTACCCGACGATGTATGCGCAGCGGCCGTGGACCGTGCGGCAATACGCGGGCTTCTCCACCGCCGAGGCGAGCAATGCCTTCTACCGGCGCAACCTCGCGATGGGGCAACAGGGGCTCTCGGTCGCCTTCGACCTCGCGACCCATCGCGGCTACGACAGCGACCATCCTCGCGTGCTCGGCGACGTGGGCATGGCGGGCGTCGCGATCGACTCGATCCTCGACATGAGGATCCTCTTCGCCGGCATCCCGCTCGACCGCGTGTCGGTCTCCATGACGATGAACGGCGCGGTCATCCCGATCCTCGCGCTCTACATCGTCGCCGCCGAGGAGCAGGGGGTGTCGCCCGCGGCGCTGAGCGGCACGATCCAGAACGACATCCTGAAGGAGTTCATGGTGCGGAACACCTTCATCTACCCGCCGGGTCCGTCGATGCGGATCGTCGGCGACGTGTTCGCGCACTGCGCGCGGCAGCTGCCGCGCTTCAACTGCATCTCCGTCTCCGGCTACCACATGCAGGAGGCGGGAGCGACCGCCGACCTCGAGCTCGCCTACACGCTCGCCGACGGCCTCGAGTACCTGCGGACGGGGATCGCCGCGGGTCTCGCGATCGACGACTTCGCGCCGCGCATCTCGTTCTTCTGGGGCATCGGCATGGACCTCTTCATGGAGGTCGCGAAGCTGCGCGCCGCGCGCATGCTGTGGTCGGAGATCGTGGCGGGCTTCGGCAGCCGGGACGAGAAGAGCCTCGCGCTCCGCACGCACTGCCAGACGTCCGGCTGGTCGCTCACCGCGCAGGCCCCGTGGAACAACGTGACCCGCACCACGATCGAGGCGCTCGCCGCGGTGCTCGGCGGCACGCAGAGCCTGCACACGAACTCGTTCGACGAGGCGATCGCCCTGCCGACGGCGCGCTCCGCGCGCATCGCGCGCAATACGCAGCTCGTGCTCCAGGAGGAGACGGAGATCGCGCGGCTGATCGACCCGCTCGGCGGTTCGCGTCACGTCGAGCACCTCACCCACGAGCTCGCGACGCGCGCCCGCGCGCTGATGGCGGAGATCGAGAAGGCGGGCGGCATGGCGAAGGCGGTGCTCGCGGGGATCCCGAAGCGGCACATCGAGGAGGCCGCGGCGCGGCGCCAGGCGCGCATCGACTCCGGCGCGGACGTCATCGTCGGCGTCAATCGCTTCGCCCCCGAACACGACGAGCCGCTCGACGTGCTCTCGATCGACGACGCGACGGTGCGCGCGCAGCAGGTCGCGCGGCTCGAAGAGCTGAAGCGCACGCGCGACGCGGCGCGCGTCGCCGCGGCGCTCGCGGCCCTCTCCGCCGGCGCGCGCGGCGACGGCAACCTCCTCGCGCTCGCGATCGAAGCGGCTCGCGCCGGGGCGACGGTCGGCGAGATGAGCAGCGCGATGGAGGCGGTGTTCTCGCGCTACGAGGCCGAGGTGCAGACCATCCGCGGCGTCTATGCCGGCGCGAGTCGCGACCAGTCGGCGATCGAGTCGTTGCGCGCGGCGACGGCCGCGTTCCTCGAGCGCGAAGGTCGTCGCCCCCGCCTGCTCGTCGCGAAGATGGGCCAGGACGGCCACGACCGCGGCGCCAAGGTCGTCGCCACCGCCTTCGCCGACTTCGGCTTCGACGTCGACGTCGGCCCGCTCTTCCAGACCCCGGCCGAGGTCGCCCGGCAGGCGATCGAGAACGACGTGCACGTCGTCGGCATCAGCTCGCTTGCCGGTGGTCACAAGACGCTCGTGCCGGCCTTGATCGAGGCGCTCCGCGCACAGGGCGCCCCCGAGGTGCTCGTCGTCGCCGGCGGCGTGATCCCGGCGCAGGACCATGCGGCGCTCGCGCGCGCGGGATGCGCGCTGATCTTCGGTCCGGGCACCGCCTTGCCCGATGCGGCGCGACGGCTGCTCGCGCGTCTCGAGCGCGGCGCGACGACCCGAGGGCCCGGCTAGACTCCGCGCGCCCCTCGTCGTCCGCGCCCCCTTCCGTGAGCGCGATCGCGCGCCCGTCTCCTCGTGATGCTGCGCCATTCCCTCCCCCTCCTCTGCGTCACCGTCGCCGCGGGCCTCGCGGGACCCGGCTCGGCGCAGGCGCCGCGCTGGTCGCTGCCCGCCGACCACTCGCTGATCTTCGCGCGGGAGCGCAGCGTCGAGACGCGCGCGATCGAGCCGAAGCCGAAGCCCGGCGCGCCGGCGCCGCACGCCTTCGGCGTGCCGGTGATGTTCGGCGGCGGAGTCCTGCTGCCGACCGACCTCGACCCCAAGGGCCGCGGGGTCGCGCGCCAACCGCTCGACCTCGGCGAGCTGCTGCCCTTCGTCGCCTTCGACCTCGGGACCCACAAGGCCGGCAAGTCCCGCGCGGAGGCGGCGTTCGTGAAGCCCTTCGGTCGCCTGCTCCTCGAGATCGAGGCCGCTGCGCCGAACGAGCGCGGCCGGCAACGGCTGCTGTGTCGCATCACGCGCACGACGCTGGACGAGGCACGCATCGAGGGCCCGGCACGCGATCGCAAGCAGCGCCTCGAGGCCCTCCAGCGCTCCTACGACCACGGCCTCGAGGGCACGCTCGAGATCACGCGCCAGATCGACGTCGCGGCGGGGCGTGTGAGCGGCTTCGACGCCCGGCTCGACGTCACGATCACGCTGCCTCCCGAGCGCGAGTGGAAGCACATCGGCCTCACGCTCCAGGAGAACTGGAATCTTCGCGAGGAGCTCGTCGCGGACAGCGTGGCGTTCCGCGAGAAGGTCGGTGACGCGATCGTGCGCGGCCGCGAACACCTCGTGCTGAAGCTGAACGAGCAGCTCGGTCGCCTCCCGCCGCTCGACGAGAAGGAGCCGCACGTCGACGGTGCGGGCGGCGAGATCGCACTCCTCGCACTCACGGTGCAGAAGGCCGGCCTGCGACGTGACGACCCCGACCTGCTCGATGCCCTCGAGGTGCTGCGGACGCGCCGGCTGCGCGACACCTACACGCTCGCGCTCGCGCTGATGGCGTTCGAGACCTTCTATGCGGATCCGAACGAGCGACAGCACATCCTCGAGGGCCTGATCGACGGTCCGCGGAAGCGGACCCCGAGCGAGGCCGACCGGCGACGGATGACGGAGTGGGTCGCGCGCCTGATCGACAACCGCGATCCGCGCACCGACAAGGGCAGGACCAGCCGCTGGACCTACACCGGCGGCGAGGACTTCGACCACTCGAACACGCAGTACGCGCTGCTCGGACTCTGGTCCGCGCAGCTCTGCGGGATCGAGGTCCCGTCGGAGCTGTGGGCGAGCGCGGGGCGGCACTGGCTCGAGATGCTGTGCCCGAGCGAGGGCAATGCGAACCTCTCGCTGACGAGCTACCGCCAGCTCGCGCAGAACAAGGGCCGACCGACGAGCACCGGGGCGGACGTGCGCGGCTGGAGCTACCGGATGCCGGTCGATCCGCCGTACGGCAGCATGACCGCCGCGGGCGTCGCGAGCCTGCAGATCGTGCAGGCCGCGCTGCGCGAGAAGGGCGGCCTGCGCGGCGAACTCGCGGGCGAGATCGGCAAGGCGACGCGATCCGGCTTCGCCTGGCTCGCCCGGCACCTCGACGTGCGCAGCAATCCCGGCCGTGCCGATGGGCACGATTCCTGGCGCCTCTACTGGCTCTACGGACTCGAGCGCGCCTGCGAACTCGGCCAGATCGCGCGGCTCGACGAGCGCGATTGGTACTTCGAGGGTGCGTCCCTGCTGCTCGCGATGCAGCAGCCGGACGGCCACTTCGAACCCGGCGGCACCGTCGACGACTGCTTCGCCGTGCTCTTCCTCAAGAAGGCGCAGGTGCCGGTCTCGACCGGGCGCTGATCGCCCGAGGGAAACACCATCGTGCGGGCTCTCCGATGCCCGCCGGCGGTCGCGCCTGCGGCCACGCAGAGCTCGAGGACCGGATCGGCTCTCGACCTCCGGGTCCGACGCGGCCTCGTCCGACGCGGCCTCGGCCGATCAGTGCGTGATCAGCGGCGTCATCGCCTTCGCCTGCGTGATCCAACCGGAGATCTCCTTCTCCGACGGGTTCACCTTGCAGAGCTTCTTCTTCTCGTTCACCTCGGCCATCTTGGTGGCGAGGTTGTCCGCGCGGCGGTTGCGCAGCTCCTTCACGGTGTCGACGCCCGCACCCTCGAGCAGCTCGGCGAACTGCTTGCCGACGCCGTCGATCCGCATGAGGTCGGCCATGTTGGCCCACTTGAGGAGATGCGTCGCGGAGATGCCGGTGTCCTTCGCCACCTTGTCGCGCCCCTTCTGGTCGGCGCAGACCTTCAGGAAATCGTCGGTCGTCTTCACGCCGGCGGCGATGAGCTTCTGGGCATAGACGGGGCCGATGCCCTCCACTTCCTCGATCTTGTAGGTCGTCATCTCGATCGTTCGTCGTCTGGGTCTGGCTGCGTTCGCGCGGACCCGATCCGCGTCGGAGCGCTCACCGGTAGGTCTTGCCCGCGTGCTCGATCCAGCCGTCGGGATGGCGGCCTGCGGGGTCGTGGTGCGTCCAATGCAGGACGCCGCCCTGCGCGTTGGACTCGTATTCGCCATGCACGACCACCGCATCGCCCTCCGCCAGCGGCACGCGCGGCGCGAGGTCGAGGTTGTGTGCGACGAGCACCGTGTGGTCGGCGCCGTCGAGCCGCAGCACGAAGCGCTGATGGCGATCCCCGTCCTGATCGTCCGCCAGGGTGCGGACGATGCGACCGCTGACCCTCACCTGCACGTCGGAGCGACCGCGTCGATGCGCGTCGAGCACGGTCTGCGTGCCCGCCGGCGTAGCACCGCTCGCGGGCGCCGCCGGCGAGTCCGGCGAGCTCGGGCTGGCGGCACCCGACGCCGGGATCAGGCCGAGCCGGTCGGCGACGAACCAGAGCCCGGCGAGGAGCAGGACGGCGAGGGAGGGCATGGCCTTGCCGCCGCGTCTCGTTCGAACCGGATCGCTCATGGTCGTGGGCCGGCGGTATCCCGGGTGCGCCACGCACGATCAAGTCCCTTCTCGCTGCCCCCCGATCGCTCGCGCGGCGCCGATCAGCGCGCGGCGCGGCGCCGCAGGCAGAGCCCCGACCAGGTCGCGTCGATCGCGCAGACCTTCACGTCGACGAGCCCGTTGGCGGCGGCGAGTTCGCGCACGCCGTCCTCTGCCAGGTCGGTCGCGACCCCCGAGCTGCGCTTGGGCCAGGCCACCCAGAGCGCACCGCGCGCCTCGAGCCGCTCGACCGCCGCGGGCAGCTCATTCGCGAGCACCGCGCGCCGCGGCGCGAAGAGCACGATGGTCGCCGCGGACCCTCGCGGACCGGCGAAGACGCGCACGCCGCGGGGCAGTTCGCCGAGCACGGCCTGGAAGCCCCCGGGCGCACCGAGCAGCAGCAGGGCCGTGTCCGGCTTCACGCCGAGCTTCGCGGCGAGGGGCTTCGTCGAACACACCGCGGGCACCGCGACGCGCGGCGCTCCGGACGGCGTCGCGGGGGACTGCCCACGCGCGGCGCGAAGCGCGCTCGCGATCCGCGACCAGGAGCAGAACGTGGCATCGGGAAAGTCCTCGCGGAGGCGCTCGCCGCGGACGGTCTCGCCGACCGCGGGGTCCGGCACGACGAAGAGCAACGGCACCGCGGACGTGTTCTTCCGCCCGCGCAGTGCGATCGCGATCTCACGCCCGTGGGAAGGCAGGCGACGCAGGTCGATGACGACGAGCTCCGGCGCGAACGCGTCGACCGCCTTCATCGGCAGACCTTGGCCACGGAACTGCGGCGAGACCTCGTGGCCGCGCGCGCGCAGCTCGGCCGCGCGCTCGTTCACCTCGGCCTCGTGCCAGTGGTAGAGCAGGATCCGCATGCGGGGTCAGCGGCGCATCATGCCCCGCGACCGCGCTCAGAGGTTGAGAGACAATCTGTCTCTCGACCTCTGCGTGGCCGCGGATGCGGCCCAGCAGGCATCTGAGAGCCCGTACGATGGATCCTCTCTCGGGCTCTCAGAGGGGCACGCCGAGTCTCCGACGGACGCGCTCGCCGAGGAACGCGCCGTCGAAGCGGGTGTTGCTGATCACCATCCCGCCGACGCGAGCCTCGGCGAGCATGACCCCGCGCAGGTCCGCATCCATCAGGTAGGCGCCGCGCAGATTGGCGCCATTGAGGTTCGCACCGTGGAGGTCGACGCCACAGAGCCTCGCCCCCTGCAGATTGGCACCTTGGAGCTGCGCGCCGTGCAGGTCGGCGTGGCTGAGGTCGCAGCAGCTCAGGTCGGCGTGTCGCAGCAGGGCGCCGGAGAGATCGACGCCGCGCAGATCGAGACCGGAGAGATCCTCGCCGTTGAGGATGAAGCTCTGATTGCCGTGCGGTGTCGCCAGCAGGCGCCGCAGTTCTTCCCGCGAGACGAAGTTCATGTCGTCACCTCCGGCCCTGCGGGCCGGTTGCGCATCGCCAGATGCCGATGCGTCGATCGAGCGTTGAGTTCGTGGAGCGAGGCCCGCCCGAACGGTCGGAACGGGCCACGCCGCATGCTAGCCCGCCTCGCGTCGGGCGTGGGGGGAGCGGGCGGGGTCCCCCCGGGGGCGACGGCCGCAACGGGTCCAGAGGCTTGCCAAGCCGTGCTCCGCCCCTCCAATCCGTCGCGTGATCGCGAGAACCAAGTCCAGCGCGGCGCCGCGCCGCGTCGTCCGCCCCGGTGTCGCCGCCGTCCTCATCGCCCTCGGCGCAGCCTCGTGCGGCGTCGCACCGCGCGTTCCGGCGCCGCCCTCCCCCGCCGCGGGACCGCGCGTGCTCTGCGTCGTCGCGCATCCCGACGACGAGACCGGCTTCGCGGGCACGCTCTACAAGACCGCCACGCACCTCGGCGGACCCTGCGACATCCTCGTCATCACGAACGGCGAGGCGGGCTACAAGTATTCGACGCTCGCGGAGGTCGTCTACGGTCGTCGCCTCACCGACCCGGAGACGGGGCGCAGCGAGCTGCCGGCGATCCGTCAGGCGGAGATGCGCGAGGCCGCGCGCGTGCTGCGCGTGCGCGAGGTCTTCTTCCTCTCCGAGCTCGACCATCGCTACACGCAGGACCCGAACGAGGTCCTCGGCGAGGGCGCGAAGGTCTGGGATCTCCCGCGTGTGCGCGGCGAGATCGCGCGCGTGCTCGATGCCGGTGGCTACGACTTCGTCTTCGTGCACCTGCCGGTGCCGACCACGCACGGCCATCACAAGGCCGCGACGATCCTCGCGCTCGAGGCCGTCGCCGCGATGCCGCGCGAGCGGCGCCCGATCGCGCTCGGCGCGTTCGGGATGACGAAGGACGGCGATCCTCCGACCCACCCCTACGTGCTCGATGGCTTCCCGATCACGCGGTCGCGCGACGACATCCGCGCGTGGACCTTCGATCGCACGCAGAAGTTCGGCTTCGAGAACAAGCTCGACTACCGCATCGTCACGTCCTGGGCCGTCGCCGCGCACAAGTCGCAGGGCACCTACCAGAGCCTGCTCGGTCGCGGTGAGCTCGAGGCCTTCCGCATGTTCGCGATCGACGCCGTCGACGCGGTCGCGCGCACCGATGCGTTGTTCACGCGGCTCGCGGAGCCGCAGTTCGAGGCCCTGCGCTACGACGAGTCGGGGCGCATCGTGCGCTGATCCTCGCGGGCTGATCCTCGCGTCCGGCGCGGTCCGCGCGCCGCCGCCCTCAGCCGCACGGGTAGGGGCGCCACACCGCATCCTCGCGGAACGGCACGAAGCCTCCCGGTGCTCCGAGGCTCGCGTGCAGCGCGCGGTGCAGGACGAGCCCCTCCCAACCCGTATCGAAGAGCCCCGCTCCACCCGCGAAGAGATCGTGCAGGTCCTCGACGTCGAAGAACGCGTCGAAGGCCTCCGCGCCGTAGAGCGCGCGCGCAAACGGCGGCGCGGTCCTCAGCTGCGCATAGAGGGCCGCGCCCAACGACACGCACTGCTCGACGCTCGCCAAGAGGGGTTCGCGCGAGCCGTCGAGCCAGGCGGCATTGCTGCTCGCGCCGAAGGGTCGCACGAGACACCACGACCGGCCTCCGCCGTCACGCCGCGTCATCACGCCGCAACGCGTGCGCAGACCATCCTCGAGGACGAGGGGCAGGTCCGAGAACCCGGCAGCCATCGCGTCGGCGGCGGCGGAGTCCCCGCAATCGATGGCGAGGTAGCGGTAGACGGCCATGCGAAGGCCTTCGGCGTCGGCCCGGGCGAGCGTAGCCCATGGCCATGCGCGGGCCTCCACGGATCGAGGCCCTGGCGAGCACCGCGCCGCGGTCCTAGTCTCCCGCCCTCGATGTCGGACCGCCCCCGTCGCTCGACGCTGCTGATCGCGCTCTTCGCGTGCGCGATCCTCGTCGGCACGCCGGCCGCGGGTCTGACCCTCTGCCTCCAGGCCGATGGCGGCATCGAGATCGGGCTCGGCGTCGGACTCGGTTGCCCCTGCGACGCGCCGCACGACCTCCGCGACGAGGGCCGCGATGCGAACGGAGGCGAGCCGCACGCGCCGTGCATCGACGTCGCGCTCGACGGCCTGCGCGATCGCGTCGACCTCGACGCGCCGCGCCTCGACGCCGGCCCCGGCACCGCGCTCCTGATCGCGCTCGCCACGCCGAGCGGCGAATGTTCGCGACCGAGCCTGGCCTCGCCCACCCCGCGACCGCCGGATCGCTTCGCTGCGCGTGATGCCGAATCGCGTGCTCGCGCGCGTGCGCACGCGACGCGCGTGGTCACGGTCCTCGTGATCTGAGCGGACCCGTGTCGCGGACCCTCCGGTCCGCATCACGTCGTCGTCCGTCCCGCTCACGAAGGTCCGCCGTGAATCTCTTCCGTCCTGTCCCATGGCTGCGGGGTGCTGCTCCCGCAGTCGCCGCGTTGCCCGCTCTGCTCGCCGCGTGCCACGGCTACGAACCCGCGCCGCTCGACAGCGCCGCGATCTTCGCCGCCGAGACCGCCCGTCGCGGTTCGGCCGCGGATCCCTCTCTCCCCGAGCCGAACCCGGCGCCCGCGGGCATCGATCTCGCGCAGGCCGATGCCTGGCTGCGCGAACACTCGCCCATCGTGCGCCTCGCGCGTGCGCATGCGGCGACCGCCGCCGCGCGCGCACGCGAGGACGAGCCCTGGCCGGACCCCGAACTCCAGATCGGGCCGCAGCTCGCCTTCGGCGACGACGTCGCCGCCGGCCGGGCGAGCCCGTTCGCGAGCCTCGCGTTGCGCATCCCGCTCGGCGAACGCCTCGCCGCCGCGAGCGACCTCGACCGCGCGCGCGCCGAGGTGCAACGCATCGACGCCCTGCTCACGCTGCGCGAGCAGCAGCTCGCCCTGCGCGCCGACTGGGTCGCGCTGCTCGCCGCGCGCTCACGAGCGGGTCTCGCGGACGAGACCGCCGAGCTCGCCGCGCGCGCGCACGCGTTCGCCGAGCGTCTCGTGGACGCGGGTGGTTTCGGCGCCGCCGATGCGGCGACCACGGCGCTCGAGGCGACGCTGCGCGCGGGAGAGGCGCTCGACGCCCGCACGGAGCTCGGCGCCGCCGAATGCGCGGTGGCGCAGCGCACGGGCGTCGACGGGTCGCGCTTCGCGCGCGTGCAGGGCGAGCTGCCGACGCCACCCGCATTCGACGTCGCCGCGGAGCGCCTGCAGGAACTCGCCGCGCTGCACACGCCGGCCCTCCTGCGCGCCCGCGGCGCGTACGCGCTCGCCGAGCGCTCGCTGCGCCTCGAGGTGGCGAAGCAGGTCCCCGATCTCGAGCTCTCGCCGTCGTTCAGCGACGAGCCCGGCGAGGACAAGAACGTCTTCGCGCTCGGCATCGGTCTGCGGCTGCCGCTCTTCGACGGCAACCGGAAGGCGATCCGCGAGGCGGAGGCCGCGCGCGACGAGGCCCGCATCGCCTACGAGACCGCCGTCGCGACGACGCTCGCCGAACTCGCCCGCGCCACCCGCGCCCTGCACGACGCACGGGCTCGGCGCAGCGCCACCGAGGTCGCGCTGCTCCCGACCGCGCTGCGTGCGGTCGAGCTCGCACGGCGTGCGGTGCAGGCCGGTGAGGGCAACGTCCTCCTGCTCCTCGAGAGCGAGCGCGCCCTCGCGCGCGCCAAGCGCACGCTTCTCGACGCCGGGGTCGACGAACTCGAGGCCTGGCTCGCCCTCGAACGGACCCTTTGCATCCCCCTGCTCGAACTCGGCGCGCGCGCGCCCGACGCGATCGAGCCACCCCCTCTCGATCCGAAGACCCACGACGAAGTGCTGCGTGCCGCCCACGGGACGCCGGAGGACCACCGATGAAAGCCATGCGATGGGAACTGCCCCTGATCGCCGCGCTCGCGACGATCCTCGGACTCGTCACCGGCCGCTGGCTCGTGCCCGCGGAGGACCACGACGCGCACGATGCCGCGGGTACGGCATCCGCCAGCGACCACGCGCACGAGGACGGCGTCGTGCACCTCGATCCCGGCGGCGCCGAGAGCCTCGGTCTGCAGACGGAGAAGCTCGCCCGGCGGGCCTTCGTGCGGACGCAGGGCATCGCGGCGCAGGTCGAGGACCTGCCGTCGACGCGGCGCGACGTGCATGCACCGCTGGGTGGCGTCGTCGTGTCGGTCGAGGTCGCACCCGGTCGCATCGCGAGGCCCGGAGAGCCGCTGATGCGCGTGCAACGCGAGGCGCTCCCGCCGCCGGAGCTCTCGATCACCCACGAGTTCGTCTATCCGAGCCACGACGAGATCCACGCCGCGCTCGGCCTGCTGCGCAACGCCGAGGCGGCGATCGCCGCCGTTCGCGACGAACTCGCGCGCCTGACGGCGATCGACGCCGCCAGCGAAGACGCGCCGTTGGTGCCACGCCAGCGCCGCATCGAGCTCGGCTACGAGCTCCGCCGTCAGGAGGCCGCGGCGCTGCATGCCCGCCACGAGCTGGAACGCCACGGCTTCGCGAACGAGCAGATCGGCGCACTGCTCGACGACCGTGACGCCCGCCTCTACGACGCCGCCCACGCGATCCGCGCGCTCCAGCACGGCAACCTCTGGCCGCCCGCGGCACCGCGCGTGGTCGCGGCGTTGCCGCGGCCGCTGGCCGATCTCCCCCTCGCGGTCGGCGCGATCGCCGAACTCGGCGCGCACGGTGTGTCGCTCGAAGCGCTCGCCGCATGGCTCGAGGCGGAACCCGACCGCGCGCGTGGCTTCATGACGATCGCCTCGCTCCTGCTCGACGGTCGCTCGATCGCCGACGTGCGCCGTCTCGCGGACGCCGGAGCACTCGACGAGGTCATGGTCGTGACCGCGCCGCAGATCGGCGCGAGTCCGGGCTCGGACGACTGGGACGTCGCCGCCCTCCACGCGCGACCGGGGCAGCCGGTGCGCGCCGGGGACGCGTTGGTCACGCTGCGCGATCCGCGGCGCCTCCGCCTGCGCGTCGATCCGGTCGGCTCCGAGCTCGCGATCCTCCAGGCGAGCTTCGCGAGCGGTCGCGCATGCGCGGCGAAGGCCCTCGTCGCCGGCAGCGGCCAAGACCTCGCGGATCTGCGACTGACCGCGCTCGTCCCCGCGGAGCAGGCCGCCCTCGATCGGCCGGGAGTCGTCGCCTGGGCCGAGCTGACGAACCAGGCGATCGAGCGCGACGGCGCGCGGGCCTGGGCGCTGCAACCGGGCATGCGCTACCAGCTCCTGGTCCCGACGACCACGCTCGAAGCCGTGTGGGTCGTGCCTCGCGAGGCGATCGTCGAGCGCGGCGGTGCGCGCATCGTCTTCCTCGACGAAGGGGGCGGTCACTACCACCCGCAGCCCGTCGTCGTGCTCGCGGAGGACGGGACGTCCGCGGCGATCCGCGGGCCGGAGAACGCACCGTCCGAACTCGCCGACGGGATCGCGGTGGTCGTGCGCGGCGCCTACGCCCTCGCCCTCGCCGCCGGCGGCGCCGCCGAAGCGGGCCATCACGACCACGACCACTGAGCCTCGCGATGCTGGACACCATCATCCGTCTCGCGCTCCGCAACCGGCTCGTCGTGTTGCTGACCGCCCTCACGATCGCCGTGTTCGGCACGCTCGCCGCGCTGCGCATGCCGATCGACGTGCTCCCCGATCTCGATCGCCCGGTGGTGACGCTGATCGCCGACGTGCACGGCATGAGCGTCGACGACGTCGAGCAGCTCGTGGCGCGTCCACTCGAACAGGTGCTCAACGGCGCGCCCGGCATCGAGCGCGTGCGCTCGTCGAGTGCCGCAGGCATGGCCGTCGTCCACGCGGAGTTCGACTGGAGCGTCGATCCCTACCGCGCGCGCCAGGTGGTGGGCGAAAAGCTCCAACTCGCCGAGTTGCCCGAGGGCGCGCACGTCGAGATGGCGCCGCTGACGAGCATCATGGGGCAGATCCTGGTGATCGGCTTCCGCGCCGATGGCGACACGAGCCAGGCCGAACTGCGCCGCATCGTCGATCGCGACGTGAAGCCGCGCGTGCTCGCGCTCCGCGGCGTGGCCCAGGTCGTCACCAACGGCGCGCGCGGCACCGAGCTCCAGGTGACGGCGGACGCCGCGCGCCTGCGCGCCTTCGACGTGACGCTGCGCGAGCTGCGCGACGCCGTCGTGAGGGCCAACGTGAGCGTCTCGGGCAGCGTGCTGCCGCAGGGCCCGACGGCGCCGCTCGTCGGCGTCCGCGGGCGCATCGTCGATCCCGAGCAGCTCGGCGAGGCCCTGGTGCGCGACGACGCCGTGCGCCCCGTCCGGATCGCCGACGTCGCCGAGGTCACCTTCGGCCCCGCGGCGATCGCCGTGGGCGATGCGGGGGTCGACGGCCGGGCCGGTGTGCTCCTCGTGCTCACCAAGCAACCGGGCATCGACACGGTGGAACTCACCGCGCGCGTCCTGGCGGAACTCACGTCGCTCGCACCGTCGCTGCCGCCCGACGTCGAGGTCATCGACGGCATGTTCCGTCAGGCGGACTTCATCGACCGCGCGCTGGAGAACGTCGGCGCCGCGGTGCGCGACGGCGCGATCCTCGTCATCGCCGTGCTGTTCCTCTTCCTGATGAACCTGCGCACGACGCTGATCACGCTGACGGCGATCCCGCTGTCGGTGGCGATCACGGCGATCACCTTCGCGGCGTTCGGTCTCGGGATCGACACGATGACGCTCGGCGGTCTCGCCGTGGCGATCGGCACCCTGGTCGACGACGCCATCGTCGACGTCGAGAACGTCTACCGCCGCCTCTGGGAGAACGGCCGGCGACCCGCACCGCGAAACGTGCTTCAGGTCGTCTACGAGGCGGCGAGCGAGGTCCGCAAGCCGGTGACCTACGGGACGCTGCTCGTCTGCGTCGTCTACCTCCCGCTCTTCTTCCTCTCCGGCATCGAGGGCCGGCTCTTCGCGCCGATCGGCGTGAGCTACATCGTCAGCGTGATCGCCTCGCTGTTCGTCGCGCTCACGGTGACGCCGGTGCTCTGCGCGCTGCTGCTCGGCTCCACCCGTCACTCCGACCGCGAGTACGGCGGCCGCGTCGTCGGCGCGCTGCGCGACCTCACCGCGCGCGTCGCGCGGTTCTCGATCGCCCGCACCGGAGCCGTGCTCGGCGCGCTCGTCTCGCTCTCGATCTGTGCGGGGGCCATCGCGTTCACGCGCGGGACCACGTTCCTGCCGCCGTTCCAGGAAGGGACGCTGCAGGTCAACGTCTCGCTGCCGCCCGACGCGAGCCTCGAGACCTCGGACGCCTTCGGTCGCCGCCTCGAGAAGATGCTGATGCAGGTCGAGGGCGTGCTGCACGCCGCGCGGCGCTCCGGGCGCGGCGAGGGTGATGCCCATATCGACCCGATCACCGAGAGCCACGCGATCGTCGTGCTCGATCCGGATACCCGGCGCACACGCGACGAGATCATGGCCGACGTGCGCGCGCGTCTGGCCGCCGAGTTCCCCGGCCTGCCGACGGAGACCGAGCAACCGCTCGCACACCTCCTGAGCCACATGCTCTCGGGAGTGACGGCGCAGGTCGCGATCAAGATCGCGGGCCCCGAGCTCGAGGTCCTGCGCGAGATCGCGCGCGAGGTCGAGGGCGCCGTGCGCGGCGTCGCCGGCGTGCGCGACCTCCAGACCGAGCGCATCGCGGAGATCCCGCAGGTGGACGTCGCGCCGCGCCGCGAGGTGCTCGCCCGGCTCGGCGTCGCGGTGGACGAGGTCGCGGACACCGTCGCTCTGGCCTTCGGTGGCGAGGAGATCTCGCGGCTCCGCATCGGCAACGTCGCGTACCCGATCCGCGTGCGGCTCGCCCCGCAGGACCGCGCCGATCTGCGCGGCATCGAGGATCTCCTGCTGCGCGGCAGCCATCGGCGCGGCAACTCGGACGCCCAGGTCCGCGTCGGCGACGTCGCCGACGTGCGGCTCGTCCCGGCTCCCAACGAGGTCCGCCGTGAGAACGCGATGCGGCGGATCGTCGTGAAGCACAACGTCGCGGAGCGGGCGCTCGGCGACGTCGTCGCCGACGTGGAACGCGCGCTCGCGCCCGTGCGGGAGGGACTCGCGCTCCGTCCGGGCTACTCGATCGAGCTCAGCGGGCAGTTCGAGGCCCAGCAGGCGGCGACGCAGACGATCCTGACGCTCAGCATGGTCGCGCTCGGCGCGATGCTGCTGATCCTCTATCTGCACTTCCGTTCGATCGCCCTCGCCGCGCTCGTGCTCGCGACGCGTCCCATCGCCTTCCTCGGCGGGGTGGCGGCGGTCGTCGTGACCGGGCAGGACCTCTCGGTCGCGGCGCTCGTCGGCTTCATCGCCTTGCTCGGGATGGCGGTCCGCAACGCGATCCTGCTCGTCGACCACACCGTGCACCTCGTCGGGAAGGAGGGCCACGCGCTGAGCATCGACTCGATCGTGCTCGCGGCGCGCGAGCGCGTGGTGCCCGTCCTCATGACCGCCTTGACCAGCGGTATCGGCCTCCTGCCGATCGCCTGGAGCGCGGGCGAGCCCGGACGCGAGCTGCTCTACCCGGTGGCCACGGTCGTGATCGGCGGTCTCGTCACGAACACGCTGCTCGACTTCGTGCTCATGCCGGGACTGCTCTGGCACCTCGTGCGTGACTCGCTGCTCGCGACCACGAGGAGCGAGCCCACCCTCGCGATGGACGCCGAGGCGCAGGGGTGAGCGGCCGCGCGCGGCGGTTAGGCTTCGCGCCCGCATGACGTCCGACGGGCTGCCGCCTCCGCCGCGCGAACCACGCCTCGCGCTGGCCCTGCTCTTCCTCGGGAGCCTGTTCGCGTTCGCGTTCTCGGCGCACGGTTACCTCGAGAACACGGACGCGGAGATCACCATGCACGCGTCCCGTGCGTGGTGGCAACGGGGCGGTCCGGGCCTCGTCGGTCCGGGTCGCGAGGCGCTGCTCGCGAGCGGACAGTCGAGCTGGCCCGCGGAGCAGGCGATCGTCGGTGCCTACCTCGAGGACCCGAAGCTGCCGCGCTACGGCCGCATGGGCGTCGATGGGAAGGGCTACGTGTGGTTCCCCATCGGCCACCAGGCGTTGTTCGTCCCGGCGATGGCGCTCGCCGATCTCTGCGCGCGGCTCTGGCCCGACACGGAGGCGCGCTTCCGCGAGCTGAAGGCCGATCCGCTGCGCGGCCAGTTCTTCTTCGAGCGCTTCTTCGCGAGCTTCCTCTCGCCGCTCGCCGCGGCCGGCACCGTGATCGCGCTCTGGCTGCTGCTGCGTGCGCTCGGGGTGCGCGCGAAGGATGCGCTGATCGCGATCGGCGTCGCGACGCTGTGCACGCAGTTCTGGCCCGGTTCGCGCGAGACGCTCTCCGACATGCCGGGGACCTTCTTCCTCGTCGCCTGTGCCGCGCTGGTCGCGCGCTACGCGCGGCCGCTGCCGGCCGGTGGCGACCCGGGCACGCTCCTGCTCGCCGGCCTTCTCGGCGGACTCGGCGTGCTCGTGCGCTATCCGCAGGCGCTGCCCCTCGCAGGCCTTGGTGCGTGGGCCGCCCACGCGACCTGGCGGGCGAAGCACCTCGTGCATCTCTTCTGGTTCGCCGCGGGCGGGCTGCCGGCGCTCGCCCTGCTCCTCTACGCGAACCAGAGCCGCTTCGGCGACCCGCTCGAGACGGGCTACAGCGGCGGGGTCGGCTTCTCCAGCTACCCGCTGCTCTACGGCCTCCCGCTGCTCTTCCTGGCCTTCGGCAAGGGCATGCTCTGGTTCTCGCTGCCGCTGTGGAGCGCCTTCGCGCAGCTCGGCAAGCGCGCGGTGCGTTCGTCCGCACCGCTCCGCTTCGTGCTGCTGACCTTCGTCGTGCCGTTGCCGCTCTACGCGACGCTGCACTACTGGGCCGCCGGCCAATGCTGGGGCATCCGCTACCTCACCGGCGTGATCGTGCTCTTCGTCGCCGTGGCCCTCGCGCTCGGCCGCCCGTGGCGGACTTCGCCGCGCACGTTCTGGGCGATCGCCGCGCTGGGCTTCGTGCTCTCCGCGGGCGGCATCGTCACGAGCTACGTCGGACACCAGCAGTACGCCTACCTCGCGGCGCCGGTGGAATGGCAACGCCCACCCCACGAGGTCGACAACAACGTCAACTTCGAACCGCGGTACAGCCCCCTGCACGGGCATTGGGTCTACGCGTGGCTCGCCGCGAGCGGCCGCATCGAGAGCGGGCGCTCCGAGGACAGCACCGAGCCGCTCTTCGGCGTGCGCGTGACGGGGATCTCCCCGCCGCGACGCGAGGACAGCGGGTTCCGCCATGTCTGGTGGCGCTACGTCCGCGACGTCTGGCCCGGCTTCCCCTCGGCGCCGGTCGGCGCCGGTCTCGCGCTCACCGCGCTGCTCCTGCTCGCGCTCGGCGCGCGTGGCCTCCTGCGCGCGGATGCGGCGTCAGGCCGCGCGTGACCCGGCATCGACGCGCTTCGCGAAGCGCCGCTCGACCCACGAGCGAAGGATGTACTTCTTCGACTCGGTGAGGTGCCCGAGCAGCATGCAGACCGCGAGGATCGTGGCGAGCACGAGGAGCACGACCAGCACGTCGTCGCGGCCGTCCGTCACGAAGTGACCGAAGAACTGGGTCAGCGGACGGTGGAACAGATAGAGGCTGAACGTGAAGCCCGACGCGAAGCGGATCGGCCGGCTGGCGCGCATGAGCCAGCCGGTGGCCCG
>JADLHO010000129.1 GCA_020848735.1 Planctomycetota bacterium | reverse complement strand
GTGTCGCCGCAGCGGTGTGCGAGCTCGGCGGCGGCGTCGAGCTCACCGAGGGCCTTCACGAGGTGCAGGCGCAGCGCGAGCCAGCGCGCGTAGTCGATGCGCAGATGGGCCTCGAGCGCATCGTGCCCCGCGGGCAGCGTGCGCAGCGCCTGGCTCGCGAGCTTGAGCGCCTGCAGCGAGTCGCCGAGGTAGGCGAGGACGCGCGCGTGGATCATCAGCGCGCGCGTGCGCACGACGCGCGCCGCGTCGTCGTCGAGCTCGACGAGCAGCGCGTCGGTCGCGGTGAGCAACTGGATCGCGGCGAACCAGCGCGAGTGGAGCTGCGCGAGCTCGGCGAGTCCGGCGAGCGCCTCGGCGTGTTCGCGCGGGCGCACGAGATGGCGCGCGATGAGGATCGCCTTGCGGAAGGCCCGCGCGCTGCGGTCCTCGTCGTCGAGGAGGAGCCATGCGCGACCCGCGAGCAGGAGCCAGCGCAGGCGTTGGTCCTTGTGCTCCGCGCTGCGCGGCAGGCGATTGAGGTGCAGGCGCAGGCGCTCGACGAGGCGCACCGCGCCGTGCCGCACGTTCGCGCGCACGAGGCTCGCGAGTCCGGCGAGCAGCGGCTCGAGACAGGCCGCGTGCTCCATCGCGCGCGAGAGGTGCATGCCCACCTCGAGCGAACCGGCGCCGCGTGCGTCGCGCACCCAGGCGGCCTCGCGGTGCAGCGAGCGCAGCGTCGCCGCGGGGATCGTCGCGAGGGTGGCGAGGCGATAGGCGCGGTGGCGGAACTGGCCCTCGCCACCTTCGATGCCGGCCACGCGGTTGTCGAAGGCCGCGAGGCTGTCGAGCACCTCGAGGGCGGGACGTCCCGTGAGCGACTGCACGTCGGCGAGCTCGAAGCGATCGCCCAGCACGGCCGCCGCCTGGAGCACGTGGCGTTGCTCCTGCGGCAGCGCGGCGATGCGCGTGCGCAGGCGCTGCAGCGCGGGCCGCGCGGGATGGAGCTCGTGCACCGTCGGCGCGAGCGCGAAGAAGTCGCCGGGCGTGCCGCTGAGCCGGCCGTCGGCGACGAGCTCCTCGAGGCTCTCGATCAACGCGCGCGGTTGGCCGTTGAGCGTCGCGTGCGACGCGATCAGGAGCGCCTCGTCGCCCTCGCCCGGGCGGAAGAGCGCCCGGCCGAGCGCCACGAAGTCCGCCTGCGGCAGCGGTCCGATCTCGAGCTCGAGGTCGGGGGCCGCGTCGCCGTCCCAGGGTCGCGTGCGCACGAGCAGCAGCAGGAGCGGCATCGCGAGCGCGCGCTGCATGAGCAGTTCGACGACGCGCTGCGCCGTGGAGTCGAGATCGTCGGCGCGGTCGACGCGGACGACCATGGGGTTGCCGCGGCTCGCGAGGCGCGCGAGCGCGCGTGCGAGGAGTCCCGCGCGCGCGGCGCGGTCCGTCGTCGCGCTGCGCACGTCGCCCGCGCAGAGCTCCGCGAGGAGGGCCGCGTCGATCGCATCGAAGCCGAGCTGATCCTGCGCGCGCTCCGCGAGGCGTTCGCGGGCGTGCGGTGCGTCCTCGCGCTCGCCCTCGAGGAGGACCTCGCAGAGCATCCGTGGGAAGGGCGTGCCGAGGCGCGAGGTCGGATCGCTGTCCGCGATCCCGCCGAGGAAGACGAGGTCCTCGCGCGCGAGGAGCCACGACTCGATGCGCTCGTCGAGCAGACGGCGCCTCCCGCTGCCCGCATGGCCGTGGACGACGACGCTGCGCCCCACGCCGGCGATCGCCTGCTCGAACTCGTGGTCGAGCTGTTTCGCCTCGTCGGTGCGACCGACGAACTCCGTGTGGCGCGTGCGCTGCAGTGCGAGCAGGCGGCGCCGCGAGGCGAGCGCGGGCGCGCGGCGTTCGCGCTCGCGCCAGAACGTCGAGGCCTCACCCTCGGCGAAGATCCGCGCGAGCGCGCGCGTCGGCTGCGGGCGCGCGCCCGGGTCCTTCGCGAGCAGCTCCTGCACGATCGTGTCGAGGAATGCGGACACGCGCGGTTCGAGGTGCGAGGCGCGCGGTGGGCTGGCGTGCAGGTGCGCGTGGATCAGCGAGTCGGCGTCGCGCGCTTCGGCGAAGGGATGGCGGCTCGTGAGCAGCTCGAAGAGCACGACGCCGAGCGCATAGACGTCGCTCGCGGGAGAGGCCGCACCGCCCGTGAGCAGCTCCGGCGCCGCATACGCGAGGCTGCCGTGGAAGCCGGAGCTGCTGCCGAGCGGCGAGGGGCCGTCGTCGGCGCGCGCGAGGCCGAGGTCGGTCAGCCGCACCTCGACGTCGGCGTCGGTGATCAGCAGGTTCTCGGGTTTGACGTCGCGGTGCACGATCCCGGCCTCGTGCAGGGCCGCGAGGCCGAGGCAGCTGTGCTCGGCGATGCGCCGCGCGAGGTCGCCGACCACCGCGCCGTGCGCCTCGATGCGTCCGCGCAGCGAACGCCCGCGCACGAGCTCGCTGACGAGATAGAGCAGCGGGCCGCGCTCGTCCTGCACCTCGCCCGCGCCGAGGATCGCGACGACGTGCTTGTCGCGCACGCGGCGCCCGAGCTCGGCCTCGCGCACGAGCGTCGCGCGCGCCGTCTCGTCGGCCGCACGCTCGGGGCGCAGGACCTTCAGCGCGACGTCGCTGCCCGCGGCGACCCCGTGCGCGTCGCTGCGCGTCCGCGCGCGGAACACCGCCCCCGAGGCGCCCGCGCCGAGCACCTCGAAGACCTCGAACGCTCCGTCGAAGAGGCGCCGGACGCGGGCGAGGTCGAGGTTGCCGGGGGGCGCCATGCGGGGGCGAAGATCATGGCGCGCGGCGCGCTCCGGCGCGACTCAACGCACCGCGACGAAGCGCTGTTCGAACGCGCTGAAGCGCCAGTCCGTGCGGTGCCGTGCAAAGATCTCGCGAAGGATCGCCGTGCGGGTCCGCAGGCCGTCCTCCCGGGCGAACGCGTCGATCGCGTAGCGGTCCTCGAGCCGCGACGCGACCGCCGCGAAGCTGCAGCAGTTGCCCTCGAGTGCGGGCCAGAGGCGCGACGGGTCGTGGCGCGCGTCGTTCGGATCGCGGCCGGCCTCGCCGTCGAGCGCGAGCGCGAGCGCGGCGGCCGGCACCTCGTCGAGCCACGGATACACGCCGAGCGCCTGCGCCTCGCGCAGCTCCGCGCGCGCCGAGGCCTCGCCCGCGAGGGCGAGCTCGCAGGTCGCGGCGAGGTAGGCGCGCAACGCGCGTCGCTCGCGGAGCTGCTCGAGTCTCCGGCGCAGGCCGGCGTGGTCCGCGAGCGTCCCGCTGCCGCGGACGACGCCCTCTTCGAGCGGGCGCGCCGCGAGGAACCGGGCGAAGCTCGCGCGCAGCCCGTCGTCGTCGGCCGCGAGCAACGCGTCGCCGAGCGCGGTGTGCTCGGCGGGCGCGAGCTCGGCGAAGGCCTCGGCGGCGTGGCGCGCGAGCCCCTCGTCGACGCCCGCGGTCGCGGCGAGCGCGAAGGGCAGCCGGCGATCGGGGGCGCGCCCCGCGGCGGGTGGCGCGGCGAGTGCGGTTCGCAGGGCGCGCCGCGTGGCGGCCGAAGCCGAGCGCGCGAGCGTCAGGGGATCGCCCTCGTCCGCGAGCGCGACGGCGACGAGGCGCTCGCCGTCGTCGGGATCCCCGACCCGGACTCGGATCGCGTCGATCGCCGCGCGCTCCGCGGCGCTCGCGCTCGCGTCGCGCAGCGCGCGGAGCCGCGCGCGGAAGCGCCGCAGGTCCGTGAGCTCGAGCACCGCGACGAGTCCCTCGCTCAACTCGGCGGCGCCGAAGCCGGCGAGCAGGCGTTCGCGCAGCGGCGCGATGCGGAGCCCCGGGACGGCTTCGAGCAGGGGTGCGAGCCGCGTGACGGGGAGCGCGTGCCGCGCGAGCGCAGGCGCGAGCTCGCGCTCGACGTCCGCTCTAATCAGGAAGAGCGCCCGTCGCTCCGGCTCGAGCGCTGCGAGGACTGCTTCGATCGCGCGTTGCGCGCGCGCCTCGTCGTCCGCGGCGAGGGCCTCGACGAGCGCGTCGCGCGCGTCCTCGTCGTCGAGCGCGAGGAGTGCGGAGCTGCTCGCCTCGTCGCCGTCGGCCGCGGCGCTCCGCAAGGCGAGTCGCGTCGCGGCGTCGCCGTGCCGCGCCCGCTGGACGTCCGCGAGCGCGCGCACGAGCGGGTCCTCGTCGCGGGCCGGCCAGCGCGCGAGTTCGTCGTCGGCCGCGAGCCGCGGCGACCGCGTGCACGCGGCGGCGAGGACCTGGCGCAGCGCGGCATCGTCGACGGCCGCGAGCGCGGTGACGAGCGCGGCATCCGCCGGTCCGGGTGACGCGTCGAGCAGCCAACGCCGCGCGAAGGGCCGGAACGCCATGAGGGTCTCGCCGACGGGCTCGAGCCAGAGGCGCCGGAGCGTCGCGGCGAGGACGCGGGGGAGCCCGTCGCTCGCCGAGGGCAGCTCGACGCGACGTGGCCGCGCGTGGACCAGGGCCTCGGTCGGGTCCGTCTCGCCCGGGTCCTGCGCGGCCTCGTTCCAGGCGAGGATCGCGAGCGCGACGGTCTCCCGCGCGTGGTCGCTGCCGCGGGCGACGACTGCGAGGAAGCGCATCGCGTCGCTGCGCAGCAGCCAGTCGTCGGACGCCGTGGCCGCCGCGAGGAGCGGCAGGTGCTCGACGCGCAGCACGCGGTGCACCGCGCCGAGGTGTTGGTAGACCTCGCGCGGCAGGGGCGCCGCGAGGATCAACTCGCGCGAGAGGTCCGGCGCGGCGAGCGCGTCGAGGAAGCGCGTGAAGTCGAAGGGTGGACCGGCGACGAGCGCGGTCGGCAGGGCGAGGGCGACGAGCCGGCGCTGCTCCGCGAGGTCGAGCGTCGCGGGATCGGCGCGCCGCGCCGCCGCGAGGGCCAGCTCGCGATCTTCCGACCAGAGCGCGATGCGCAGCAGGTCGACGGAATCGTCCGGCTCCAACGCGGCGAGCCGCGCCGCATCCGCGCCGTCGCCGGACCCGGCGCGCAGCGCCGCGAAGATGCCCTCGCCGTGCCTGGCGACGAGGCTCGCCCGGCGCGCCTCGCGCCACCCGTCGTGTTGCGCCGCGGCCGGCGCGGCGAGCGCGGCGAAGGCCAGGCCGGCGGAGAGCATCGCGGCCGCGAAGCCTTTGCACCCCGTGCGGAGTGCGCGGCGATGTCGTACGTCTTGCGTCAACATGGCGCGTCCCAGTCCGTCGTCGATCTCGGTCTGCCTCGGTTCCATCGTCGCCGCGTTCGCGGGCGGCGCGCTGCTCGGTCAGGAGCCGGAGCCGCGCGAACCCGGCCCCGGCGCCACGCCGCACCAGATCTACCAGAGCAAGTCCTCCGGCGGCCTGCGCTACACGTGGACGATTCCGCCCGGGTACGACGCCGCGACGCCGCTCGGCCTCACGGTCATCCTGCACGGCACGGGCCTCGACTACCGCTGGGGTCACGCGAACCACCCGCCCGCGAAGTTCCGGCCGATGGACGTCGTGGTCAGCGTCGACGGCACCTCGCCCGGCCCCAACGAGTCGCGGCTCTTCCTCGGCGAGCCGAAGGATGTCGAGCGCTTCCACGAGTTCCTCGACGAGATGAAGGAGCGCTTCGGCACGGACCGCGCCTTCCTCTATGGCCACAGCCAGGGCAGCTTCTTCGCGCTGCATTACGCGGGGGAACGACCCGCGGATCTCGTCGGGGTCTGCGCGCACGCGTCGGGGCTCTGGAACTGGTCGAAGACGGGCCGCGCGACGAAGGACGTCGCCATCGCCTTCCTCCACGGCAGCGCCGACCCCGTGGTGCCCTATGGGCAGAGCGTCGCGGCACGCGACCACCTGCACGGGCTCGGACTGCCGCTGCTGCACCTGCGGCGCCTGCAGTCCTACAACCACTGGCCCAATGCGGTGCGCTCCGACGAGACCCTCGGCTGGTGCGAGGGGATGACCTGCCCCGATCCCGCCCGCGCCCTCGCGCTCGCCGAACAGCTCGCGACCGCGAAGCCCGCCGACGAATACCAATGGACCACGGTGCCGGCCTTCGCGGCCGCGCGTGAGATTCTGCGGCGCATCGAGACGGGCAAGCCCCGCCCCTTCGCCGTCGAGCCCGACGCCAGGACCAAGGCCGCGGCGAAGGCGCTCGCCGCGCGCATCGAAGCGCACGCCAAGGAGCACGTCGCCGCCTTGAAGAAGCAGCTCCCCGCGAAGAAGGCGCTCGTGCTCGACGCGAGCTCCGATTGGCTGGGTCACCTGTCGGCCCTGCGCGAGGACTTCCGCGGAGTCGACGTGGTCGAGGCCTTCGTCGCGGAGCTCGGCATCGACGAGCTCGCGCTGCGTCACGCCAAGGAGAGCGGCAAGCTCTTCGAGGCCTGGTACGGTGACGACCCGCGCGCGACCTGTGAGGCCGCACTCGAGGTGCTGCCGCGCGCCTTCCTCGTCGACGCGTATCCGCCTGAACTCGCCGAAGCGATCGGCGGCTGGCGCGGAAAGGCGAAGGACTGGCGCCTCGGCAAGAAGGAACTCGCGGCCCTCGAGCTCGCGGAGGCCTGGGCGAGGGGTAAGGCGGAGGGTGTGAAGGCCTATCAGGCGCTCTGGAAGCGCTGGGATTGAGAGGGCCTTGCCGGGGCGGGGGGGGGCGCCGGGTCTTCGACCGCTCAAGGCCCGGGGCGGCGCGCTCCGAAATGCGGAGACGATGCCATCGAGGCCACCCGCGAGGGAACGGGGGCCGCTGGCATGCGAGCGGGCCGGGGCATCGGGACGGTGCCGGAACGCGCGCCCCGCACGGTCGGCGGGTGGAGTCCGACCCAGTTTGGGGGTCGAGAGTCATGGCCGGAATCCGCCACCTCAGCGTCTGTCTCCTGATCGCATTCGAGGTCCTCGCGCAGTCCCCGGTGCGGCCGAAGCTCCTGACCGGGCCGGAACTCCAAGTGGCGGAATACTCCCAGAGTCACTTCACCCCTGGGCGCACGGCGCTGGCGGTCCAGTTCCTGGGCGATCTGGTCTATTTCGCCTCCGGGGAGCTCTGGCGAACCGACGGCACGGATCCAGGCACCCGAGTCTTCGGCGGGTCGCTGCCGTCGGGCACGGTGGTCAGCGCGATGCAGGTCGTCGGGACACGGCTGGTCTTCGCGACCGGGGTCGATTCGAGCTCAGGTCGGCTGGGGCAATTGTGGGTCACCGATGGCACGGCGACCGGAACGCAGCCCGTGACCGGGATCGAGACCGACGGCGTGTTCGAGGTGATGGGCTCTCTCGCATACTTCGTCGGCGGCAGCGCCAAGGCTCCTGCCCTCTGGTCCAGCGACGGGACCGTGGCGGGAACCCGGAAGATCTGCACGCTGCCCAGCGACTTTCTCACACCACCGGCGCGTACTTCCCTGAAGCGCGTGGAGGGGCTGCTCTACTGCGCTTCGGCGGCCTATCCCGATCGCGTGTTGGTCGCGGACGGCGTGTCGAGCTCCGCGACGACGGTCAGCGTCCCGGCTGTGCCATTCGCGATCCACGCGGTCTCGGGTCGTCCTTGTCTGTCCAATCAGTTGGGACTCTGGATCCAGGACGCGCGCGGCGACTTCACGACGCCGCTGCTCTCAGGCGGAGTCGACAGCGCGCTTGCCGTCGCCGGCAAGCTGTACTTCGCGGTCTTTGGGCAACTCTGGGTGACGGATGGCACGCCGGACGGCACGCGGCGGATCACCGGTCGAGCAATCGACGGGGCGGACACCTTCCGTGTCCTGAGCAGCATGGGGGCGAAGTGCCTCGTCCTGGCCGGGTTCAATGGCGTCGACCGCCTGGTGGTCACCGACGGGACGGACGAGGGCTCGCAGGTGAGCGAGCCGATCGTGCCCGGGGGGAGTCCCGGAGCGACCGGCATCACGAACGCCGTGTCGGGCCCGTCGCGGACCTTCCTCCTCTGGCAGGATCGAGTCGTCGCCGTGGAACACGGCAGCCTGCTGCTCAACGTCTCGGTGGGGCCACCGGCGTCGCAGCTGCTCGGCACGTTGGGGAACGAGCTCTGCTTCGTCGGGAGCACTCCCGATAGCGGCTCGGAGCTCTGGCGAACCGACGGGACTCCCTTTGGAGCGAGGCAGGTCGCCGAGCTGGGTATCGACCACGCATACGTAATCTCGCACAGCGTGGGATTCACCTCGCTGGGCGATCGCTGGCTCTTCACCGCCGAGACCGCTCACGCCCCGGCGTCGGTCTTCGTGATGGAGGAGTCGACGGACGAAGTGCGGAGATTGCCGCTCGAGACGGTGTCGCCCATTGCCTTCGACGAGATGGCCCTTCTCGGCGTCTGGCAGGGCAGAGCCGCATTCGTTGCTCATAGCGGGGAGCGCCAATGGCTGGGTCTCACCGACGGCACGCTCACGGGCACGAAGTCGCTGATGAGCGAGTCCTGTCGAGCGGGGTGGTCTACTCCGTTCAGCATGGTGCCACTTGACGATCGCGCCTTGTTCTGCCTGGCCCCCAAAGTCTCGAACGGTTCGGACAACGTCGTCTGGACGTCGGATGGGACACCGGAGGGGACGGAGAGTCTCCATCACTCGCTCTGCACGCATGGTGTCGAGACACCACCGATCCATCGTCGCGGCTCGCAGGCGTACTTCCTGACGGACGTCGTCGCGGGACTTCAGTGGTTCAACAGCACGGCCGACAGCTCCTACCAGCTCTGGCGGAGCGATGGGACCCCGGCTGGCACGAGCGCGTTCGTCGGCATCGGTTACGTGGGGGGTGGGTGCGAACTCGCAATCGTCGGCAGGGAGTACTTCTGGGCCGATTCTGGCGTCTTCCACTCCGATGGCTCGCCGGACTCCGGCCGCGTCATCGAGCATCCGGCCGGGCGGAGTGGAAGAAGCCTCGTCGAGTTCGCTGGCAGAGCCTGGTGGCTCCATTTACGCTTTGGCTGGCGGGGTGGGGTGGCTCGTTTCGTGTACGATCTCGCCGCCTCGAACGGAACGGTGGCCGGCACGCAATGGGTGACCAGTGATGGCGAAGTCTCTGGACAGGCCTTGCTGCCCCTCGCGGATCGCCTGCTCTTCGTCAGGGGGCTTGAACTGTGGTCGGCCGACGCCGCGGGCGCTGTCACCCGGATCTGGCGCTCGACCGGGAATGGGAGCGGCTCCGCAAGCAGCCAACCTCGCCACATCATAGGGCTGGGGTTGAGTCGCTATGCCGCGTTCGTCGGCTCCGACGCATTCGGCATCCCGGACCAGGTCTGGGTGACCGACGGCACGGTCGCCGGCACGCGGCGCGCACTGGATCTGAGCAACGTCGACGGAAGGCGACCGGCAGGAGTGACGTCGCTGTGGGTTGCGGGGCGCAAGCTCTTCGTGGAACTCCAGACGACGGCGGGCCAGCGGATCGGCCACGTCGATCTGAGTGACCTCGGCGTGCCCGTCACCGAGGTGGCAGGCGTGAGCTGCGGACTTGCAGGCACCGTGCCCCAGATCGGCACGAGTGGGGACCCGTCGCCGTCGTTGGGCCGGTACTTCCGGATCGAGGTCCGCGATGCGGCCCGCGCCGCGCCGTGTGTCCTCGCGATCGGGGATCGTCTGGTCCCCGGGGCCTGGCACTCGCGGTGCCAGGTCAGGCTCGCCCCGCCGTTCGAGAGCTATCCACGGGTGACGGATCGCGACGGCTCTGCCGCGGTCCCCCTCTGGATTCCGAACCAGGTGGCTTTGCAGGGTCTCGAGCTCTTCGCGGAGTGGTACGTGCTCGAAGCCGGTGCGCCCGTGGCGGGGACTCTCGCGCAATCCAGCCTCCTCCGCGTGATCCTCGGCCGCTGAGTGGGCGCGGCCGGGGCCGCGGTATCGTGCGCCGCCCTACGGAGGCCGCCTGGAACGTCCGCACCCGAGATCGTCCGTCCTGCCCGCGCTGCTCCCCGTGCTCCTGCTCGGGTTCGCCTGGGCCTGCAGCGAGGGCGCGACGGACCGCGCGCGCGGCGCGGCGCCGGCTCTGCCGCCCCGCGAGGTCGCGACCGCGCCCGCCGTCCACGAGGCGATCCCTGCCTTGGTCCTCGCCTACGGCTCGCTCGCCGCGAACGACGAGGTCACGCTCGGCTTCCGCAATGCCGGTCGGATCGCGCGCCTCGCCGTCGACCTCGGCAGCGCCGTGGCGAAGGGGGAGATCCTCGCCGCGCTGGACCCGGTCGACTTCGAGCTCGCGGTGCGCGCCGCCGAGGCCGCGGTGCAGCAGGCGCGTGTGCAGCTCGGGCTCGCGCCCGCGGGCGACGACGACGCGGTCGACCCCGAGGCCACCGCGAGCGTGCGCCAGGCGCGCGCGGTGCTCGGCGAGGCGACGCTCACGCGGGATCGGGTCGCCGATCTCGTCGCGCGCGAACTGCGACCGCCGGCCGAGCTCGACGCCGCGCTCGCCGCGCATGCGGTGGCGGCGAGCCGCGCGCAGCAGGCGCTCGACGAGGTCAACGCGCTGGAGGCGGCGCTGCGCCAGCGCCGCGTCGCGCTGGCGCTGAGCGAGCGCGCGTTGGCCGAATCGGTGATCGTCGCGCCCTTCGACGGCGAGGTCGTCGAGCGGCGCCGGCGCGTGCCGGAGTTCGTCGCCGCGGGCGAAGGGGTGTTGCGGCTGCTCGACCTCGACCCGCTCCGCCTGCGCCTGCGCGTTCCGGAGCGCGAGGCGCTGCACGTCGCGCTCGATCAGCGCGTGGTCTTCGACGTCGACGGCGTCGACGGCGAATGCGAGGGTCGTGTGAAGCGGCTGAGTCCGGCGGTCGACGGCTCCGACCGCACGCTGCTGATCGAGGTCGAGGTCGAGAACGGCGCGCGGCGCCTCCGTCCGGGGCTCTTCGCGCGGGCGCGCATCGAGGTCGCGGCGCCGGCGCCGCGCGTCGTCGTGCCGAAGGCGGCGCTGCAGAGCTTCGCCGGCGTCGAGAAGGTCTTCGTCGTCGCGGACGGTGTCGCGCGGGAACGCCGCGTGCGCACGGGGCGGAGCTTCGATGGCAAGATCGAGATCGACGCCGGACTGGAAGCGGGCGCGCAGGTCGTGCTCGAACCCGGCGACCTGGTCGACGGGCGTGCCGTGAGCGTGCGGTCCTCGCCGATGGCCGGCGACGAGCAGGGGCGGCGCTGAGCGATGCAGGGCCTCGCCAGCGTCTGCATCCGGCGGCCGGTCTTCGCGACCATGTTGATCGCCGCGCTCGTCGTCGCCGGAGCGACGGGCTACGTCCATCTGCCCGTCGATCGCTATCCGGCCGTGGACCTGCCGCAGGTCTCGGTACGCAGCTCGCTGCCGGGCGCGTCCCCGGAGGAGGTGGAGGTCTCGGTCAGCCAGCCGATCGAGGAGGCGGTCAACACCATCGAGGGCATCGAGGAGCTGCGCTCGATCTCGGGGCAGGGCACCTCGATCGTGTTGCTCACGTTCTCGCTCGAGCGCAGCATCGACGCCGCGGCGCAGGACGTGCGCGATCGCGTGGCGGGTGTGCTCGGTCGCCTGCCGCGCGACCTCGACCCGCCGGTGATCGGCAAGTTCGACAACGACAGCCAGGCGGTGTTGACCGTCGCCGTCGCGGGCCCGCGCTCCATCCGTGAGCTCACCGAGCTCGCCGACAAGCGGGTCGTGCCCTTCCTCGAGCGCGCCGCGGGCGTGGGCGAGGTGCGCATGGTCGGCGGGGTCGAGCGCGCGGTGGACGTCGCGGTCGATGCGCAGCGCCTCGCGGCGTACGGCCTGACGATCCAGTCGGTGCGGGACGCGCTGCGGCGCCAGAACGTCGACGTCCCCGGCGGCCTGCTCACGGAGCCCGGCCGCGAACGCACGCTGCGGACGATGGGGCGCTACCTCGAGCCGCGCGCGTTCGCCGAGCTCGTCATCGAGACGCGCGGCAGCGTGCCGATCCGGATCCGCGACATCGGCGAGGTGAGCGACGGCACGAAGGAGGCGCGTTCGCTCGCGCGTCTCGACGGCGAGCCGACGGTGATCCTCGAGATCCGGCGGCAGTCGAGCGCGAACACGGTCGCGGTGATCGAGGCCTGCAAGGCGGCGCTCGAGCGCACGCGCGGCGGATTGCCGCCGGACGTGCGGCTCGACGTGATCCTGGACCAGTCGCGCTACATCGAGGCCGCGCTGCACGAGATCGACCTGCACCTCGTGCTCGGCAGCATCCTCGCCTCGCTCGTGGTGCTCGCGTTCATGCGGAGCTGGCGCTCGACCCTGATCGCCGCGATCGCGATCCCGACCTCGGTGGTCTCGACCTTCGGCGTGATGTGGGCCTTCGACTTCACGCTGAACGGCGTGACGATGCTCGCGCTCGTGCTGATGGTCGGCATCGTCATCGACGACGCGATCGTCGTGCTCGAGAACATCTTCCGCTTCGTCGAGGAGAAGGGGATGCCGCCGATGCAGGCGGCGAAGGAGGCGACCGCGGAGATCGCGCTCGCGGTGCTCGCGACGACGCTCAGCCTCGTCGTGATCTTCGTGCCCGTCTCGTTCATGTCGAGCATCTCGGGGCGCTTCCTCTTCCAGTTCGGCATCACCGCGGCGTCCGCGGTGCTCGTCAGCCTGCTCGTGTCGTTCACGCTGACGCCGATGATGAGCGCGCGGCTGCTCCGCGTGGGCGAGGCGTCGGGAACGGCACGGTCGCGGCGCGGCGTCTACGCGATCCTCGAGCGCGGCTACCTCGCGTTGCTGCGCGTCGCGATGCGCCATCGGTTCGCGGTCCTCGTGGTCGGTGTGCTGGTCGTGGCGAGTTCGGTGCCGCTCTACGGCCTCGTGCGCCAGGACTACATCCCGAGCGGTGCGGACCAGGGCGAGTTCGACGTGCAGCTCCGCGGGCCGGAAGGTGCGAGTCTCGCGGCGATCGAGGCCGCGCTCGTCGAGGTCGAGGAGGAGATCCGCTCGGTCGAGGGCGTGACGACCGTCCTCACCCAGGCCGGCGGCAGCTTCCTGGCCGGCGTGAGCCGCGGCTCGTTCTACGTGCGCCTGAAGCCGCACGAGGAGCGCGTGTTCTCGCTGCCGCGCCTCGTCCGCGGCCTGCTCGCCTTCGACCCCGGCGCGGCGTTCCGCGGCAACCGCTCGCAGACCGAGATCATGAGCGAGGTGCGCCGACGTCTGCGCAAGTTCCCCGAGCTGAAGGGTGGGCCGCGCAACCTGCGCTCGTTCAACATCGGCGGCGGCAACTACGACATCGACTTCGTCGTGCTCGGGCCCGACCTCGAGCGCCTGGTCGAGTACGGCGACCGCCTCGCGAAGGCCGCGACGGACGCGGGCGGCATCGTCGACCTCGACACCACGCTCAACTTCGATGCGCCCGAGCTGCGCGTCGCGATCGATCGCGAGCGCGCCGCCGACCTCGGCGTCGCGACCGAGGACATCGCCACGGCGCTGCGCGTGATGGTCGGCGGCGATCCCCGCGTGTCGCGCTTCCGCGATCCGGGTGCCGACGAGGAGTACGACGTGCAGCTCCGCCTCGCCTCGGACGACCGCGACGACCCCCGCGCGCTGGGGGCGCTGCTCGTCCCGCGACGCGACGGGCCGCCGGTGCGCCTCGACAACCTGGTGAGGATCGACGACGCGGTCGTCGCGTCGCGGATCGATCGCCTCGACCGCGCGCGGCAGAACAGCCTGCGCGGTGCGGTGGGGCCGGGTTACGCGCTCGCGGATCGCATCGCGGTGCTGCGCGAGGCGGCGGCCGCACTCGAGATGCCGCCGGGCTACACGACGCGGGTCAGCGGGCGCGCCCGCGAGCTCGAGCGGACCTTCGGCGAGTTCGTCGTCGCCTTCGCGCTCTCGCTCGTGTTCATGTACATGATCCTCGCGAGCCAGTTCGAGAGCTTCGTGCACCCGCTGACGATCCTCGCGTCGCTGCCGTTGAGCCTGCCGTTCGCGCTGCTCTCGCTGTGGGCGACGGGCGACTCGCTCAACCTCTACTCCGCGCTGGGCATCCTCGTGCTCTTCGGCGTGGTGAAGAAGAACTCGATCCTGCAGGTCGACCACGTGAACCAGCTCCGCCTCGCGGGTCACCCGCGGGACGAGGCGATCCTGCGCGGCAACCGCGACCGCCTGCGGCCGATCCTCATGACGACGCTCGCGCTCGTCGCAGGCATGCTGCCGCTGGCGCTGGGCACGGGGCCGGGGGCCGAAGAGCGCCGCGCGGTCGCGGTCGTCGTCATCGGTGGCCAGTTGCTCGCGCTGCTGCTCACGCTGCTCGCGACGCCCGTCGTCTACTCCCTGTTCGACGACCTCGGTGCGCGCCTGCGGCGGCGGCGCGCCGGCTGACCGGGTCCTGGGATCGGGCTTGTCGACCCCGCGCGCGAGTCCCAAGCTCGCGCCCGACCATGGCCGACCTGACGCACCATCCCGACCCTTTGATCGATCGCCTGAAGCGGCTCATCCGCCTGGCGGTCCGCGTCCTCTCCGTCCTGATGGCGTTCGTCATCGTGCTGGGCGTCGTCGATGTCGCGTGGGTGATCTGGGACAAGCTCAGCACCCCGCCCTACCTGCAGCTCGACATCAGCGAAATCCTCGCGACCTTCGGCGCCTTCATGGCAGTGCTGATCGCGATCGAGATCTTCATCAACATCACCATCTACCTCCGCGAGGACGTCATCCACATCGAGATCGTGCTGGCCACGGCCCTGATGGCGATCGCGCGCAAGATCGTCGTGCTCGACACGCAGCAACTCGCCGCCGAGAAGATCTGGGGTCTCGCCGCGATCGCGCTCGCGATGAGCGTGGGCTACTACCTCGTCGTGGTGGTGCCGACGCGCACGCGCGCGGTGGCGGAGACGCGCGCGTCGGCGATGAGCCCCGCGCCGGATCGGCAGGAGACGTCCGCATCGCCGAACGCCGAACGCTGAAGGTCCCCATGAACCCGCTCCAGAGAATCCTCGTCGTCGACGGCCCCGACCGGAGTTCGGACGAGGCCCTGGTCCGCGCCGCGGCGCTGGCGAAGGGGCCGGGGGCGGAGATCGCGGTGCTCGCGCCGATCGGCCACGTGCCGCGGCTCTTCCCCGGTGCCGATCTCGACGTGGAGGAGCTCGTCGTCGAGGCGCACCGCACGCAGCTGGCCGCGACGGCCGCGCGCCTGCGCGCGCTCGGCGCGACCGTGCGCACGAAGCTGCGCGTCGGCGTGCCGGTGGTGGAGATCGTGCGCGAGGTCCTCGAGTCCCGCGCGGAGCTCCTCGTGAAGGTGCAGGACCCGTCGAACGCGCGCCGCTCGCGTTTCGGCAGCGCCGACAACCAGTTGCTCCGCAAGTGCCCCTGCCCGGTCTGGATCGTGCGGCCCGGCGAACGCCTGCCCTACACGCGGATCGTGGCCGCGGTCGACCCCTTCGACGATCGCCCGGGCCGCGACGCCCGACTCGATCACAAGATCCTCGACTGGGCGCTGCGCATCGCGCGCCAGGACCGCGCCGAGCTCGTGATCGCGCACGCGTGGGAGCTCGTCGGCGAGAGCCTGCTGGCCGGCGCCCGCGGCGGCCTCTCCCCGGCGGCGCTCACCGCGCTGCGCGACGAGGTCCGCCGCGAGCACGCCGCGAAGCTCGAGTCGCTGGTGCGGAGCATGGATCCGCTGGGTCTCAACCCGCGGGTCCAGCTCGTGATGGGGCGCGCCGACGCCGTGATCCCCGCCCTGGTCGAGCGCGAGCGCGCCGAGCTCCTCGTGATGGGCACCGTCGCCCGCTCGGGAATCGCCGGCTTCGTGATCGGCAACACCGCCGAGCAGATCCTCGCCGAGCTCGGCGCGGCGGTGCTCGCGGTGAAGCCGGCGGGCTTCGTCTCGCCGATCACGCGGGACTGACGGCGAGCCGAGGTGGACGGCCGCGGGCCCGTGGTTAGACTCCCGCGCCTCCGCGAGGGAGCGGATCGGGGCTGGTGTCCTGCCTGGTCTTCAAAACCAGTGGGGGTCGCGCTCGACGCGGCCCCGGTGGGTTCGATTCCCATGCGCTCCCGCCATTCACTCCTGCGACGCGCCGCGCACGCGATGGACCAGACCGACGACCAGGATCCCTCGCCGCGGGCGCCCGAGCCGGGCACGCAGGAGCGCATCCGTCGCTACGTGGCCGTGAGCTTCCGCGACGGGCGGAGCGAGGGTCTCCTCCCCGACACACCGCTCGTGAGCTCGGGCATCGTCGACTCGGCGGGGGTCCTCCAGCTCGTCGAGTGGCTGGAGTCCGCGTTCGGCATCGCCATTCCCGACGAGGCCGTCGGGATCGAGAACTTCGACTCGCTGCGTGCGCTCGCGCGCCTCGTCGCCGAGCTGCGGGCGACCTGATCGCGGTCGAATCGAGCGCGTCGGGTGGAATTCAGGCGAGCTCCGGGTCTTGGCGCAGGCCGCGCTTCCGTACGTGACAACGACCGGGGCGTCGCTAACCTCTTCGCCCTGATTCTCGGACTGACGCTGTGACCCAGTACCTGCTGCCCATCGTCCTGCTCGCGGTGCCGGTGCTCGTCGTCGTCGGCCTCGCGGTGCTCTTCGGCCGGAGACTCTCCGGCAGTTGTGGCGGCGCATCGCCGGACGGCTCGTGCTCGCGCTGCGGCAAGCCGGCGGAAGCGCTCCCCGAGGGGGCGCGGCGCGGCAGCTGCGGCTGAGCCGGCGTCTTCGACATCCAGATCCCGCTCCGAGTCCGGTCCGCTCGAGCCTGGTTCGCGCTGAAGCTTCCCCGGCCCCCCTCTCCGGCAAGCCCGTCCTGCTCACTCGACGTCCGCCCATCCGCGCGATCGCGCGGGAGCCGCGGCACGACCGAGTCGAGCCTCCTTCCGATGATCACCCACCAGGTCAAGAAAGGCTTCGATCTGGGCGTCGCGGGCGCTCCCGCACGCCAACTGGTCGACGCGCCCGAGCCGGTCGTCGTCGCGGTCCGGCCGAGCGACTTCCCGGGCATCAAGCCCAAGTTGCTCGTGCAGGAAGGCCAGCCCGTGCGGACGGGCGAGGCGCTCTTCCTCGACAAGCTCGCTCCGGACACCCGATTCTGTTCCCCGGCGACCGGCAAGGTCTCCGCGGTCGTGCTGGGTGAACGCCGCGCGCTGCAGCGCGTCGAGATCACGCCGGGCAGCGCCGACGACTGGGCGCCGGTGCCGCGGATCGATCTCGCGCGGCTCGGCTCGTTGCCGCGCGCCGAGCTGGTCGCCGCACTCGGCGGCGCCGGTCTCTGGCCCCTGATCCGGCAGCGCCCCGTCGGGCGCATCGCGAAGGCGGACGCCGTGCCGGTGGCGATCTTCGTCAACGGCATGGACACCGAGCCCCTCGCCGCGGACCCGGCCTTCGCCGTGCAAGGTCGCGCCGAGGACCTGCAGGCGGGGATCGACGTGCTCCGCGCGCTGACGAGCGGCACGGTCTACCTCAGCGTCCGCGAGGGCGATGCGACGAAGGAGTACCGCGGCCTCCACGGCGTGGAGACGCACGCGTTCGCCGGCCCGCACCCGGCGGGTCTCGTCGGGACGCACATCGCCGCCATCCGTCCGCTCGGCCTGCACGAGACGGCCTGGTACCTGAAGGCGCAGGAGGCGATGCTGATCGGCCACTGGGCGCGCACGGGTCGCTACCCGAGCCACCGCATCGTCGCCGTCGCCGGCACCGCGGCCGCCGAGCGCCGCTACTACCGCGTGCGCCAGGGCGCGTCGCTCACCGCGCTCAACGGCGGCAAGCCGCCGGCCGCCGGCCTGCGCGTGATCAACGGCACGCTGCTCAACGGCAGCGCCGAGCCGGCGCCGGGCTTCCTCGGCTACTACGCGGCGACCCTCACGATCATCCCCGAGGGCGCGGATCGCCGGGACCTCTTCGGCTGGGCCCTGCCGCAGCCGCGACGCCTGAGCTTCCACCGCGCGGTGTGGCCCTTCGCGCGCCGCGCGCGCGAGCTCGAGGTCGATGCGCGTCTGCACGGCGGGCATCGCCCGATCGTGAACCTCGGCTCGTGGGAGGCGGTGACGCCGCTCGACATCCTGCCGACCTTCCTCGTGCGCGCGATCCAGGCCAATGACCTGGAGGAGGCCTTGCACCTCGGGCTGCTCGAGGTGACCGAGGAAGACCTCGCGCTCTGCACGGTCGTCGATCCCTGCAAGATCGACGTCGGCGCCATCATCCGCCAGGGCCTCGACATGTACGAGAAGGAGAGCTGAGCCGATGTCCTTCCTTCGCAATCAGGTCGAGAAGCTGCGCAAGCTCTACCACGAGCCGGGTTCGCGCTTCCATCGCTTCTGGCCGGCCTTCGACGCGCTCGAGACCTTCCTCTTCGCGCCGGCTCACGGCACGCCCCGGCACGGGCCGCACGTCCGCGACTACATCGACCTCAAGCGCGCGATGAACATGGTCATCATCGCGATGCTGCCCTGCCTGTTGTGGGCGATCTACAACACGGGCCAGCAGCACTTCCTCGCCTGGGCCGGACTGGTCGAGGCGGGCAAGGCGGCCAACGACGCCTACGTCGCGGGTTGGCTGCAGTCGATCGTCGCCCCCGACCTCGCGGCGCCCGGGCTGTTCGAGTACGTGGTCTTCGGCCTGCAGCGCATGCTGCCGATCCTGATCGTCAGCTACGGCGTGGGCCTGGGCATCGAGATGATCTTCTCGATCGTCCGCAAGGAGGAGGTCAGCGAGGGCTACCTCGTCTCGGGCATGCTGATCGCGCTGATCGTGCCCGCCTCGATCCCGCTCTGGCAGCTCGCGATCGGCGTCGCGTTCGCGGTCGTGCTCGGCAAGGAGGTCTTCGGCGGCACGGGGATGAACGTGTTCAACCCCGCGATGCTGGTCCGCGCCTTCCTGTTCTTCGCGTTCGCGGCGCAGATGTCCGGCGACGCGGTCTGGGTGGCGGGCAACAGCGCCTCACACCTGATCGACGGCTTCTCGGGCCCGACGCCGCTCGCGATCGTGAAGTCGCGCGAGGTCCTCGATGCGAGTGCGGAGCTCGCGAAGCACCACGACCACGCGGCGCTCTTCCTCGGCAACATCTCCGGCAGCGCCGGCGAGATGAGCAAGCTCGCCGTGCTGCTCGGCGCGGCGTGGCTGATCGCGACCGGCATCGGCTCCTGGCGCACGATGCTCGGCGGCGTCCTCGGCCTGCTGGGCTCGGCGTTCCTGCTGCAGATGTTCCTGCCGGTGGGCTTCGGCGGTCCGGCCACGCTCGCACCCTGGGAGCACCTGCTCGTCGGCGGCTTCCTCTTCGGGATCGTCTTCATGGCGACCGATCCGGTGTCGAGTCCGGAGACCAACACCGGCCGCTGGGTCTATGGCGCGCTGATCGGCTTCGTCACGGTCCTCGTGCGCGCGGTCAATCCGGCCTACCCCGAGGGCACGATGCTCTCGATCCTGCTCCTCAACGCGTTCGCGCCGACCATCGATCACTTCGTCGTCGCCTCCAACATCCGTCGCCGGAAGGTGCGCCTTGAACATCAATAGCAATGGCTACGTGCTCGGCTTCGCCGTCGTCGTCTGCGTCGCGATGAGTGCGGCGCTGGCGATCACGGCGAACGCGCTGAAGCCGATCCAGGACGCCGCGGCCGAGTTCGACCGCCAGAAGAACGTGATGACGGCCGCGGGCCTGGTCGTCGAAGGCGACCCGCGACCGCGCGCGGAGCTCGAGCAGCTGTACGCGGATCGGGTCGTCGAGCGCGTGGTCGACGTCACGACGGGCGAGGTCGATGCGAAGCTCAAGCCGGCCGACGTCGCCGCGATGCGCAAGCCCGAGGACCGGGCGCGCTACCGCGTGGTCGCGGTCGCCAAGGACGCCCAGGGCAACGACGAGGTCTTCGTCCTGCCGATCTCCGGCAAGGGCCTCTGGAGCACGCTCTACGGCTATCTCGCCCTGGAGAAGGACGCGGACACCGTGCGCGGCATCACCTTCTACAAGCACGGCGAGACCCCGGGCCTCGGCGGCGAGGTCGACAACCCGAACTGGAAGGCGAAGTGGCCCGGCAAGACCATCCTCGATGGCGCTCAGCTCGTCGGCGTCGCCGTCAAGAAGGGTGTGGTCGACGCGGCGATCCCGCGCGAGAAGGCGCACATGGTCGACGGCCTCTCGGGAGCCACGATCACCTGCAATGGCGTCACGAAGCTCGTGAAGGCGGACCTCGAGGCCTTCAAGCCCTACCTGGCGAAGTTCTGGAAGAAGTGAGTCCGGGCACGGACCGCAGGAGACACCGATGACCGCAACCACCACTCCGCCCGTCGCGCCGGTCAAGACCAAGGCGCCCCTCTTCGGCAAGGCCGAGGTCAAGGCGATCAAGGACCCGCTCTGGGACAACAACCCGATCGCCCTGCAGGTGCTCGGGATCTGCTCGTCGCTGGCCGTCACCACGCGCCTCGACAAGGCGATCGTCATGGGGCTCGGCGTCACGTTGGTGACCGCGCTCTCCAACGTGATGATCTCGCTGATCCGCAACTGGATCCCGAGCAAGATCCGCATCATCGTCCAGCTCGTCGTCGTGTCCGCGGTGGTGATCGTCTTCGATCAGTTCCTGCGGGCCTACATGTACGACCTGAGCAAGCAGCTCTCGGTCTTCGTCGGCCTCATCATCACGAACTGCATCGTGATGGGGCGCCTCGAGGCCTACGCGATGAGCAATCCGCCCTGGCGGAGCTTCCTCGACGGGATCGGCAACGGCCTGGGGTACATGTGGATCCTCATCGTCGTCGGGACCGTGCGTGAGATCTTCGGGTCCGGAACCCTGCTCGGCTTCCAGGTCGTGCCGAAGGCGCTCTACGAGGCCGGCTACGTGAACAACGGCCTCATGGTGCTGGCACCGGGCGCGTTCCTCCTCCTCGGAGTGATCGTCTGGATCCAGCGGTCCATCTCCGGTTACAGCGAGAAGCACTGAACGAGAGGCGATCCGACCATGCTTTCCATGTTGGCGTTCGCGAGCGACGAGTCCCTCGTCGGGGTCTTCCTGAAGTCGGTGTTCGTCGAGAACATCCTCCTCTCCTTCTTCCTGGGGATGTGCTCGTACCTCGCGGTGAGCAAGCGGGTCGATTCGTCGATCGGGCTCGGCATCGCGGTGATCTTCGTGCAGGTCCTGACCGTCCCCATGAACTGGGCACTCCAGAACTACGTGCTCGGTGAGGGGGCGCTGGCCTGGGCCGGTCTCCCCGACAGCGACTTCAGCTACCTCCAGTTCGTCACGTTCATCGCGAGCATCGCGGCGGTCGTGCAGGTCGTGGAGATGGCGGTCGACAAGTTCAGCCCCAAGCTCTACGCGGCCCTCGGCATCTTCCTGCCGCTGATCGCCGTGAACTGCGCGATCCTCGGCGGCTCGCTCTTCATGGTCGAGCGCAAGTACAGCTTCGCCCAGTCCGTGGTCTACGGCATCGGATCCGGGGCCGGCTGGGCGCTCGCCATCGTGAGCATGGCCGCCATCCGCTGGAAGATGCGGACCGCACACGTCCCCGCGCCGCTGCGCGGCCTCGGCATCACGTTCATCACGACGGGCCTCGTCGCGATGGCATTCATGACCTTCAGCGGCATCTGAGCGCCGCGGACTCCCCCGAAGCCCAGCCCGATGTTCGGAACCGTACTGATCGGCGTGCTCGCGATGACCGCGGTGGTCGTCGTCCTCGTGCTCCTGCTGATGTTCTGCGAGACCAAGCTCGTCCGGAAGGGCAAGGTCAAGGTGCTGATCAACGGCGACGACGCCAAGTCGCCGATGGTCGACGTCGGCAGCAACCTCCTCAAGGCGCTCGCGAACGAGAAGATCTTCCTCGCGTCGGCGTGCGGCGGCAAAGGCAGCTGCGCGATGTGCAAGTGCCAGGTCCTCGAGGGCGGCGGTGATCCGCTGCCTTCCGAGATGACGCACCTCACGCGCAGCGAGGCGAAGGAGCACTGGCGCCTCGCCTGCCAGGTGAAGGTCCGCCAGCCGATGACCGTGAAGGTCCCCGACGAGGTCTTCGCGATCCGCAAGTGGGAGTGCACGGTCCGCTCCAACGACAACGTCGCGACCTTCATCAAGGAGCTCGTCGTCGACCTCCCGAAGGGCGAGGTCATCCACTTCGAGCCGGGTGGCTACATCCAGATCGACGTGCCCGCCTACCACGGCATCAAGTTCAAGGACTTCGCCGTGGCCAAGAAGTACCACCCGGACTGGGACAAGTTCCGGATCTGGGATTACGTCGCGAACAACGCGGAGCCGATCTTCCGCGCCTACTCGATGGCCAACCACCCGGCGGAAGGCAACATGGTGATGCTCAACATCCGCATCGCCACGCCGCCGCCGCGCACCGAGGGCATCCCGCCGGGCATCTGCTCGAGCTACGTGTTCAGCCTGAAGCCGGGCGACAAGATCACCATCTCGGGCCCGTACGGCGAGTTCCACATCAAGGACACGCAGAAGGAGATGATCTACATCGGCGGCGGCGCGGGCATGGCCCCGCTGCGCAGCCACATCTTCCACCTCTTCCACACGCTGAAGACGGGCCGGAAGGTCTCCTACTGGTACGGCGCGCGCTCGCTCCGCGAGATGTTCTACGAGGAGGACTTCCGCAAGATCGAGCGCGAGTTCCCCAACTTCAAGTTCCACATCGCGCTGTCCGAGCCGCTGCCCGAGGACAACTGGAAGGGCTTCGTGGGCTTCATCCACAAGGTCGTGCACGACCAGTACCTGAAGACCCATCCGGCCGTCGACGAGATCGAGTTCTATCTCTGCGGCCCGCCGATGATGCTCAGCGCGGTGCAGAAGATGCTCTACGAGCTCGGTGTCGAGAAGGAGCAGATCGCCTTCGACGACTTCGGCTCGTGAGGCGGATCACCGCGTTGGCCCTGCTGCTCCCGCTCGCCGCCTGTGGCGAGCGGGTGATCGAGCTGAGCGGGGACACGATGGGCACGAAGTACCACGTGCGCATCGTCGGCGGCGCCGAGGCCGCCGCGCGCGCGCGTGTGGCGATCGACGAGCTGCTCGCCGCGACCGACGCGCGCTTCTCGCTCTGGCGCGAGGACAGCGCGATCGCGCGCTTCAACGCGTGGCGCGAGAGCGGCCCGTTCCCGGTCGACGACGAGTTCGTCGCCGTCCTGCGACTGGCGCTGCAACTCGCGGCCGCGAGCGGCGGCGCCTACGACCCGACGATCCTGCCGGTCACCAGGCTCTGGGGTTTCATCGGCGGCGAGAAGCGCGAGCCGAGCGCCGACGAACTCGCCGCGGCGCTGTCCGCGGTCGGTTGGCAGAAGCTCGAGATCCGCGCGGATGGGGGGCTCGTGAAGCTCGACCCGCGGGTCGAACTCGACCTCAACTCGATCGCCCCCGGTGCGGCGGCCGACGCGATCTCCGCACGTCTGAAGGCGCTCGGTCTGGGCCGACACATGGTCGACATCGGCGGGGAGATCGTCTGCCGCGGCACGCGGCCCGGCGGCGATGCCTGGCAGATCGGCATCGAGCTGCCGGGCTCCGAGCCCACGGCGCCGCTGGTCCAGCGCGTCGTCGGACTCCGCGACGCGGCCCTGGCGACGAGCGGCAGCTACCGGAACTGGTTCCAGTCGCAGGGGGCGCGGCGGCATCACATCGTCGACGCGCACACGGGCCGCAATGCCCCGAGCCCGGTCATCAGTGTCTCGGTCGAGGCCCCCGAGGCGGCCTTGGCCGACGGGCTCTCGACCGTGTTGATGATCCTGGGGCCGGAGCCGGCGCAGCGAGTGCTGGACAGCTTCGCGCCCGCGCGCTGCCGCGCCCTCTTCCTCGTGCTCGGCGAGGACGGGCGGCTGAGCGAGCGCGGCATCGGCTGGTGAGCGACGCGGCGCGGCCGCGATCCCCATCGAAAGTAAGACCCCGGAGCGGGCGAGCCCGCCCCGGGGTCCTGTCCCTGCCGAGGATCCGCTCCGGATCCCGGTCGCATCTCAACTCCACCGCGGCCAGCCCAAGCAGCTTGCGTGCCGCCGCGGGGGGGCGCAGCGCGTGGATCTCTCAAGTCCTTCAGGGGGAAGGCTTTGCGGCGAAGTCGGCAGTCCCCGCCGGGCCGAGCTTTGGAACTCGGGCGGGGATTCCCGTCGGGCTGCCGACGGCGTCGGCCGCGCATCGACGACGCGGGCGGGCTTCCCCAGCGCCCCGGCGCCCGCTCGGGCGCGGCAGGAAAAAGAAAACCCGGAGGGGCCACCACCCCTCCGGGTTATTCCCTGCCACGCGCGGACCCCTGCGGGCTCGCGCTTACTTTCCACCACAGCCCCCTCAGCGAAGCTCGTGCCGGCCCCTGGTCGTCCGGTACAAATCCCCTAAGTTGTTGATAGTCAGCTTCTTAAGGATGATTTACGCTGCGCGGGACGCGTTCGGGAGGGCGGGCGCCGTCGGCGCAGCGCCGGCACACTGACGGCGGCCCGACGATTCCGTGCGCGGGCCCGCCCCGGCTAGTCCGCGCTCCGCTCCGTCCCCCGGGCTCCGTCCCCGGCCTCGCCGGTGGCCGCTTTCGCGGCTTCCCAGGCCGCTTCGAGCGCCGCCGCATCGACGCCCTCGAGCCTCCCGCCGAACTGCCGCTCGACGAAGCCGAAGCGCGCGCTGAAGCGGTCGATGGTTCCCCGGAGCGCCGTCTCCGGCTCCACGCCGAGGTGCCGCGCCAGGTTGCAGGCGGAGAAGAGCAGGTCGCCGAGCTCGGCTTCGATGCGGTCGCGCGAGCCGCCGGCGATCGCCTCGTCGAGCTCGGCGAGCTCCTCGTCGAGTTTGGCGCGCGGGCCCTTCGCGTCCGGCCAGTCGAAGCCGACCCGCGCGGCCTTCTCGCCGACGCGGAAGGCCCGCAGGAGTGCGGGGAGCGCGGCCGGGACGCCGTCGAGCGCCCCGCGCGGCGCGCCGCCGCGCTCACTCCGCTTGAGCTCCTCCCAGCGCCGCAGGACCTGGGACGGTTCGCTCGCACGTTCCTCGCCGAAGACGTGCGGATGCCGGCGGACGAGCTTCGCGGCGATGCCGCGCGCGACGTCCCCGGCGTCGAAGCGGCGGCCCTCGGCCGCCATCTGCGCGATCATCAGCACGTTCATCAGGACGTCGCCGAGTTCCTCGCAGGTCTCGGCGTCGTCGCCGCGCCGGATCGCGTCGGCGGCCTCGACGGCCTCCTCCAGGAGGTGGGGCGCCATCGTCGCCGGCGTCTGCGCGCGGTCCCAGGGACAGCCGTCGTCGGCGCGCAGGCGTGCGAGGACGGCGAGGAGTTCGCCGAGGGCCGGCAGGCGCGGATCCTGCGCTCGTGCATCCATCGGCCGGACTGTAGCTGCGCGTCCGGCGCCCGTCGCCGCGCCGGGTGGGTGGCCGCTCGTTGCCATCGCGCGGCGGGCCGACCATCATGCGGGGCGCCCGGCGCCGTCCCGCGTCGCGCGCGAGCCCCCGTGACCTCCCTCCGCAAGCGCAAGAAGACCGCCGCTGCCCTCGGACTCAGCGACGCGGAGCTGACCCTCGCCGAGTTGCTCGACGAGGTCCTCGAGGAACTGCGCTGGGTCAGGATCCTCGCCTACGGCAACCAGTACCTCCTGAACCGCCACGTGAAGCTCGACGCCGCCGAGCGCGACCGCGTCCTGGAAGCCGCAACCCGCGCGGTGGAGAAGGACGGCAAGTTGGTCGAGTGGCGCGAACGCCTCGCCCAGGTGCGCGCCGGGGCGCTCCACGTGCACCGCGCGATGGCGCGCGCCCGGAAGGACCAGGCCCAAGACCAGCGCAGCGCGGCCGCGGGCGCGGAGGGCGCGCGTGACGGCTGAGCCGAAGCCGGCGCCACCCGCGACGATCCCCGTCTCGGCCTGCATCCTCGCCTACCAGGAGATCGACCGGATCGCGGACTGCGTGCGCTCGGCGGCGTTCTGCGAGCAGATCGTCGTGATCGACAGCGGCAGCACCGACGGCACCCGCGAGTGCGCGGCCGCGC
>JADLHO010000128.1 GCA_020848735.1 Planctomycetota bacterium | reverse complement strand
CCGCGCCCTCGGCCAGGAAGGCGACGAGAACCTCGTCCGCGAGCTCCGCCTCTTCGAGACCTACGTCGGCGAAGGCATCCCGAGCGGCCAGAAGAGCCTCAACTTCACCGTCACCCTCGGCTCCGCCTCGCGGACGCTGACGAGCAAGGACGAGGAGCGCTATCTCGGCCGGGTGCGGGCGCGCTGTGCGGAGATGGGGGCGGTGTTGAGGGGGTGAGCGACGTCTGCCGTGTGATCGCGCAGGCCGAGGGCCCGGGGTTGGGCCTTCGTCGTGCTGTTCGTCGGGTAGCGGCGACTCCATCGACGCAGCAGCGCAAGCAACCTGCGTCTTGATGCAGGGCGGCGCTTGCCTGCGCGCACCGAGCGGATCCGTCTCGCCGTCCGCGAGCTAGAGTTCCGCTGCAAACCGGTGCCCCGCGCGGCAGGCCTGTTCGCGCGAGGCCCGAGTCGATTCGACCGGAGATCCCGTGTCCCACGCCGTGCTCGTCGTCCTTGCCGTGTTCGCTTGCGGCTTCCCTGCTCTCGCCCAGGATCGAACGCCGGTCAAGATCCCACGCGCGCCGATCGAGAACGTGCCTGAGAAGGACCTCGATGCCGCGGGGCTGCTGCTTGCAGCGCCAATGCACAGGGCTGAGGAGGACCCGTCGTCGCGCGGGGCGGGGAGCGAGTTGTCTGCGGCGGGCGGGCCTGGTCTCGCGATCACACTCGACGATCCGCAACGCGTCTGGATCGACCAACCCGAAGCCGGCGGCCCGATCTGGGTGCGTGGGCGCGACTACAAGGCGGGCTTCGCCGCGAAGGGTTGGTCGTTCCAGCCGCGCCCGGCGCCGGGGGCGCCGAGCACGGCTTCGATCGAGTTTGCCATTCCGCAGGTGAGCGTCGGCGGGCTCGCGCTCCGGGCGGCGAGCAATCCGCCGGAATCGAGCGAGCGACACATCGCGTACGAGCGCGGTGGGTTTCGCGAGCTCGTCGAGCTCCGCGGCGAGTCCGTCGAGCAGTCCTTCGTGTTCGATGGACTCCCGAACCGTGGCGAGATCGAGGTCGCGATCGCCGTGACCACCGGGCTCGCCGGCGAAGCGCGCGAAGGCGGGTTGGTGTTCCGCGGCCCCTTCGACACGGTGACGTACTCCCAGGCGTTCGCGCTCGACGCGCGGGGCGCGAAGATCGCCGCGGTGACCGAACTCGAAGGGGAAACGCTCCGCATCCGCGTCCCGGCGGCGTTCGTCGCCAAAGCCGTCCTCCCGCTCGTGATCGATCCGCGGATCGCCAACGCCAACGCCTACTCCTCGGGGCACGACGTCTCCCGTCCGGACGTCTGCTGGGACGCGACGAGCGCGACGTGGCAGATCGTCTTCGATCAGGAATGGAGCGCCGACGACAGCGACTGTTTCGTGCGGGTTCTGGCGGGCGGCAGCCTGCTGCCGCTCCATCTCGTCCTGATCGACATATCGCCCGCGCGCTGGGTGCACGCGCGCATCGGCAACCTGAACGCATACGGCCGCTCGCTCGTCGCGGCCCAGGTCAGCGCCGATGCTCCGGCACCGTATTGGATTGCCGGCCGCATCTTCGACAGCGGTGGCAACCTCGTCACCAATCAGTTCGACATCGAGCGCGGCGGGGTCGTCGGCTACCCGGGCGACAACCTCGTTCCCGACGTCGGGGGCGATCCGGTCACGCAAGGCCCGACCTACTTCACGGTGGTTTTCGAGCACGTCTATTCGGGGACGGATCACGACATCTACGCGAGGCAGGTGCGCGCGGACGGCACCTTGCGCGCGGCGTATCCGACGATCGTCCAGGGCTCCACCGCCTATCAGGAGACGCCGGCGATCTCCAAGTCCGACGGTGGCCTGCCCTTCAACTCGCAGCGCTTCGTCATCGCCTACGTGGAGCACGTCGCAGCACCGGCGGATCGCAACCTCTTCGGCGCGATGCTGACCTGGGACGGACAGTTCGTGCCGGTCAACGGCAGCGATACCTTCCCGATCGACGCCACGACGTCGAGCTGGGACATCGAGCCCGCGGTCAGCAGTCCGTCCTTGCCCGACGCCGCCGGGAACCGCCATTGGCTCGCGGCCTTCACAAGGACCGGCATCGGCAACGGCGACATCCTCGCGTCTTGGTTCGACGTGAACGGCACCTGGCGCGGCCTCGCCAATGTGACCTACATGGAGAACGACCCGGTGCGCCGAAGCTGGCGCCAGGATCACCCGAGCATCGACTGCGACGGCTCGCGCTTCGCGGTCGGCTATGGCGAGCAGAACCCGAGCGCGGGACCCGACGTGCGCATGAGCCTGGTCGCGATCACCGGCCCTACGCTCGACCTCCAGGAAGGCGGCGAGGACATCGCGACGTCGAATGGGACCGAATTCGACGTCCAGCTCGGTTCCGTCTACAGCGGGACCGGGCTGAAGGACAGCCTGGTCTGTGCCGTCAACCAGCGCGGGGTCGCCAATCCCTACTTGATCGACGCACACCTCTACGACGCGTATGCGCCCTCGGGAGGTTTCTCGACCCGGGCCACCGGCTGTGGAAACCTCGTGATCACTCCGGTCGGTCGGCCGGTCCTCGGCGAGGACATCGCCCTGACCCTCACGCCGATCACCGGCATCACCGGGTTCGTCCTCGGCCTCTCGGTCAGCATCCCCCTCGCACCCTGCTCGTGGTGCGTGCTCGGCGCCGACGGCGCAACGGCCATCGGCTCGTACCTCGGTCTGACCGTGCCTCTGGATGCGTCGCTCGTCGGCGGGCAGATCTCCTTCCAGGGCTTCTCGATCCAGGCGAGCGGACCCTGCCTCGCCCAGATCCACTTCAGCCACACGGTCGATGCCGTGTTGCAGTGAGCGCCGTTGTGACCCGGCAAGTTCGGGCGGACGCCACGTGGATCAGTCACTTGGCGGAGGGGTCGTTCAACGTCGCTGGTCTGAGTCGACGGACACGGTGATGAGCGGCCGGCCCGGAGGCACGAGCACCGTGATCTTCATCGTGCGCGGCGGCTCGTCGACGCAGAGGAGATAGCCGCCTTCGGCAGGCGCGGCGAAACAGGCGTTGCCGTCCTCGTGCCAGGCGCGCTGGAAACCCGGCCAGTCCTCCCAGCGCTCCGTGACCCGCGAGGACTCGTAGAGGCGATCCACCAGCCGACACCGCGTCGCGTGCCCATTTCCGGAGAGCGTGAGGCCGTTCCGCGGCGAGCGAGCCGTCTCTCGTCGCGATGCAGCAATGGACCCTGGCGAGCGAGCGGTGGTCGGCGCGCTCAAGGCAGTCGAGCTCATCGTCCTTCATCGCGAAGGCCTCTGTCACCGTGAAACCCACACGTGCCAGATGCTCCGTCAGCTTGCGGCCCATGCGGAACTCGTATCGCCCGGCGCGGAGCGCGTCGTCGGCGTAGGCGCGGAGCAGCGCCGCGGTCCGGGCGCTCAGCGGCTCGTGCGCGAAGAGGTCGTCGATCTCCGTGAGAGCGATCCACGCACTGGGACCGAGTTGCTCCGCCCAGGCCGCGAGCGCCGTGGACAGCTCGGGGAAGTACGCCGCCGTGAAGCTGCACCAGAGTCCGTCGGCCTTCCGCTCCAGGTCCGGAAGCGCACGGAGATCCGCGCTCCGGAACTCGACGTCGGCGAGCTGCCGCGAGCGGGCCTCGCGCAGGAGCTCCTCGTCGAGGTCGAAGCCGATCACCTTGGCCCCGCGCGCCGCCAGACTCGCCGCGAGATCGCCGACTCCGCAGCCGAGATCGAGGACCGTCTGGCCAGGAAGCGGCGGCAGGGCATCCAGGACACGGTCCCAATCGCGCCACGCGAACTGGCGTCGGTATTCGTTGGAGAGCCCCATCAGTGCATGGCTCCCGGCGGGCGTGATCTCGACCGCGCGTGGCTCTGCGCGATCACAGCCGGGCACAGAGGTCCATGACGAAGCGCGCCGTCAGGCCCCAGAGGGTCTCGCCTTCCCAATCGAGGTGTGGCATCGCACGTCGGCTCGGGTCGGACGCGGGGGGGCGTTCGACCCACCGCGAGGGATCACGCAGGACGGCCAGGGGCCAGGCCCGCACGCTGGCGACTTCGCGGGGGTCGGGTCGCAGCTCGAGGTCCGCGAGCACGCGGCCGACCACGACGTGGACCCAATAGCTCGCGATGCTGGCGCGCGGCGGCAATCCCCCGAGGACGAGCACGCGCTCGCGCTGCAGTCCGATCTCCTCCTCGCACTCGCGCAATGCACAGGCCACCGGATCCTCATCGCCTTCGCGCGCGCCGCCGGGCAAGGCGATCTGGCCGGGGTGGTGGGGCTGATCGTCGCGGCGGCGCGTGAGCAGGAGGAAGTCCTCGCCGTCGCGCGTGAGCCAGGGCACGAGCACGGCGGCGAGGCGCAGGCCGGGCTTCACGTGGAAGGCCGCCGGCGGGGGATCCAGCACCGCTCTCAGCCGCGCGTCGTCGATCATCGCAGCTCCATCAGGACGGCCTTGAGGTAGCGCGTCTCGGCGCATTCGAGCGCGACGGGGTGATCGGGACCGGCACCGCGCAGTTCGAGCACGCGCACGTCGCGACCGGCTTCGGCGGCGGCGTCGCGCAGGATCGCGAGGAAGCGCGCCTCGCTGAGGGCGCCCGAGCACGAGCAGCTCAGGACCAACGCGCCGCGCGGGGCGCGGTCGAAGGCCAGGCGATTGAAGTCGAAGTAGCGGCGCGCACCGTCCTCGAGCTCGTCCTTGCCATTGGCCCACTTGGGGGGATCGAGCACGAGCAGGTCGAAGCCGTTCGGTCGCAGCTCGCGCAGTGCGTCGAAGGCGTCGCCGTGGCGGACCTCGAGCCTGCAGTCATTGCGCGCGGCGTTCTCGCGCGTGCGTTCGACCGAGGCCTCGTCGAGGTCGAGGGCCACGACCTCGCGCGCGCCGCCGCGGACCGCATTGAGCGCGAAGCCGCCGGCATTGCAGCAGAGGTCGAGCACGCGGCGGCCCTTCGCGAGCCGTCGCACGAGCTGACGGTTGTCGCGCTGGTCGGCGAAGAAGCCGGTCTTGTGCCCGTGACCCGCACGGACCGCATAGCGCACCCCGTGCTCGACGACCTCGACCTCGACGCGACCCGGGGGCGGCACGTTCTCGAGCCCTTCGCGCTCCTTGGCGGTGGGATCGATCGTGAGCACGAGGCGCGAGCGCGGCCAGCGGGCGAGCAGGCGCTCGCCGATGCGCTCGATGCGCTTCTGCACCGCGAGCGAGAAGACCTGCGCGACGATCGCGTCGCCGAGCTTGTCGAGGATGAGGCCGGGGAAGCCGTCGCCGTCGGCGTGCACGAGGCGGTAGCCGTCGCTGACCTTCGGCAACTGCAGCACGTCCTCGCGCAGCGCGAGCGCCGCGTCCAGCAACGCGGCGAGCATCGCGTCGGCGTCCTCGCTCGCGTGCGCGTCACCCTCGCGCGCGACCATGCGCAGCGCGAGCTCGGTGCGCGGGTTGTAGAAGCCGATGCCGACCGCGCGTCCATCGCGGTCGACGACGCGCACGCAAGACCCCGCCGGCACGACCCGCTCGGGCCGCTGGATCATCTTGCGGAAGAACCACGGATGACGGCCGTGGACGCGGATCTTGAGACGCAGCTCGGGCAGCACGCGGGTCCTTGTAGGCGGAAAGCGCGCCGTCGTTGAGAGCGGAGCCACGCGAATCCCGCCGCAGCGCGGTTGCGGCACGCAGGACGGCCCGTTCTCATCGCGCCGTGCCGCGGATCCGTCCCAGCGTCGCCGCCCTCGTCCTCCTCGCCGCGCTGGGCGCGTGTCGTGAGGAAGCGTCCACGCTCGCGGAGATGGAGAACTTCCACGGCGAGCTGCGGATCGAGATCGTCGACGCCGGCAGCCGGCGCAGTCTCCTCGGGCAGCTCGCGTTCGATCCCGCGCGCTTCGTGTGGACGACGACGAAGGACGGACAGCGCGTCGAGTTCGTGCGCGAGGGCGCCGGTGGTCTGAGCAAGCTCGTCGACGGCAAGCCCGCCGCGCTCGCCTTCCAGGACGAGCTCGACTTCACGCTGATCTGGAGTCTCACCCGGGCCGAACTGCCGCCGGGCGCCGGCACGCGGCGCTGGGACGGTGGCTTCGCCGTCGATCTCGAGGGCCGCCAGCTCGAGCTGCACTGGCGCGCGACGCCGCGCTGAGCGGTGCGGCGCGAGGAATTCTCGCGGCCCGAAGGCCCTTGGCAGCGGCGGCTGCGCGACGCGGCGCCGAGCCGGATCCGCAATGCGCCTGAGCGTGTCGTACAGTCTCCACGTGACCGCTCTCGCCTCCCAGCCGCTCGTCGTTCCGCAGGATCAGGACCCGGCCAGCGCCCCCTACCGGGGGCCGGACCGGCGGCGCCGACCGACCCCCTTCCTCTCCCGCTACACGTTCTTCGGCGGTCGTCGCAGCCAGGCGGGGCGACGGAGCGAGGACGAGCGCGAAGTCTTCGTCGACGTGCACGGCTCCTGGCTCTTCCTCGTGGTCGTCGCGATCGTCGCGCTCAACTTCCTCGACGCGTTCTTCACCATCTACTTCCTCTCTCACGGCGGCCAGGAACTGAACCCGCTGGTCGACGCGGTGCTGCGCGTCGGGATCTGGCCCTTCGTCGCCCTCAAGAGCGTCGGCATCGGCATCTGCGTGGCGGTGCTGACCGTCGCCAAGAACTTCAAGACCGCGAAGTTCGGTCTCGGCGTCGTGCTGGGTGGCTACACGGTGCTGCTCGGCTGGCACCTCTGGCTCTTCGCGCACGTCGCCTGAGCGCGCGCGGAAGGCCGCGGCGCTCGCTAAGGTCTCAGCCGCGTGTGCGGCATCCTCGGTGTCCGGCGATCCCTGCGGGTCGATGACGAGCGTTTCGCCGCGGCGCTCGCGCGTCTCGGCTGGCGCGGGCGTGACGCATCACGACGGCTCGACGTGGGGGACTGGACCCTCGGCGTCGCACGCCTCGCGATCACCGATCGCGCCCACGATCAGCCGATCCTCTGCGCGCGGACCGGCCGGGCCGCGGTGCTCAACGGGGCGCTGACGGACGCCGCATCCCAGTGGCCCCGCTTCGCCGACGCGCGGACGCGCAACGACACGGAGCTGCTGCTGCTGCGGCTCGCCGCCGACGGGGCGTTTGGACTCGCGTCGCTCCACGGTCCGCATGCGTTCGCGATCGTCGATCCGGAGCAGGACGAGCTCTGGCTCGGTCGCGATCCCTGCGGCGAGAAGCCGCTCTATGCGGTGCAGGAACGCGGGCGCGTCCTCGCGTTCGCCTCGACCCTGCCCGCGCTGCGCGCGCTGGGTTGGCCGCAGCCGCGCGACGACGCGACGCGCGCGATCGCGCTGCGCTTCGGCGCCTTGCCCGAGTCGCCAAAGGGCGCGACGGGCGCGACGGTCCATGCCGTGCCGAGTGGCGTCTTCCGCGTCCGCGGGGCCGGGGGTGGACTCGTGCGCACACCCCAGGCGCCGCAGCCGAGCGCCGCTGCGCCGTTCCGCGAGGCCTTCGCGGCGGCGGTCGGACGCTGCGCGACCGCGGAGGTCGGACTCGGGCTCGCGCTCTCGGGCGGCATCGACAGCGCGTGCGTGGCGGCCGAGCTCGCGCGGCAAGACCGTGCGCCGCGCGCCTTCCAGTTCTGCGCCCGGGGCGAGCCGAGCGACGAGCGGGCACGCGCGCGCGCGGTCGCGGCGCACTGCGGACTCGAGCTGATCGCGGTCGACGCCGGGCCGGAGCTGCTCGATGCGGCTCCCGAGCTCGCGGCGGCGGCGGGCCTGCCGCTGGGCGATCCGTCGGTGCGCGCGGTGTACGCGCTCGCGCGCGCCGCGGCACGGAACGGCGTGCGCGTGCTGCTCTCGGGCGAGGGCGCGGACGAGCTCTTCCTCGGCTATCCGCGGCATCGCGCGCTGCGCACGTTGCAGTTCGTCCCGCGTGCGCTCGCGCGGACCTGGCCCGCTCCCGATCCCTGGTCGATGGCGCGCGCGGCGCGCTGGCGGCGCGCGGCGGCGGCCGTGGATCGTCACGCCGCGCTGCTCGAGGTCGCGCCGCCGGCCTTCCGCGCCCGCGTGCTCGCACCCGGATTCGCCGACGGCGAGCTGCCGGCGCTCCGGTCGAGCGGCTGGGCGGCGGTGCGCGAGCGCGAACTCGAGACCTACCTGCGCGGGGATCTGCTGCCGAAGCTCGACGTCGCGATGCTCGCCGCGCAGGTCGAGGGCCGCTGTCCCTTCCTCGACCCGGCGGTGCTCGCGTGCCGCGAGCTCGCGCTCGCGCCGCAGGCGGTGCTCGGCAAGCGGCCCCTGCGCGCGGAGTTCGCGGCGCGGCTGCCGCCCGGCCACCTCGCGCAGCGCAAGCGCGGCTTCGCCCTGCCGCTCGATCGCTGGTGGCGCGAGGACGAACGCCTCGCGGCGATCCTGCTCGATCCGCGCTCGCTCGGGCGCCGCTGGCTGCGCGCCGATGGCGTGCGCGACTGCGTGGCACGGCAACGCCGCGGCGAACTCGCGCTCGGGCACGCGCTCTGGTTGCTCGTCGCCGAGGAGCTGGCCGAACGCGCCGCGGAGGACTCCGCGTGACACGGATCCTGCGCGTGATCACGCGGCCCAACGTCGGCGGGCCCATGCGTCAGGCGGTCGCGCTCTGGCATGCGCATGCCGCGCTGGGCGCGCGCACGCTGCTCGTCACCGGTCGCTGCCGCGCGGACGAGGCCGCACTCCCGCTGGCGGAGCTGGGCATTCCGTTGCTGTCGCTCGCCGACGCGCTGCAGCGCGGACGCGAGGCGAGCGGCATCTGCGTGGTGCCGACCCTCGGCCGGCGGCTCGCGCCCCTCGCCGACCTCGCCGCGCTGCGCACGCTGCGCCGGCTGCTCACCGCGTTCCATCCCGACGTGCTGCACTCGCACACGAGCAAGGCGGGCTGGCTCGCACGGCTCGCGGCGCGCGGCGCGCGCGAGACGATCGTCGCGCACACCTTCCACGGACTGGTGCTCGCGGATTACGTCGGCCCCTGGCGCTCGCGCGCGCTCTGTGCCCTCGAGCGTCGGTTCGCCGCGCGCAGCGATCTGCTGATCGCGGTGAGCGCGAGCTGTCGCGATGAGCTCGAGGCGCTGCGCGTGGCGCACGACGTGCGCGTCGTGCCGCCGGCCGTCGCGCTCGAGGACTTCGCGCGCGCCGAGCGGAGCGCGGCACGGCACGATCTCGGTCTCGACGAGGGCACGCTCGTGCTGGGCTTCCTCGGGCGCATGGTCGACATCAAGCGACCGGAGCTCTTCGCGGCGTTGCTCGCCGAGCTGCCGGATGCCGTGGGCATCGCCGCGGGTGACGGGCCGCGCGCCGCGGTCCTGCGCGCGGCGGCGACGCGGCTCGACGGGCGCCTGCGCGTGCTGCCGACGAGTGCGGCGCCCGCGGCCCTCGTCGCGGCGCTCGATCTCCTGGTGCTGCCGAGCCGGCGCGAGGGCTTCCCGATCGTCGGCGTGGAGGCGACCGCGGCCGGCGTGCCCACGCTCGGCTTCGACGTCCCCGGTCTCCGCGATCTCGCGGAGGCCTGTCCTGCGACGCGACTCGTCGCGGAGGGCGAGGGCGTGCGGGGGCTCGCCGAGAGCGTGCGCGAGTTCGTGCGCGCGGGGCGACCGCGCGTCGGCCCGGGCGCCGCGGCGCTCGCTGCGGCCTGCGCGCCGCGGGCGGTGGCGGCACGGCTGCTCGAGGAATACGCGGCGGCGCGAGCGCGGCGCGCGACGCGTGGGCTCCCCGACCGCGCGCGAGGAGCACCGTGACCGCATCCGACGATGTCCGGGCGCCGCAGCTGGGCCATCTCGACTTCCTCGGCGTCTTCGCCGTCGTGCGTCGGGGCGAGCGCATCCTCATGGTGCAGAACGCGCGCGTCGTGCACGGCGTGCCGACGACCACCTGGGACCTGCCCGGCGGTCAGGTGGAACCCGGCGAACTCCTGATCGAGGCCCTGGCCCGCGAGCTCGACGAGGAGACGGGGCTCGCGCTGCGCGGTCCGGCCGAGTTCCTCTTCGTGCAGGAGGGCGAGCGCGTGGCGCGGGGGCGGCGCCGCCATGCGTGGCGCTCGTTCTTCTTCGCGCTCCCCGCGCTCGTCGGTGAACCGCGCGCGGGGAACGAGATCCTCGACGTCGCCTGGCTCTCGCCGTCGGAGATCGACGAGCGACTGCACGCGCCCTACCACGACAGCTTCCGCGAGTGGCTCCGTCAGGGCGGGCACTGGTTCCGCTCGCGCTGGGACGATCCCGCGTGAAGTCCGCGTGACCGCCCGGGCGAACGATGCACCTCGCGCGCCGTGATCGCAGTCCTGCTGTCGCTGGCCCAGGTGGTGGCGTCGTTCGCCGTCGAAGCGGAGGGCCCGGTTCGTTTCGGCATCCCCGTCGACGTGCGGGTCCTCGAACGCGGGCTGCGGCTCGACGCGGGGCGCGCGGCGCAGCTCCAGTGGTCGCCGCTCGCCACGGAGGCCCCGGCCATCGGCGAACACGTCTGGATCGAGCTCGTGGTGAGCGGCTTGAGTGGGCGCGCGCGCGTGCTGCTCGGCGGTGCTCCACCGTCGGCGCCGGCTGGCGGTCCCGTCTGTCGCATCGTGACGGAGCAGCAGCGCGAGACGGCGGCGGAGCTGCGGCGGACGACCTGGAGCTACGCGGACGGCAGCGTCGACACGCGCGAGCGGCGGGTCCTGCTCGAGGCGGACGACGGCGCCGGGGAGCGACGCCTCGCCGGCGAGGCGATCCGGAGGGAGTCCGAGGCGCTGGCTGAGCGGCGACTGCGGGTCCGCTTCGAGGCGTCGTTCTGGCGCGAGCGCGGCGTGTTGCCGCGGGCCGACGGCAGCGGCCGCGAACTGCGCGAGGCGCTCCGCGAGGCCGTCCCGCGTCTGCCGCGTGCACCGGGTGCGCGCGGCCGCGGCGACTACCTGCGCGGGCCGCAGGGAGAGACGGTCACGAACCAGGAGTTCGACACGACGCTCGCGTTCGCGCGGCTCGCGCTGGCGGACGACGATCCGGCGCTCCTGGCGCGCGCGCGCGAATGCGCGTGGCACCTCGTCGACGTCGACCTCGATCGACGCAGCGGCCTCCCGCACCGGCACGGCGCCGAGCACCGCGAGGCCGCGCCCGAGCTGGGTCACGTCTGGACGAGCGGTGCCTTGCTCGTCGCGATGCTGTGCGCGGACCGGGAGCTGCTCGACGAGTTGCTGGGCGTCGTGCGCGCGCTCGCCGCGCGCGTGCGCGCACGTGAACCGCGCCGCGGTCCCGCGGATCGCCTGCGCGACGAGGCCTGGCCGCTCTTCGAACTGGAGTCGTCGTTGCGCCTCGTCGACTCCGCGCCGGTGCGCGCGGCCTGCGATGGACTCGTCGCGAGCATCGTCGCGCGCTACGACCCGGTGCTGCGCAGCTTCCGCTATGGCGAGGGGGAGACGCGCGGCGGCGAGCTCGTGCGCGATCGGATCTGGGTCACGGCGGGCATCCTGCTGCCGGCATTGCGGCTGCACGCCGCACGGCGGCCGTCGCGCGAGCTCGAGGCGATCCTCGACGAGGTCGGCCGCGCGGTGCTCGAAACGCAGCTCGACGGCCGCAGCGGGATCGCGTTGCAGGTCATGCGCAGCGCGCGCGGTCCCTTCGACGCGGTGCGCGTGGACGGCGCCGCGGAGGCGGTGCTGCTCCTCGACGGACTCGAGCCGAGGGACCGCGGTCGCGTGCTCGCGCGCACGGGGCTGCGACGCGCGCTCGACGGCGTGCTGAGCCTCGAGCACGACGACCTCGCGACGCGCTTCTCGATCGTCGGCCGCTGCGAGTGGGTGATGCGCTGAGCGCGGCGCTCAGTCGCCGCTCGCCGCGGCGCTCTGCGGCGCGGACGGCGGCGCGTCGTCGAGACGCAATCGGCGTGCGAGCTCCTCGCGCCGCGTCGAGCCGAGCCCGCAGGACTGGGCACGGCCGAGGCTCGCGCGCGCGGCGCTGCGATCGCCGTGCGCGGCCTGGGCGCGGGCCTCGAGCACCCAGAACTCCGGGTCGCCGGACTGCGTGCCCGCGAAGTCCGGACTCGTCGCGGCGGCGCGGACTGCGACGAGGGCCTCGGCCGTCCGCCCGAGTTCGAGGAGTGCGCGGCCGCGGTGCGCGAGCAGCTTCGCCCCCGGTCCGCGTCGCTCGAGCGACGCGTCGACCCTGGCGAGGGCTGCCGGCCATTCGTGCGCGGCCATCAGGGCCGCGAGTTCGCGATCCTCGAGGTGATCCGCCACCGCGCGGTGCTGCGAGAGCCAGTGACGGCTCGCGCCGGGACTCTGCGCGAGGGCGTCGAGCTCCGCGAAGGCCTTCCGAGCGGCCGTCGTCTCACCGAGCCAGGCCAGCTGGAGGACCTGCGCCTCGGCGACGGAGTGCCGCTGCTCCTGCGGCAGTCTCGCGATCGCCGCCGCCATCAGGTCGATGCGCTCCGTCTTCGTGAAGTCGTACGCGCTCGCACGCAGGAGTCGATCGGGGGGCACCGGCGCGATGCAGCGGAACAACGCCGAGTCGTCGACCTGCGGCACGAGCAGCTCGAAGGACTCCGCCAGATACTCCATCACGACATGGATGTGCGGCAGCCAGGGATGGTGGTAGTCCTGGTGGACGACGAGCGAGTGGCCGGGGATGAGCTGCGGGAACATCTGCTCGACGAGGCGACCGAGCAGGGTCGGCAGCTTCGCGATGTCGACCATGAGGATCTCGATCGGGCCGCCGTCCCAGACCGTCGCGTGGAAGTCGCCGGCGTGCACGACGAGCAGTTCGCTCACCGGGGCGACCTGGGCATCGAAGATCGGACGCGTCGAGTCGCCGACGCAGGCCCCGAGCTTCAACCGGTCGCGGAGGAACCGCACCGTGTCGGGGCCATTGACCCGGAACTTGTCGAAGCAGTGCACGCGATCCCGTTCGGCGCGAAACGCGGGATTGCGGCGCAGGCCGGTCGCGAAGCAGCTCGCCGATCGTCCGAGGAACGAGCCTGCGTCGACGATCGCGCCGCGCCCCGCGAACACGTCCCTGGCGAGGAGCTGGAAGAGGGCGGACTCCTGGTCGCCGAGCATGCCCACCGGGTCACCGGGCAGTTCGGCGCGCGTGGTGAGCCACGGTCGCGCGGCGAGGAACTCCGCGAGCGGGGGCGGCAGCGGGGGATTCGAGACGGAGCGTTCCATGGGAGCTGCCAAGTCCCTGGGTCCTTCGAGATGCGCCGGACGCGCGCTCGCACGACGCGAAGCCGCAGCGTGAGAGGGTCGGGCACCGCGCTTCCCAGGGACTTCGCGCCGGTGCTCGAACGATCTCCGGCGGCCATGCTAGCCCACCCGCCACGACTGCGGGCCCGCTTCCCTTTTCCCCGGCTCCCGGTCCTCACTCCGGACGCGACGCGGGGCCGCGGTGCGATGCACCGCGGCCCCGCGTCCGATCAGCGTCCGGAGACTCCCGACCTCAGAGGATGTCGAGGATGCCGACCGACTGGTTCGTCAGCGTCTCGACCGCGGCCCGGTAGTTCATGTTGACCGCGATCTTGCTGTTCCAGGGCAGGAGCTCCTTGTCCGCGACACCGCCGAGCGCGACCGCGCTGAACGCGCGGCTGAGCGGGGGCAGGTTCGTGTCGAAGAGCATCTTGACCAGGGGGTCGATCGTGCGCTGATCACCGATGAAGCCGAGCGCCGAGGCGATGGCCGACATCTTGGCGAGGTCGGGTTCGCTGTCGTCGGTCAGCATCTTCATGAGGATCTGCGCCGCACTCTTGTCGCCGAGCTTGCCGAGCGCGATGGCCGCCTGGCGCAGACGGATCGGACGGCGCGTCGAGGTCGACACGATGTCCTGGATCTGCTGGACGGCCTCGGTCTGCTTCATCAGCGCGAGCGCGATGCACATGTAGCCCGCGAGCTCGTCGCGGTTCTTGTCGGTCTCGAGGAGCTGCTGGATCGTCGCACCGGCGTCCTTGTACTTGCAGAGCCCGAGTGCGATCGCCATGGCGGCGCGCGTGCCGGGGTTCTTGTTGTCGAGCTGCTTGACCAGCTCCTGGCCGAGCAGGGTGTCGACCTGAGCACCGACGTCGGCGCGCTCCATCTCGCGGAAGGCGAGCACGCCCAGCGAGATCGCCGCCCACGGCCGCTCGAGAGCCTTGCTGCCCTTGCGCAGGGCTTCCATCAGGATCTCGCGCGGAGTGACGCCGCCCATCTGGCCCAGGGCCATGAGCGCGAAGTAGCGCGCCTGTTCGTCGCTGCCCTTCGCCGCGTACTCCTCGACGGCCTTCGCGCACTGGAGGTCGAGCTTGTTGCCCGCCTTGTCCTTGTCGTTGACCGGGTCACAGAGGCGACCGATGCCGACGATCGCCGACTGGACGATCGAGGCGTGCGAACGCTTGACCTTCGCCTTGCCCTCGACCTCGGCCAGCCACGACTTCTTGTACTCCTCGCGGCGGGTCGCCAGCTTGGCGTCGGACTGCACGTCGAAGCCCTCGTAGAGCTTGGCGACGGCCGGCGGGACGTGCGACTGGATGACCTGCTCGCCGGGGCCGAGCTCCTTGCTCCAGTACGCGTCGAGGGTGTCGAGCGCGTTGGTCAACAGCGCGCGACCTTCCTCGGTGCTGGAGTCGGGACGCACGAGGGCGACCGCATTGATCGCCGCGACGCGGATGTCGCGCTCGGGAGCCTTGTCGTTGTCGACGATGTCCTTGAGCGCCGCGAAGATCTGCGACTTGACCGCGTTGTCCGAGCTCGCGAAGGCCACGAGTCCGAGGCCGTAGATCGAGAACGAACGCGTGCGGTAGTCGACGCCATCGCGGGCGCAGAGCTTGCGACCGGCCGGCGTGTCCTTCGCGAGGTCGATGAGCGCCGGCACCGCTTCGGTCATCTGGGAGATGCCCATCGCGACCGCGGCCGTCTCACGGATCTCCTGATCCTTCTCGGTCAGGCGCTTCTTGAAGGCGTCGAGGATGTTGATCTGGTCGGTGTTCTTGCCGACCTTCGCCATCGCGACCATGCAGGACGAGACGATGTCGCGGTTGTCCGTCGACTCGAGCGCCTGGTGCAGCTTCGGCAGGATGATCTGCAGGATCTGCGTCTCGGACGGCTTGAGCGTGTCGTTCGCGATGCGCTGCGTGCCCGAGCCGAGATAGAACTCGTCGGACTCGGAGACGACACCGCCCTGGTGGATGGCTTCCTTCAGCTTGATGAAGGGGTCCTTGTTGAACTCCCACCAGAATTCCCAGCGGTTGAGGTCGTCCTCGATCTGGATGCCGCCGGTGGTCGGGCCGGCCGCGGGGCCGGGGCCGCCAGGACCGCCGGTGCCGGGACCTGCCGGGCCGGGGGTGGAGGGACCGCCGGGGCCGGGGGTCGAAGGACCGCCGGGGCCGGGGGTGGAGGGGCCGCTCGGGCCGGGGGTGCGGCCGCCGCGGCCACCGGGGTTCGGCGGGACGGTGTCGCCCGGCCCGCGGTACTGGCCGCCGTGCGCCCAAGCCAGGTCCGCGACCGAGAAGGTCGCGACCGCCAAGGCGATGCCAGAGAGGATCAGCTTCTTCATGGAGTCTCCAGGTGGTTTCGTGCGAGGTCCTCGACCCTGCGTCGACGCGGGAGGTCCCTCGCGCAGGTGCCAGTCAGGTCGCCGCCCTCGCCGGGGACCCGCGTCCGCTCGGGCCACCCGGAAGCGCCGCGAATCGAGTTCGCAGTTCGCGGCGGGGTGTTGCTCGAGCTCGTGGTCATCCGACGGTTGCCAGCGCCTGGCCGCGCGCCGTTTGCAAGTCCGGGGCCGTCCCGCGACGGCGGCGGGATTCTGGAGCGCGCCATGCCCGCGGGCAACCCGTACTCCGCCCTTCCCTTGAGCTCGTCGTCGCGGCTGCCGCGCTGGCGTGGGCGCGCGGCGTCATCTTCCGGAGGCCGGCGTTACGCCGTGGGAACGACAAGCGCGGTGCGCTAACCCCTGGTCGGACGGGCCCGCGGCAGACGGGCCACCAGTTCCGCATGCAGCCCCGGGGCCGCGACGAGCGAGGGGTGATGCCGATCGGGGGCGAGGCTGCCGAAGGGCAGGAGCGCCCTGCCCCGCCAGTCCGTGACGAGGGCCCCGGCTTCGGCGGCGATCAGGGCGGCGGCGGCGAGATCCCAGATGCGGCCCTGGGTCTGCACGTTCGCGTGGAGGCGACCGACCGCGACGTCGCAGAGCTGCGTCACCGTGCTGCCGAAGACGCGGACCCGGGCGCCGCTCGTGCAGAGCGCACGGAGCAGGGCAGGCTCGTGGACGCCGCGCAACCACTGCGCCCCGATCACCGCAGCGTCGGAGAGCGTGGCCGCGGCGAGGCGCAGCCGCAGCTTGCAGAAGAACGCGCCGCGGCCGAGGCCGGCGACGACGAGCTCGCCGCGCGGCGCCGCGGCGACGGCCGCCGCGATCGGCTGGCCCTCGCGCACGCAGGCGATCGAGACGGCGTGGCAGGGGAGGCCTTGGGCGAAGTTGCTGGTGCCGTCGATCGGGTCGACGATCCACACGAGCTCCGCATCGCGCGGGCCATGCCCCGATTCCTCGCCGAGGAAGCCGTGCGTCGGATGGCGACGCGCGAGCTCCGCGCGCAGGAAGCGCTCGACTCGCAGGTCGACGGCGGTGACGAAATCGCCTTCGCCCTTCCGCCGCACGTCGCGGCGCGGTCCGGCACGTTCCGCGCGGTGGACCATCGCCGCGGCCGCGATCGCGAGCTCGCGCGCCGTGGCCATCGTGCTCCGGACGATTGCGCGCTGCGCTGTGGCGTCGTGGGGCATGGGGGCGGCATCTTGGAGCGGAACGCTCGCGACTCCAGATCCAGATCGATGATCCTCGTGCGGCTGCTTCCACCGCTGACCGGCCTCGTCGCGCTCGCCGCGTGCGCGGGCGCGCCGCCGCCGCGTGCGCCGTCGCCACCGCCTTCGCTCGCGGCGCCGCTCCCGGGCCCCACGGGCCCGGATCTCGCGACGCGGCTCGAGCGCATCGAAGCCCTCGCCGAGGAGGCGATCCGGGTCGGGCAGCCCGCCCCCGCGGCGCTCCGTGGCGAGCTCGAGCGGGACCTCGCCGGGCTGCGGCACCTCGCGCGGATCGGCGAGCGGGCCGCGGCGATCGAGCGCGCGCACGCCCTCGTGCGGCTGGTCCCGGGCGATCCGCTGCCGGGTCTCCTGCTGGCGCGCCTGCTGCTCGAGGCCGGGCAGCCGGATGCCGCGCTGCAGGCCCTCGAGCGCCTCCCCGCGGCGGCGGGCGTCGCGGAACTCGCCCGGCCCTGGCGCGGCCTCGCCTGGCTCTTCACCGGCGATCTCGCGCGCGCCGAGCCCGAGCTCCGCGAAGAGCTCGCCCGCGGTCGCGAGGGGGCGCTCGCGGCGCGGGCCCTCGCGAAGGCGCTCTGCGCCCTCGAACGTCACGGGGACGCCGAGGCGGTGCTGGGCGCCGCTCTCGTCCGCGTCCCGGACGAGCCCGAGCTGGCCTTCGCGATGGCGGAGCTGCAGCGGGACCTCTTCCGCCGCGATGCCGCCGACCGCGCGCTGCGCGAGATCACCGGCCGCTGGCCGGACTTCGCCGCGGCCGCGCTCGCGCTCGCGGAGCTCTGCTTCGAGCGCGCTCAGGACGAGGCCTGCGCGGCCGCGCTCGCCACGCTTCCGCGCTCCGCGCTCGAGCCGGGCTCGCGGGCGCGGCTCGCGGAACTCGAGGCCGCACGCGCGGCGCTGGTCGAGGGCCGCCCGCGGCGGATCGCGGCGCGCGCCCTGCTCGCCGCGCTGCGCGGGGGGGACGCGGCGGAGCGCCGGACGGCGCTCGCCGTCCTCCTCGCCACCGTCGAGACCCGCGAAGCCGCGTTCTGTGCGGCCTGCACGCACGGCGAAGCCCCGCTGCGGGAGCTCGCCGTCCGCGCCTTGCCGGCGGACGAAGCCCGCCTCGTGGAGTACCTCGCCGCGCTCGCCGACGACGAGGCCCTCGCCGTCCGCCGCGCGGTCGCCGAACGCGGCGCCGCACTCGCCGATCGCTCGGACTCCGCCTGGCTCCTGTCGCGCGTGCTCGATGCCGAAGAAGACCCCGCGGCGTTCCGCGGCGTGCACGATGCGCTGTGCGCGAAGCTCGGTGGACTCGTCGAACTGGCGCCGGGCGCGGAAACGGATCCGCGCCGGCGCGACCAAGTGAGAGAAGCCTGGAGGATGCGGTGTCCGGAACGATCCTGGTGAGTGGCGGCGCGGGCTACATCGGCTCGCACACGGTGTTGGCGTTGCGTGAACGGGGCCGTGACGTGCTCGTGCTCGACGACCTCAGCGAAGGTCACGCCGATGCCCTGCTCGGCGCGCGGCTCGCGAAGGGCTCGATGCTCGACCGCGAGTTCGTCCGCGGCGTCTTCCAGAAGGAGCGGATCGCCGCGGTGTTCCACTTCGCGGCGCGCTGCTACGTCGGCGAGTCGGTCACCGACCCCGGCCAGTACTACCGCCACAACGTCGTCGGCACGATGAACCTGCTCGACGCGATGCGCGAGACCGGCGTGAAGCGCTTCGTGCTGAGCTCCACGTGCGCGACCTATGGCGAGCCCGAGCGCATCCCGATCACCGAGGATCTGCCGCAGAAGCCGATCAACCCCTACGGGGTCACGAAGCTCATCGACGAGTGGATGCTGCGCGACTACCACCGGGCGCACGGGATCGAGTCGGTCGCACTCCGCTACTTCAACGCCGCGGGCGCGGACCCGCAGGCGCGGATCGGCGAGGACCACGAGCCCGAGACGCATCTCATCCCGCTCGTCGTGCAGGTGGCCCAGGGCCGGCGTGAGAAGGTCACCGTCTTCGGCGACGACTACCCGACGCTGGACGGCACCTGCATCCGCGACTACGTGCACGTCACCGATCTGGCGGAGGCGCACGTGCTCGCCCTCGAGGCGATGGAGAAGGCCACGGTCGGGGTGCGCGCCTACAACCTCGGCAATGCGGCGGGGACCTCGGTGCTCGAGGTCATCCGCACGGTCGAACGGGTCAGCGGCAAGCGCGTGAACTTCGTCGTCGGTGCGCGGCGACCCGGGGATCCGCCGCGGCTCGTCGGGTCCAGCGCGCGCATCCTCGCGGAGCTCGGCTGGAAGCCGCGGTTCGGCGACATCGAGACGATCGTGCAGACCGCCTGGCGATGGCACGAGCGTCGCCCGGACGGCTACGGCGACCGGCGTCCCGCGCGGTGACTCCGCGCGGCGGGCACGGCTTCGCGAGGCGAGTCGTTGCGGGCCGAGGGACGCCGCGTAACCTGCCGCGACCGCATGCGCCGCCTGTCCCTCACGTCCGTCGCCCTCGCCGTCGTCGCGGGCTGCGCCGGACCCGAGCTGAGCTACTCGATCGCGCGCGGCGAGTTCGACAGCGTCACCGCGTTCCCGGTCGCCGGCGAGGACGAGGGCGGCTTCGCGTTCCGCGCCGAGGTCGAGCGCTGGCCCTGGACCGTGCGGCTCTTCTACGGCAGCGGCTTCGATTGGCTGCTCGCGCAGATCTTCGCGCTCGAGCCGAGCGCGCGTCCCGCGGACAACCCGTCCTGGCTCGCCCGCGATCGCCTCGTCGAGATGACGGAGTACCGGACGCAGTCGCTCGGCCACCTCGCCGACGTCGCCGCGCGGGCCCTCTGGCTCGCCGCGCGCGACCCGCAGCCGCTCGACCAGGTCGTCGCGATCGAGTGCCTCGAGCGCGTCCTCGCCGACCTCGGTGTCGACCCGCTCACGAGCGCGCTGGCGGAGAGCGGTGGCGAGGCGACCCTCGCGGCGATCGCCTCCGACTTCGCGGCGTTGGAGGCGGGGGCGCCCTGGCGTCGGGGCGGGCGCCTCCCGACCGCGCTCGAGACGCGACTGACCGCGGCGGCCCTGCAACGCCTCACGGCACGGCCGCATCCCAGCGCCGAGATGGGGCGCCGCCTGCTGCGCTTCCTGCACCGCGCGGCGGCGGCGGAGACCGAGCCGGTCTGGCGGGCGAACTACGTCGCGGCCCTCGTCGCGGTCGTCGGGCTCGAAGGTGCGCGCATGCTGCGCATCAAGCTCAGCGCGAGCGACGAGGGCGTGCAGCGCGACGAGGTGCGGCGGGCCGCGATCCTCGCACTGCTGCGCCTCTCCGGTCCGCGCGCGGTGCCGTTCTGTGTGCACCATCTCGTGCGCTCCGGCGCGGGCTCGATCGACTCGAGCGAACGGATCCGGCGCTTCGTCGTGCGGCTCTGCGCGAGCCTGCCCCTCGAGTTCGTCGACCTGCGCGTGGGCGAGGGCCCCTCGCCGGTCGAGTTCCTCTACGACGTCGTGAAGGACGAGAAGGAGCAGGCCGGCATCCGGGCGATCGCCCTCGAGGCGCTCGCGATCTGTCTCGACCGCGACACCTCGCACGATCCCGCGTGGGCCGACGCGTGGTGGCAGGAGCGGGCGCTCCAGGGTGCGCGGAGGTCGCCGTGATCGCGCGGTGGCTGGACGCGCGGCTCGCGTACGACGGCGCGCAGTTGCGCGCGCATTGGATCCTGCGGCACACGGGCATCGTCGGCGATGCGATCGTCGCGTTCCGCGGGGCCTGCGACGTGCGCGACGCGGAGATGGCCGACCTCGAGGACCTCGGTGGCCCGGGCATCCGCGGCGAGGACATGCTGCATTTCCTGATGGAGCGCTTCGACGAGAGCTCGCTCGAGGCCGCGGTGCTCCGTCAGCGACTGCTCGCCGCGACGGCCGCGGAGCTGCTCCGCGCGCGCGGACACGCGGTGACGCGCGACGGCGACGACCTCTGGTTCGCGGGCCGCAAGCTCTCGATCTCGATCGCCACGCGCAGTCCCGTCTCGACCCTCACGCACTTCGCGCTCAACGTCACGACGGCGGGCACACCGGTGCCGACGGCCGGCCTCGCGGAGCTCCACGTCGACCCGCGCGAGTACGCGCTCGGGCTGCTCGACGCGGTGCTCGCGGAAGATCGTTCGATCCGCACGGCGCGCGCCAAGGTGCGCGGCAAGGGAGAGTCCTGAGTTGAAGAAGCCCCTCGTCACCGCGCTCAAGCTGCTGGTGCTCGTCGCGCTGTTCGCGTGGATCATCTCCAACATCCACTGGCGCGACACCGTGCTGCACCGCGCGGCCGACGGCTCGGTCGTCGAGGAGATCGTCGGTCGCATCCTCGGGCCCTGGGACCAGGACACGCTGCGGCTCGACATCGAGGGCACGGAACGCACGTTCGCGATGGGGCCCGCGCCCGACGGGTCGCAGTTCACGGTCTCGCCCGGACTCCTCACGTATTTCCGCCAGCTCGATCGGCTCTGGTTCGCGCTCGGCGCCCTCGGCTACGTGGTCTCGATGACCGCCGCCTCGGCGCGTTGGTGGTGGCTGCTGGCGCGCAACGAGATCCGGATCCCCGTGCTCAGCGCCCTGCGCCTGACCTGGATCGGCGTGTTCTTCAACAACGTCGTGCCGGGGCAGACCGGCGGGGACCTCGTGAAGGCCGTGTACATCGTGCGCCGCTCACCGGGCCGCCGCATGGCCGCGGCGATGTCGGTCGTCGTCGATCGCGTGCTCGGTCTCGCGTCGCTCGCCCTGCTCGGCGCGCTCGTCGTGCTCGCGGATCTCGAGCGCTTCGGCTGGCTCGCGGCGGGGATCTGGGCGGTGTTGCTCGCGGTGACCGGGCTCGGGGTCTTCGCCTTCAGCCGCCGGCTCCGCCGCGCGCTCGGCCTCGATGCGCTGCTGCGGCGGCTGCCGCCGAAGCTCGCGACCGCGTTGATGAAGATCGACGCGGCGGTGTTCTTCTACCGCGATCACAAGACCGGCATCCTCGTCTGGCTCGCGCTGGGCGCGCTGAACCACGTCGTCACGGTCGCGAGCTTCTACTGCATGGGCGAGGCGCTCCACATCGGCGTCCCGCCGCTCGAGTACTTCGTGCTCGTGCCGATCGCGCTCATCGCGTCGGCGGTCCCGATCGCGCCCAACGGCTGGGGCGTCGGCGAAGCGCTCTTCGGCACGCTCTTCGGCAAGTTCGCGGCGACGCACGTCGGCGCCGGCGTGCCCGACGCGGAGGCGGTGATGCGCACCCGCGGCATCGCGCTCTCCGTGCTCTACCGCCTGCACACGACGCTCTGGTCGCTCGTCGGCGGCGTCATGCTGCTCACGGATCGCCAGCGCGTGACCAAGGCGGAGCTCGAAGCCGCTCGCGGCGACGATCCGGATGCCGCGGCATGACCCCGTACGCCGACGATCCCGTGCACGCCGCGCAGCGGCGCCTCGCCCTCGAACTCGCCCTCTCCTCACGCGCCGTCGCGCACACCGTTCCCCGCACCGTCCCCCGCACCGTCCCCTTGGGCCAGGAAGCGTCCATGTCCGTTCTCGTCGTTGGTTCGACCGCGTTCGACGACATCCAGACCCCCTTCGGTCGTCGTGACGCCTGCCTCGGCGGCTCCTCGACGTACTTCAGCCTCGCCGCGAGTCTCTTCACGCAGGTGCGTCTCGTCAGCGTCGTCGGCGAGGACTTCCCGGCCGCGTTCCGCGAACTCCTCGCCTCACGCGGCATCCGGCTCGATGGCCTCGAGGTCCGCAAGGGGAAGACCTTCAGCTGGAGCGGCCGGTACTCCGCGGACATGAACTCCCGCGAGACCCTCGCCGTGCACCTCAACACGTTCGGCGACTTCAAGCCGGTCGTGCCCGCGAGCTTCCGCGACTCGCGCTTCATCTTCCTCGCGAACGGCGCCCCGGCGACGCAGGCCTCGGTGCTCGACTCCATGCCGACGCCGGAGTTCGTCGTCGCCGACACGATGAACCTCTGGATCGAGACCGCGCGCGACGCGCTGCTCGCGCTCCTGCGCCGCATCGACGGGCTCATCCTCAACGACGAGGAGGCGCGCATGCTGACCGGCGAGAAGAACCTGATCCGCGCCGGGCGCCGCGTGCTCGAACTCGGCCCGAAGCTCGTGATCCTCAAGAAGGGGGAGCACGGCTGCTTCCTCTTCAGCAACTTCTTCGGCTACGCGATGCCCGCGTATCCCACGGAGCGCGTCGTGGATCCGACCGGCGCCGGCGACAGCTTCGCCGGCGGCTTCATGGGCTTCCTCTCGACCTGCGACACCCTCAGCCTCTGGAACATGAAGCGCGCGATCGCCTACGGCACGGTGACCGCGAGCCTCACGGTGGAGGACTTCGGCGTCGACCGCATCGCCCAGGCGAAGCTCGACGAGGTCGAGCGGCGCTACCGCGAGCTGATCCAGTTCGTGGCCGTCTGAACTCCGAGTCCGCGGTGACCGGCCGCGAACCCGCCCACACCAGGGCGGGAAATCCGTTTGGGTTTTGTAAGGTGCGGCGCTAGGTTGCGCGCCGCGACACCCAAGGAGGGGTCACCGATGAGCCAGTCGCCAGTCCAAGCCAGTCCGTCCAGTTCTCCAGCCGCTCCTTCGTCCGCCGGAACCCAGGCGGGTTCCGCCAGCCCGAGTCCGACCGCCATGACCGCGAAGCCCAACGAGACCAGTTCCAAGATGCCCGAAGCGAAGGCGTCCGAGGCGAAGGTGCCGGACGCGAAGACCCCGGATGCGAAGGTGCCGGAGGCGAAGGCTCCGGAGGCGAAGACGGGCGCGTCGAAGGCCGGCGAGGCGGGCCGAGGCTTCGAGGCGACGCGGAACGTCGAGGCCCTCAACGACGCGCTCGCCTCGATCGAGAAGAGCTACGGCAAGGGGAGCATCATGCGCCTGGGCGGCGGCACGCTGGTGCCCGTCGAGGGCATCTCCACCGGCTCCCTCGGTCTCGATCTCGCGATCGGTGGCCGCGGCTTCCCGCGCGGGCGGGTGATCGAGATCTTCGGCCCGGAGTCGTCCGGCAAGACCACGCTCGCCCTGCACGTGGTCGCAGCGGCCCAGCGCGGCGGCGGCATGGCGGCGTTCATCGACGCGGAGCACGCACTCGATCCGGCCTACGCACGGAAGCTCGGCGTCGACCTCGACGGTCTGCTGATCTCCCAGCCGGATCACGGCGAGCAGGCGCTCGACATCTGCGAGACCCTCGCCCGCTCGGCGGCGCTCGACGTGATCGTCATCGACTCGGTGGCGGCGCTCGTGCCGAAGGCCGAGATCGAGGGCGAGATGGGCGACTCGTTCGTCGGCCTGCAGGCGCGCCTGATGAGCCAGGCCCTGCGCAAGCTGACCGGCGTCGTCGCCAAGTCGAACACCTGCCTGATCTTCATCAACCAGATCCGCGAGAAGATCGGCGTGATGTTCGGCAGCCCCGAGACGACGACCGGCGGCCGCGCCCTGAAGTTCTACTCCTCGGTCCGCATCGACATCCGCCGCATCGGCACGGTGAAGGACGGTGAAGAGGCCTCGGGCGCACACACCAAGGCGACGGTCGTGAAGAACAAGATCGCGCCACCCTTCCGCAAGGTCGAGTTCGACATCCTCTTCAACAAGGGCATCGACCAGACCGGCGAGATCATCGACATCGGCGCCGAGATCGGGGTCCTCAAGCGCAGCGGCACCTGGCTGAGCTACGGCGACGAGCGCCTGGGCCAGGGTCGCGAGCGGGCGCGCGAGTTCCTCGACGAGAACCCGGTGCTCCGCGACAAGATCCGCGCGGAGGTCGTCGCGAAGGCCGCGCCGCATCTCGCGGCCGACAACGCGGTCAAGGAGACGCCCGTCCGCGAGGCAGCGGCGACCCGGCCGAGCGAGGCCCGTCCGCGGGCCGCGGCACCGCAGCGTGGTCCGGCGGCACCGCGCAGCGCGTCGGGAGAATGAGGAGTCCGGGGATTGAGGGCGTCCCGCGAATGATCGGCCGTGCGCGCGGCTCGAGCCCGGAACCGAGCTCGGCCGCTGCGCTCTTGCGGCGCATCCGGCAACGGCTTCGATTCCATCGATGAAGCCACTGTCAGCCGCCGAGATCCGTGAACGCTACCTGAGCTTCTTCGAGGAGCGCGGGCACCGGCGCATGGCCTCGGACTCGCTCGTCCCCGCGAACGATCCCACGCTGCTCTTCACCGGCGCGGGGATGAACCAGTTCAAGGACATGTTCCTCGGCAAGGGATCCCTGCCGTGGAAGCGGGTGACGACCTCGCAGAAGTGCCTGCGCGTTCCCGACCTCGAGAATGTCGGCGCGACGCCGCGGCATCACACCTTCTTCGAGATGCTCGGCAACTTCTCGTTCGGCGACTACTTCAAGGCCGAGTGCATCCGCTGGGAGTGGGACTTCTTCACGAAGGCGCTCGGCATCCCGGAGCGTCAGCTCGCCGTCACGATCTACCAGGACGACGACGAGGCCTTCCGCATCTGGCACGAGGTGATCGGCGTCCCCGCCGCGCGCATCTACCGCTTCGGCGAGAAGGAGAACTTCTGGCCGGCCGAAGCGCCGAGCAAGGGGCCGAACGGGCCCTGCGGACCCTGTTCGGAGCTGTACTTCGACAGGTATCCGGATCGGCCGACGCCGCCGAACGAAGGCCTCGACGGGCTGCCCGACGACCGCTTCACCGAGGTCGGCAACTGCGTGTTCACGCAGTTCGATCGCAAGGAAGACGGTTCGCTGGTCCCGCTGCCGCAGAAGAACATCGACGTCGGCCTAGGCCTCGAGCGCATCACCGCGGTGCTCGCCGGCGCGCGGAACAACTTCGAGACCGATCTCTTCCAACCCTACATCCGGCACCTCGAGGCACGCACCGGCAAGCGCTACGGCGCCGATCCCGCGGACGACGTGCGGATGCGGCGGATCGCGGACCATGCGCGCGCCGTGACGTTCTGCATCGCGGACGGCGCCCTGCCGAGCAACGAGGGTCGCGGTTACGTCGTGCGGAAGATCCTGCGGCGTGCGGCGCGGGACGGCTACGACCTGGGCTTCGAGAAGCCCTTCCTGCACGAACTCGTCGACGTCGTCGGCGAGGTGATGGGTGGCGCGTACCCGGAGGTTCGCGAGCACGCGGGGCAATGCCGCTCGGTGATGAAGGCGGAGGAGGAGGGCTTCGCGCAGGTCTACCGCCAGGGGATGCAACGCCTGCGCGTCTTCCTCGCGGAGCACGGCGCGGAACAAGGTGACCGCAGCGGCACGGGCGCGGCGAGCCGCGGCCAGGATCCGCGGCTCCTGCCGGGTTCGGGAGAGTTCGCCTTCCAGCTCCACGACACCTACGGCTTCCCGATCGACATCACGCGTGCGGTGTTGCGCGACCACGGGCTCGCGCTCGACGAGCAGGGCTTCGAGGCCGCGATGAGCGCGCAGCGGGAGCGAGCGCGAGCGGCCTCGGCGACGAGCGACGCGGTCTTCGCGGAGAGCGCGGCGATGGTCCTGCGGCAGGCCGGCGTGCCGACGACGCGCTTCGTCGGCTACGACGTGCTGCAGTCGGACACGAAGCTGCGCGCCATCCTGGGCGGCGGCACGGCGCTGCTCGCGCAGGCCGGGCTCGGCGACGAGGTCCGCCTCGTGGTCGAGACGACCCCGTTCTACGCCCAGGGCGGCGGCCAGCTCGGCGACCGCGGCGTCGTGCGCTGGGCGGGTGGCCACGCTTCGGTCCGCGACACCACGCAGCTCGACGGCTTCTGGCTGCATCACGCGCGCATCGAGAGCGGGCGACTCGCCGCCGGTGACGCGGTCGAGATGAGCGTCGACGAGACGGCGCGGCGCGCGACCGAGCGTCACCACACGGCGACCCATCTCCTGCATGCGGCGCTGAAGAGCGTGGTCGGTCCGCACGTGAGCCAGGCCGGTTCCGAAGTCGGGCCCGAGCGCCTGCGCTTCGACTACACGCACGGCGAGCGGCTCAGCGACGAGCAGGTCCGTCGGATCGAGGACGAGGTCAACGGCGTGGTGCTCAAGGCCATGCCGGTGGAGCCCGCCGTCCGACGGCTCGCGGATGCCCGCGCGGCGGGATTCGTCGCGATGTTCGGCGAGACGTACGGCGACGAGGTGCGCACGCTCTCGGTCGGTGAGTACAGCCGTGAACTCTGCGGCGGCACGCACGTCCGGAACTCCGGCAACATCGGCGCCTTCCGCATCGTGTCGGACACCGCGATCAGCGCCGGCACGCGACGCATCGAGGCGGTCACCGGTCTCGTCGCACTGGACTTCGCGCGGCGCGACCGTGCGACGCTGCTCGAGCTCGCTCAGCGGCTCAAGGCTCCGATGCCTGAGCTCGGCGCGAAGGTCGAGGGCCTGCTCGAGGAGCAGAAGCGCCTGCGCAAGGAACTCGAGAAGGCGCGCGCCGCGGACCTCGGCGCGCTGCTCACGGAACTCGAGGGCAAGCTCGTCGCGGCCGGAGCGGCGAAGACCGCGGTGCTCAGCACCGGGCCGCTCGAGGGCAAGGAGCTGCAGGAGCTGTTGACCCGTGCGCGCCAGAAGCTCGCGCCCTTCGCGGGCGTGGTCTTCGCGAAGGTCGAGGATGGCGTCGCGGTCGGGGTCGCGGTCGATCCCGCCCTCCACGGCAAGCTCAAGGCCGGTGACGTGGTCAAGGAGCTCTGCGGCATCCTCGGCGGGGGCGGGGGCGGTCGACCGGATCAGGCGCAGGGCAAAGGCCGCGATGCGGGACGTCTCGACGCCGCCCTGGCCAAGGCCCGCGAACTGCTCGCCCGGCTCGGGTGAGCCCGACCCCGTTCGCGCCCCGGGCCGCGGAAGGGTCGGCGCTCGGCGTTGACACGGCGGGGCTCGCTCCTAACATGCCCCGCCTTCAATCCCGACGCCCGTGCCCGGCGACAGCACCCGACACCCGGGTGGGCTCGCGCGGCGCGGCGCCCGAACGAGCGAACGATGGCTCTACCGAAGCGACGAATCAGCCGCGCGCGCGCCGGCTACCGCAGCATCCGCGAGAAGCTCTCGAAGACCGAATTGGTCGCGTGCAAGACCTGCGGCGCCAAGATCCGTCCGCATCACCTCTGCCCCGCGTGTGGCCACTACCGCGGCAAGCAGATGCTGCCGGGCAACTCGCCCGCGAGCTGATCCCGCCATCGGGGCCGGGACCCGTCCCGGCCGCGCTTCGCGGTCGTGAGGGAAGCCGGCGCTGCCCGGCTCACCGCGCGCCCGCGAACGGAACCCTTCGATTCCCACGAGAGCCATCGCGCTCTCGATCGGTCACGATGCCCGTGACCTCGACCGTGCGGCGCCGCGGGACCGATCGTCGCTGACGCCGTTCTCATCCAGCCAGATTCCGAGGCACGGACGTGATTCGACTCGCGCTCGACGTCGCCGGTGGCGACCACGGACCCAGGGCGAACATCGAGGGGGCGGCCATCGCGATCGAACGCGGTTCGATCCAACGTGAGCAGCTCGTGCTCGTGGGAGCGAAAGGCGAGATCGAAGCCGAGCTCGGGCGGCACGGACTCGATCTCGCGGGCTTCTCGATCGTCGACGCGCCCGACGCACTCGACGGCCAGGAATCGCCCGTCGAGGCGATGAAGAAGAAGCCCCGCAACAGCATCTCGCTGGGGATCGGCCTGGTGAAGGAAGGCCATGCGCAGGCCTTTATCAGCGCCGGCAGCACCGGGCTCGTCGTGGCGACCGCGACGCTCGCGCTGCGCTGCCTCGAGGGCGTGCGGCGCCCCGGCATCGCGGTCACGGTGCGCGGCGAGAAGGGGCCCTTCACCGTGATCGACGTCGGCGCGAATCCGCAGCCGAAGGCGCTGCACCTGCTGCACTACGCGATCATGGGGGCAGCCTACGCGCGCGACGCGCTCGGCATCCCCGAGCCGCGCGTCGGCCTGATGAACATCGGGTCGGAGGACAAGAAGGGCAATCCGCTGGTGCGTGAGGCCCGCGACCTGCTCCTGCAGCACGCGCCGAACTTCCGCTTCGTCGGCAACGTCGAGGGTGTGGACGTGTTCTCGGGGGCCTGCGACGTGATCGTCAGCGATGGCTTCACGGGCAACGTCCTCCTGAAGGTCAGCGAGGGCTGTGCCGAGTTCATGCTGCGCTCGATGGGGCGCGTCATGGTCGAGGAGGCCGTCGGCGACGAGCTCCGCGCGCGCGTCATCGGGCGTCTGGCCCGCGACGTCGACTACTCGGAGTACGGCGGTGCCCTGCTCCTGGGTGTCGAGGGCATCGTGACCATCTGCCACGGCCGTTCGAACGGTCGCGCGATCGCGAACGCGCTGACCTTCGCGTCGCGAGCCGTCGGCGCCCGCGTGAACGACCACATCGTCGCCGCGACCCGCAGCGCGGTGATCCCCACGTGAGCGCGCCCGGCATGAGCGGGCTGCGCCGCGTCGGAATCGCCGGGCTCGGGATCTACGTGCCCGAGCGGCGTCTGACGAACGCCGAACTCGAGCGGATGGTCGACACGTCCGACGACTGGATCCGCCAGCGCACCGGCATCTCCGAGCGGCGGATCGCGCGCCCCGACGAGCTGACGAGCGACATGGGCACCGCGGCCGCGCGGCGCGCGCTCGCCGATGCCGGCGTCGAGGCGAGCGCCGTCGATCTCGTCATCTGCTGCACGGTGACCCCCGACCAGCTCTTCCCCGCGACCGCCTGCTCGATCGGCCACAAGCTCGGCGCGAGCCGCGCCGGCGGCTTCGACCTCTCCGCGGCCTGCAGCGGCTTCGTGCTCGGGGCGCAGACCGCGGCGCACTTCATCGCCACGGGCGCCGCCGAGACCGTGCTGGTCGTCGGCGTCGAGAAGCTCAGCGCGATCCTCGACTACCGGGATCGCTCCACGTGCGTGATCTTCGGCGACGGCGCGGGCGCCGCCGTGTTCACCACCTTGGAGCGCAGCGGCCGCGGCGAATTCCTCGGTGGGAGCGCCGGCATGAAGGGCGGCACCGAGGACGTGCTCTCGCTGCCGGCGGGGGGGACGCGGTTCCCCGCCTCGCACGCGACCGTCGACGCCGGCCAGCACTTCATCCGCATGCAGGGAAAGGCGGTCTACCGCTTCGCGGTGACGACCTTCGTCGACGTGGTCCGCCGGACCCTCGCGCCCTACGGCGGTATCGATCGGCTCGACGCGCTCGTGCCGCACCAGGTCAACCTGCGCATCATCGAGGCCGCGGCCGAGGGCCTCGGTCTGCCGATGGAGCGCATCTTCGTCAACATCGATCGCTACGGGAACACGTCGGCGGCGTCGGTGCCGATCGCGCTCTTCGAGGCACGCGAGGCTGGACTCGTGAAGCCGGGGGCGCTCACGTGTTGCGTCGCGTTCGGCGCCGGGCTCACCTGGGGGCATCTCCTCTTCCGCTGGTGAGCCGGACCAGTCCCACGCCACAACGCCATCCAGGACCCCGCGCCATGACCGACGCCAACACCGCCGAGCTGACGGGCCGCCGCGCCATCGTGACCGGCGCCTCGCGCGGCATCGGGCAGGCGATCGCCCTGCGCCTCGCCACGCTGGGGGCCCATGTGATCTGCGCGTCGACGAAGGCCGGCGGTTGTGACGCGACCCTGGATCGCATCCGCGGCACGAGGGGCAGCGCCCAGGCCGCCGTCGTCGACGTCGCCGACGAGGCCTCCGTGAATGCCTTCGCCGAGGCCACGCTCGCGGGCGGAGCGCCGAACATCCTGGTCAACAACGCGGGCGTCACGCGCGATGGCTCGTTCCTCCGCATGAGCGCGAAGGACTTCGATGCCGTGCTCGCGACGAACCTCCGCGGGGCCTTCCTCACCTGCCGCGCCTTCGTGCGGGCCATGTTGAAGACGGCCGCGCCCCGCATCGTCAACGTCGGCTCGGTGGTCGGCCTGACGGGCAATGCCGGCCAGGCGAACTACGCCGCCAGCAAGGCCGCGCTGCACGGCCTGACCATGTCGCTGGCGAAGGAGTTCGGCTCCCGCGGCGTCACCGTCAACACCGTTGCCCCCGGCTTCATCGAGACCGACATGACGGCCAGCCTGCCGGATGCCGTCCGGCAGGCCGCACTCGCCACGATTCCCCTCGGCCGCTTCGGCGTCCCGGACGACATCGCGCAGCTGGTCGGCTTCCTCTGCGGCGACGCGGGCGCCTACATCACCGGACAGGTTCTGGTGGTCGACGGCGGCATGACTCTGTAGCCTTCCCGGCCGGTTGTCGGGTGCCGGATCCAATCCGGCACAGCCGCACCGGACCGGACCTCCTCCTGGAGTTCCCTCCCTTGCAACAAACCGATAGGTCCACCAACGTGTCTGAACAGAGCGTCGAAGAGCGGGTCATCAACATCGTGTGCGAACAGCTCGGCACGAGCCGCGACAAGATCACGCCCGAGACCTCGTTCATCAACGACCTCGGCGCCGACTCGCTCGACACCGTCGAGCTCGTCATGGAGTTCGAGGACGAGTTCGGGATCAACATCCCGGACGAGGACGCCGAGAAGATCCAGACGGTCGGGGACGCCGTGAAGTACATCAAGGAGAAGATGTGAGGCCCTTCGGCGTGGGTGGCTGGACTTCAGCGCCCCGCCGCAGTGGACTCCGAGTTCTCCGGTGCGGCGGGTCTCCGCGTCTCGCCGTCGTCAGGGTTGCCGTCGTGAGGGCGGGGCCTGGGTGCTTCGTCGCCGCGGCTTCGCCGTTCGTCTCCCCTCCGTCGTCCCGCGCAGGCACGCGCCTGTGCGATCGCTTGCATCCCGCCGTCCCTCGCGTCGACGCCGGGTGCCGTGAACCATGAACCGACGTCGCGTCGTCATCACCGGGCTGGGGGCGGTCACGCCGCTCGGACTCGATCTCGCCTCGACCTGGGACGCCCTGCTCGCCGGACGCTCCTCGGCGAAGTCCATCTCGCGCTTCGACGTCAGCCGACACTCGAGCCGCTTCGCGTGTCTGATCGACGACTTCGATCCGCTGAAGTACTTCGCCAAGCCGGAGGCCCGGAAGATGGATCCGTACACCCAGTTCATGATGGTGTCGGCCGACGAGGCGATGAAGGCGTCGGGGCTCGAGATCGCGAAGGAAGATCCGACGCGCGCGGGCTGCATCCTCGGCACCGGCATCGGCGGCATCCAGGAGCTCGAAGCGACGAAGGAGATCTTCCTCGAGCGAGGTCCCGACCGCGTGAGCCCCTTCTTCATCCCGAAGATGATGGTCAACGCGCTCGCCGGCCAGGCCGCGATCCGCTACGGCCTGCAGGGCACCTGCTTCGCGACCTCGTCCGCCTGCGCCAGCGCGAGCCACGCCATCGGCATGGCGCTGCGCGCGATCCAGTGGGACGAGGCGGACATCATGCTGACGGGTGGCTCCGAGGCGGCGACGACCGCACTGAGCCTCGCGGGCTTCTGCTCGCTGCGAGCGCTCTCGGAGCGCAACGATGCGCCCGCGCGCGCCTCGCGCCCCTTCGACAAGGATCGCGACGGCTTCGTGATGGGTGAAGGAGCCGGCGCGCTCGTCCTCGAGGAGCTGGAGCACGCACGGCGGCGCGGCGCGCCGATCCTCGCCGAGCTCATCGGCTACGGTTCGACCGACGACGCCTACCACATCACCGCGCCCGACGAAGGTGCGGGCGGCGCCAGCCGCGCGATCGCGGCCGCACTGCGCGATGGGCAGGTCGCCTTCGAGCGCGTCGGGTACGTCAACGCGCACGGCACGAGCACGCCGCTCAACGACCGCATCGAGACCCTCGCGTTGAAGAAGGTCCTCGGTGAGCACGCGCGGCGCGTCCCGGTCTCGTCGACGAAGTCGATGACCGGTCACCTGCTCGGTGCGTCCGGCGCCATCGAGCTCGTGTTCACGGTGCAGTCGATCCTGCGCGGTGCGATCCCACCGACGATCAACTACGAGACGCCCGACCCCGACTGCGATCTCGATTACGTGCCCAACGTCGCGCGCGAGGCATCGATCGACGTCGCGTTCAGCAACTCTCTCGGCTTCGGCGGGCACAACACCGCGCTGGCGGTCGCACGATTCCGCGGCTGAGCCGGGGCGGATCGGCGCTGCGTGGCCTCGATCCCGCAATTCGCCGTCGCCGCAGGCGCTGCCGCTTTCGTGGCCCGTCCCTGGTTGCGACCAGGGGCAGGGCTATCATCCGGACTCGCGCGTGACTGCGACGCGCTCACCGTCCAACCCCTCTCCGCAGGCGCTGCCGTGAAGAAGAAGTTCCGGGACCTGCTCCACCGCTTCAAGGTGGAGTCGTTCAAGACCTCGCACAACCACGAGACCGACGAGGAGCTGGCGCGGGAGATCAAGCGCTTCAGCGAGACCGCGCTCAACGACGCCTTCAGCTTCCACTTCCAGAAGGACCCGAGCCCGGAGCGGCTCGAGACCTTCAACATGATCAAGAACTACACGCTGCAGTCGCTGATGCCGCCGGTGATCGAGAAGATCATGCACCGCGTCGTCAGCGTCGAGCGTCAGCACCGGCTCATGGTGAAGATGCTCGACGAGTTGCTCGAGATCCTCTCGGAAGAGGACCAGAAGAGCGGCGCGCGCGGCGCGGTCTGACCTTGGTCTGCCGCTCGCGGCGGCGGCGCTGAACCGGACACGCGATGCTCGATCTCGCCGTTCTCGGCGGCGGACGTTCGGCGGAGCACGACGTCTCGCTGCGCTCCTGCACCGCGGTGCTCCGCGCCCTGGATCGTCGCCGCTGGCGGCCCTGGCCCGTCTATCTCGCCAAGGACGGCAGCTGGCACGTCGCGACGGCGGCACTCGCCAGCGGCGAGCCCGCGCCCGAGCTCGGCCCGCACCTGGGTCGGGCGCAGCGCCCCGGGGTCGCGTTGGGTGAGCTCCTCGACCGTGGGATCCGCGTCGTGTTCCCGGCGCTGCACGGTCGCGCAGGCGAGGACGGCAGCCTGCAGGGCATGCTCGAACTCCACGACCTGCCCTTCGTCGGCTCGGGAACTGCGGCTTCCGCGGTCGGCATGGACAAGCTGCGCACGCGTGAATGTCTGCGCGCGCACGGCGTGCCGATGGCCGATTGCGTCACCGGACCACTCGACGGCGCAGACGTCGATCGGGAAGTCGAGCGCATCGTCGACGCGCTGGGACTGCCCTGCTTCGTGAAGACCGACCTCTCCGGATCGAGCTTCGGCGTCGAGCGATGCACGGACCGCGCCGGGTTGGCCGCGTTCTTCGGACGCGAACGGGGGCGGCGATACGTCGCCGAGCGCCCGCTGCGCGGCGAGGAGATCAGCGTCCCGGTGCTCGGCAACAGCGGGGACGAACTCGAGGCCCTGCCGCCGGTCGGGATCTATCCGCAGCTCGATGACTGGTTCACGCCGACGGCCAAGTACGCGAGCGGCGGGGCGCTGGAGCTCATCCCGCCGCGTGGCCTGGACGCCGCGGGCATCGCCGAGGTCCAGGCGCTGGCGAAGCGCTGTCACCTGGCGCTGGGCTGCGACGGCGTCTCGCGGACCGACATGATCGTCACCGCCGACGGTCCGAGGGTGCTCGAACTCAACACCCTGCCCGGCCTGACCGAGGCCAGCCTCCTGCCCAAGTGCGCCGCGGCCGCGGGCATCGCGTTCCCCGCGCTGCTCGACCGTCTGCTCGACGCGGCCCTCGCGCGCGGTCGCGCGCCGCAGCGACGAGCGCCCCGGAGTGCGTGATGCAGTCGGCGACGGAACTCGCGGGTGACGCCCTCGCGTTCCTGCTCGCGGAGCCCGTGCTCCTCGAAGTTCCGATCCTGCTCGTCCTGGTCGCCGTGTGCGTGTGGCGGGACCGCCGCAGCGCACGGCGTGCCGAGGCGATCCGCGCCCACGGCGCACTCGACGATCTCTTCCTCGGCATCGAGGCCTGGTGCACGCGGGACGCGGCGACGACCGTGCATCGGCTCGGGCGCGCGCTCGAAGCCGATCCCGGCGATCACAGCGCCGCGCGCCTGCTCGCCGAGGCGCGGCTCTGGCTCGAGCCCGCGCCCCCCGCGGCCACGAGTCCCGCGGAGCCGCGCGGCCCCGGCTTCCCCGCGGACCGGCGCTTCCGCGAGGAAGCGGCCGCGGTCGCGGCGTGGCTCGCGATGGTGCCCGAGCTGCAGCGCCGCATCGAAGAGCCGCGGCGAGTGCTCGATGCCCTCGAACTCAACCGCGCGCACCTCGCTCGCCTGGTCACGACGGCACTCGACGGCGAAGCCCCGGCACTCGTCGAACTGGCCGAACTCGGTGGGGTCGTCGCCGGTGAGCTGCTGCGGCAGGCGCTCACTCTCGCTCCCGACGACCGGCGCGCCGTCGTCCTCGCGGTGAGCCTCGGCAAGGACCTCTTCCGCGCCCTGCTCACGGAGCTCGAGGCCGAACCGAGCGAGGAGCACTCGGCGCAGCGAGCCCGCGCGAGTCGCTTCGCGCTCACGGTCGCGATCGCCCTCGGCCCGGCCGCCGAGGAGGGTCTCGATGCCGCGGCGCGCAGCACGCACGCGGTGCTCCGCGACCTCGCGCTCGACGCCGCGATCGCCATGGGGAGTGCCGATCGTCTCGCGTCCCGGGCGCGCGTCACGAGCGCCGGCGAGGTCCGGCGTGCGATCCGCCGCGCGCGTCCCGAGCAGCTCGCCTCGCTCGCGCGCGAGCTCGGCGACGGCGACACCGCATTCGACGCCATCCTCGACGACCCGCGTCCGGCGCTCTGGCGAGCGCTCGTCGACGTGGCGCACGAAGCCCGCGCCGCGAAGGCGTGGCATGCCGCGTTGCGGCGAGGGTCGACGCTCGACGCGCTCGCGCCGGTCCTCGCGGCCGAGTTCGGCGCGGCGAGTCCACCGCATCACAGAGACCTGCTGATCGCCGCCGGACCGCGCGCCGCGGAGCCGATCGCGCTGCTCGCGACGGATCCGGCCGCGAGCGATGCGGATCGCGCCGCCGCACGCAGCCTGCTCGCGGAGCTCGGCGACGGCGTCGTCGGGGCGCTCGCCCGCACCTGGGGACGCGCACCGTCTCCCGCGGACGAGCACCTCGTCGCGGCCTGGTCCGCGCTCGGCACCGGCGCGACCGCGGCACTTCGCGAGCTCTTCGCCGGCATCCTGCGCGAACCGGATCGCGCGGCGCGCGCGCATCGCGGCGCACTCGTCATCCGCGCCCTCGCGAAGCTCGGCACGACCGGTGCGCGCCGCGTGCTCGACGCCGCGCGACGACAGACGACGGCGCCGGAACTCGCCCGTCTCGCCGGCGAAGCCCTCGCGGCGAACGCGGCGTCGGCGAGGGCCACACGGTCGGAGGGCAGACCATGACGGAGCGCGGGTCCCACGACGCACTGCGCTGGACGATCCGGCGCCTGCTGCCGCGCACGCGCCGCGCCCGCGTGTGGCTCCTCGTCGGTCTCGCCGTGCTCACGCTCGCCCTCCTGGGCCCCGTGTTCACGTTGCTGGGCCAAGGCTTCGACGTGATCGCGTGGCTCGCCGGTCCGGTGCTCGGCTCCGCCGCCGGTCGCCTCGCATTCCTCAACGTCGCGCTGCTGGTCACGCTGCTGATCCTCCGACCGCGGCTGCGCGCCCACCTCGCCGCGCGCCGCCGCGACGAACTCTGCGCGCGGCACCGCAGCGCCCTCGAGCTGCGCTGTCGGGGTGCGGCGGGCGCCGAGACCGCGTTGCTGCGCGTGCTGCGCCATGCGCCACGCGAGTCCATCGGGCCACCGTTCCTCGTCGCGCAGGCGGGCCTGGCACTCGCGTCCTGCCGGCTCGCGCGCGGTGATCGGCGGTCGGCGACCGCGCTGTTGGACGCCCTCGACCTCCGCACGGCGCCGCTCGAGATCGTGCGGAGCGCAGCTCAGCTCGAAGCCATGCTCGCGACCGTCGACGACCCGGCGCGCCTCGACCGGGCGCTCGCCCGCTTCCCGCACGATGCGTCCATCCTCCGCGAGGCCCGACGGCTCGCGCTCGAACGCGGTGGTCCGGCTGCCGCTGCCGCACTGCAGCTCCGCGTGGTGGAGGCGGCCCTGCCCTGCGAACGCGTCGCCGAACGCGCGCGCCTCGCTGAGCTCTTCGCCGCCGCCGGCATGCTCGCCCTGGCGCAACCCGACGGCGGACTCGCCGCGGCCGAAGCGCTGCTGGAACAGGCCGAGCGCGCCGACCGCGACGCTCCGGCAACCGCGCTGCTCGCGGGCGATCTCGCCGCGCGACGGCAGGCGACGGGTCAGGCCCTCCGCGACTGGGCACGCGCCGCGACCACGGAAGCCTGGCAGCGCATCATCGCGACGCTCGACGGCCTGCCGGAGGCCCTGGGCAGCGCCGAACTCGTCGACGCGCTCCGCCGCGAGGCCGCGCTCGTGATCGTCGCGCGCGACGCGCTCCGCCGCGGCGACGCCGCGCGCGCACACCGCGCGGTCCGCGTCCTCCTCCGCCGTACCGGGCCCTCCGAAGCCGTCGACGCGTTGCTCGCGTTCGTCGAGCGCGAGACGCAGGTCGACGGCATGGCGTCGCGACGCGACGGCCGCTAGCCTTCCCGCCCCTCGCCGGAGTGGCGGAATGGCAGACGCGGCGGATTCAAAATCCGCTTCCCGCAAGGGAGTGGGGGTTCAAGTCCCCCCTTCGGCACAGATCACCCGCACAGCTCACCCGCGCGGATCTCCCGCACCGATCCCCGGCGACGCGCGTCAGCGCGCCACCGCGACGAGTTCGTTCAGCTCGGCTGCGGAGGCGAGGAAGGTGGTCGGATCGACCTGGAAGCGCCAGAAGTACTCGGGAAGCTCGGGGCTCACGGCCTCGCCGCGCCGGGCGCGGTCGGCGCGTGCGACGATCTCGCGCCGCTCGTCGAACGAGAGACGGTTGAACTCGGCGGCGCGCTCGCGACGCAGTTCGTTCTCCAGCGAGAGCAGCGCCTCGTAGGTCGTGCGCAGCTCGGGCTCCCGCAGGTCGATCGGCACGAAGATCTCCACGTTCTGGCCGTCCGCGGTCGTCTGGTTGCTGAGCGAGCCGATGTAGGTCCAGTGCTCCGGGAGCTGCGGCCGCGAGTTCCCCGGCACGGTCCAGTAGTGACCTTCGCGCAGGGCGCGCGAGGCGACGAGGTACTGCTGGCCCAGCAGGAGTTCGGTGGCCTGGGTGCGCGCGCTGGCGACGTCGTTGACCACCGCCTTCTCGGCCTGGCCGATGAGCTGGGTGCCGGTCGCGAGGAAGTTCCTCGAGTAGACGGCGACCAGTTCCTCGGGAAGCGGACCGAGCGTGCGGAGCGTGTCGGTCTGGAGATCCTCGGGTGCGGGTGCGCCCGTGGCGGCCTCGATCGCCGCGCGCTCGCGGGAGCAGGGCACGCGGCGATAGGCGATGGTGGTGCCGCGCTCGAGCGCGGGGGCGATGGTCTCGAACTCGGCGAGCGCGAGCTTCGGCGGCGCAGCCGAGTCGACGGCGTTGCTCGTGAGCAACGCCGCCCCCGCGAGTGCGGCCACCAGGAGTGACACGGAGAGGGTGATCTTCACGGTTCGGCTTTCGAGGGGGTGACTCTGGTCGTGGACGACGGCGTGGACTCAGTTCACCTTCGGTGCGCCTTCGCAGCCCTGGCAGACCTCACGGATCGTGACCTTGCGCTGGTGCACCTGGTTGCCCCCCGTGCTGCACGCGACGCTGATCTCGGAGACGTCGGCGTCGGCCTCCCGTTCCTCCTGGAAGCCCTGGGTGACCTTCTTGCACTCGACCTTGGTCTTGCCGACTCCGGTCTTCGTGATCGAGGGCGTCACGTTGTTGAGGGTGCCCCAGCTCTCGAATCCCCCGTCGCCTTCCGGGTCGTACGAGATGGAGGAATCACCCGTGCAAGGCGGCGCGGGGATCGTGTTCCCCACGTAGGAGACGGTGATCGCGAAGCTGCCGTCGCAGGGGCGAGCCGTGAAGAGCTCGCAGTAGCCGAAGCTGCAGACGCCGAACTGGTTGGCAGGATCGGGCGCCCAGCTCACGTTCCACGGGAGGAAGTCCGGGTGGTACTCGAGCTGGATGCGCGGGGTGCACTTGCACTCGACGTAGACGTCGTACTCGACGCTGGGAGGAGTCGCGGCATCGGAGGCGGCGACGAGGAACGGGAGGAGGGCACAGAGGGCCGACTTGAGGGTGAGCATCTTCAAGGGCTATCACCGGGTCAGAGGGGAGGTCGGCATGCGCCATCCCACGTCCAGGACTTGGACGGCCGCATCCGCCAGCCTCCGTCGGCAGCGCGCTCTCTGCGCCGCGATGGGGTGTTGACCCGAGCCTTGCGCTCGCGGGCATGAAGGTTTCCCGCGCGCAACCCGATGGTGGCGGAGCGTCATGCCTTCGCGTCTCTTCGCCCTGTTGCGCGGTTCACGCGCCGATGCCTGGCACGGCTTCGTGCGGGTGGGGGTGAACGCCGCCGCGCGCGTGGGACTGGGAGTGGGGATCGCGCGCAGCGCGAGCACCGAGTCGTTCGCGATCTGGGTCGCGCTCGGCACCGTCGAGGTGCTCGCCGCGACCGTGCTGTCCTCGGGCTGGTTGACCGCGCTGGCGTCGATCGCACCGCGACTCTCGCGTGCCGAGGGCGATGCCCTGCTCGCGGCGGGCGCGCGACGCGGACTTCTGTGGTCGGCGCTCACCACGGCGCTGCTCATGGCACTCGCCCCGGTCGCCGCGATCCTGGGCGTCGACCCGCTCGTGGCACTCGCCTCGGCCGCGAGCACCGGCGCCTGGCTCTCGTCGACCGTGTGTGCGACCCTGCTCGTGGCCTCGTTCCGCAGCGCCACGGCGGCGCAGGCGCAGGCGCTCGCCTATCTGCCGGCGTTCCTCGCGCTCGGGATCTGTGCCGCACAGGGCAGCGACCCTTTGCTCGCGGTCTTCCTCGCGTCGGCGGGCGGCCAGCTCGGGGCCGCGCTCTGGATGGATCGCGCGTTGCCGGCCGTCCCGCGCGACGCGGTCAGCGCCGAGCGCCTGCACGAGGTGGCGGTGGCGGGCCGCGTGGCCCTCTTCGGCTCGCTCGCGAACTCGGTGTGCACGCGGGTGCAGCCGTTCGTGCTCGCGGCGCTGGGCGGACCACTCGCGGTCGGTCTCTATGGCGCCGCGAACACGCTGGCCGGACCGCTGCGCGTCTTCGCCGGGGCCGTCGGCGACGTGCTGCGCCCTCGGCTCGCGAAGCACCAGGGTCCGCACGGTGACGCGGCCACCGCGCGGCGCCTGCTCGCCCTCGCCGCGTTGTCCATCGCCGGCGGTGGTGCCGTGCTGCTCGGCGCCTGCACCTGGTACGGCGACGCGATCGGCACCGCGATCTTCGGCGAGCGATTCCGGGGGCTCGGCCGCGTGCTGCCGGCCGCGGCCAGCTTCGTCCTGCTCGCCGCCCTCGTGCACGTCCTCGTCGTCGCGCTGCAGACGCGCTCGCTCGCGGGGACCAGGCTGGCCACGACGGCCCGCACCTGGGCGGCCGCGGTGGCGCTCCTCCTCGTGGGCCCGGCCTGTGCCGTCGATGGCGCGCGCGGCGCGTTCTGGTCGATGGCGGCGGGAGAGGCGGTCTTCCTCGTGCCCGTGTTGCGCGCGCTCGCGCGCCTCGATGCGACCCGACTCGCGACGGTCCGGCCATGAACACCGCGGGTGGCACGATCGAGCGCGTCGCCGAGCGGCACTGGCCGTCTCCGCCCGCACGCCTCGCGGACCCGTGTGACGACGTGCATCTGTTCCGAGCCGACCTCGACGACCCGCGGCGCAACGTCGATCTCTACCGGCTGATGTTGACCGACCCCGAGCTGCGGCGGGTCGACGACGTGCGGCACGGCCACACGCGGCGGCGCCTCGCGATCGCCTGCGGGCTCGCGCACATCACGCGCGCGGCACATCTCGTCCCGCCGGACCGTGAGCCGCTCGTCGTCGTCCGGGCGAATCTCGGCGCGCTCGGCGTGCTGGCCGCGGCTTACGCTCCCCGGATCGGGCTCGCGCTCGTGCCCTCCGCGAGGGGGGAGCGCGGCGTGGAACTCGCGACGCTCGAGGCGATCGGCAACGCCGGCGGACGGATCACGGGCCGCGAAACGGTCGATGCGTCACGGGTCGGTCCGGCGCTCGCGACCGGATGCTCGCTCGACTTCGTGGTCACGAGCCACCACGGGTCCTGGCACGTGCAGGTGCTCGGTCTCGCGCCCGCGGTCTGTCTCGTCGTCGCCCTGGAAGAACGCCGGCGCGTGCTGCGCTGCTGGGAACTCGGAGCCTGAGCCCCCGCCTCACGCGCGATCGGGAAGGGCCACGATGCCTGCGTGCACGATCACCTGACCGGCGCGCAGCGCGCGGCCCAGGACCTCGTTCGCGACATCGAGCGAGACGGCTGTGCGTTCGGCGAAGCCGTTGAGCAGCGCCTCACGGGGCGTCGACCCACCGAGCGCCGCGAGCAGCGCGAGCAAGGCCTCGAGGTCGGCGCTCTCGCCACCGCGCGCGACCGCGTCCGCCTCGTCGCCCGCACCGCTGCAGCAGGGCTCGACGTTGGTCCCGCACAGCACGCACTGCGCATGACCGTGGACGTGGACGATCGACGTGAGGCGCAGACACTGCGGGCAACGGAGCCGACGCGCCATCGCGCGCTCAGGCGGAGACGACGGCGAGTTCCTCGTCGACCTCGGCCTGCAGGAGGTTCTGGATCGCCATCAGGGTGCCGCCGATCGAACTCGGGCACGAGCCGCACGCGCCCTGATAGCGGATCAGCAACGTCTTGCCCTCGAGGCCGACGACCTCCAGTCCGCCGCCGTCGCCCGCGAGCGCCGGGCGGATGCGGTCGTCGAGCACCGAGTTGATCTTCTCGAGCATCGCGCGCGCCTCCGCGGGGAGCGTCGCGGCGTCGAGGCCGACCGGCGCCGTCGCGCCGGCTCCCGCCGGAGCCGCGCCCGGTGCGCCGGCCGCGGAGTACGGCGACACGTGATCCTCGAGCACGCGCGTCGTCGCCTCGTGCACGGCGCGCCAGTCCGCGCTGGGCTTCATGCTCACGGTGACGAAGCGATCGCAGAAGAACAGCGTGTCGACGCCGTCGATCGCGAAGAGCTGCTCGGCGAGCGGCGAGCCCTTGCAGTCCGCGGCCTTCGTGACGCTCTTCGTGCCGGGCCACAGCAGGGCGTCGACGACGAACTTGAAGGCGTTGGGATTCGGGGTGGGCTGGATGCTCTGGACGTGGACCATGGCGGGCTGCGCGGAACGCGCTCGATTAGGGTCGCTCGGCCCCGGCCGCAAGGGGCAGCGCCGCTCAATGCAGCAGTTCGCCGCGCGGATCGATCGGCCCGGTCGTGAGCCGGACGGGCTTGTGGATGCCGCCGGCGCCGACGTGATCGACGACCCGCAGCACGAGGACGTGGCGCCGGCCGGGCTTCAGCACGCGGCTGAGGTCCGCCGTCGTGCGCACGAGCCAGACCGAGTCGCCGGTCGCCGGATCGCCGTAGCGGCCGAGCTCCGCGCCGTCGACGTAGAGCCGGAACGAGTCGTCCACGCCGTCGAAGACCGCCGTGATGGGGGCTCCGGCCCAGTCTGCGGGCACCTCGAACTCGGTGCGGTACCACGCCACGCCGTCGTACTGCGTGAGGCCCTGCGACTCCCAATGCGCCCCGGCGCGGATCGGCCGCCACTCGGCACCGTCGCCGTTCCCCGACTGCCAGCCGGCGGCCAGACCCCGGTCCTTCGGGTCGGGTGCGAGCTGCCAGTCCTCGAGCGGCAGGAGCCGGGTCGTGAGCTCGCCCGACAGGCGCGCGATGGTCGCCTCGCTCAACCGGTTCTGCGGCGGGGTCTCGGCGACGAGGCAGCGCAGGAGCTCCTGCTCCACGAGGCGACCGGCCGGCGAATCCACGGCCAGCGTCGTCGCGGCGAGACGTCCCTCGCCGAGCTGCGTCGTGAAGGCGAGCAGCCAACGCTGGACCCGATCGATGTCGTGCGTGTCCCAGAAGGCCAGCACGGGGTCGATCTCCTCGAGGAGCTGGTCGCCGCGCATGGCCAGACCCGTCTCGAGGTCGAAGCTCTGCAGTTCGAGCAGCAGTTCCTTCGGGATCCGCGCGTGGATCGCATGCGCCGGCGAGAAGGGAGCGCCCTTCAGGAACCAGAGGCTCTCCGTGCGCAGGCAGTGCTTGCGCGGGCCGGCGCGCAACAGGGCGCGACCGCCCGCGCGCACGAAGGCGAGCGTCGCCGGGTCGAGTGCGTCGACGACCCGCAGCTCCGGCGGGGGCGTGGGATCGGCCGGCGGCACGATCCAGAGCTCCCAGCGATTCACGGCAGGGTGCGATCCGCTCAGCTCCACCGCGACGCGGAAGCGACGCGGCCGGTCGACGGCGGGGAGCGTCAGCGGCAGCTCGAGGGCTTCCGACACGGTGCCCGGCTCGGCGCGCACGCCGTCGAGGGTCGCGGCGATCGGCGCGTCGAGCCCCTCGACCGCGACGCGCAGGGAACCCGTGAGCGGGCCGCGGCCCGCATGCGACACCCGGAAGCGCAGCGTCGCGGCGCCGGGCAGCAGCGCGCGGCGGTCGTGCGCGAGGTCCAGCCCGATCAGCGTGTCGCGATGCCAGTCCCAGTCCGCGGCGCGCCACTTCGCCTGTCCGAAGTCGTCGAAGAGCCCCATGCGCGCCTTCGTGAAGTCGCGCACGACCGAGATCGTGTAGCCCGCATCGGGGATGGCGAGGCGGAGGCGTTCGATCTGGTACTTGCGGTTGCGGAGCGCGTACGCACGCGAGTCGGGGACGAGCGCGTTGCGCTCGGCGACGCCCCAGCGACGCTCGACGAGGTCGGCGAACTCGCGCTGCGGGCCGATGCCGTGCGGTGCCCACCAGAGTCCGTCCTCGAGCCCGCGGCGGTTCCACTCGGGGAACTCGAACCAGGTATCGGCGGCGATGCACTCGCCGAGGATGAGCGGCAGGGCCTTGCGCTCCGCGACGAACTGCCGCAGCTCGGCGAGCTTCGCCGGCCAGGTCGAGTTGTTGCCGTAGGGATGGTCGTCCCAGAAGTCGTGGATGCGGTGCCAGGAGATCCACGCGCTGTCGTCGACCAGCAGCGTGTTGGGCACCAGTTCCTTGCAGCGATCGAAGAGAGCGCGCACCACGTCGAGCTCCGCCGAGTGGCCCGTCTCGCAGGTGAGACTGCGCAGCGCGACGGACACGTGCCGCCGGTCGTAGCGATGCAGCTCCTCGTACTCGGCGCGGAGCGCGTCGCGATGCTCGCCCGTGAGCTTCGGGTGCCAGGTCGGATACTCCTGCCACACGACGAGCCCGAGCTCGTCGGCGAGCTCGTAGAAGCAGCGAGGCGGCATCCAGAGGCAGGCCTTCACGAGATTGCAGCCGAGCGCGCGGATCGCCTCGAGCTCGGAGCGCCAGCGCGCGGGGTCGTCGTGGGGGGCGAAGCGCGGCGCGTCGTAGCCCCAGTGGAGGACCCCGCGGAGCTGCAGGGGCTCGCCGTTCCAGAGCAAGGTCGTGCCGCGATTGCCGACCTCGCGGAAGCCGGTGCGGAGCTCGTATGTCTGCAGCACGGCATCGTCGTCGGCGGCGCGGAGTTGCAGACGCACTCGGTAGAGATTCGGGCGCGCGGGCGACCAGGGGCGGATCGGGGCCGTGACCGGCACGGCCAGCGCTGCGGTCACCGGCCCGGTCGCGAGTGCGTGCTCGACGCGGGCCGTGGCGATGGCCTGCGCGCCGTCGAGGAGCGTCGCGGTCAGGCGGACCCGCGCCGCGTCGGGTCCCGCGAGGATCGGGACCTCGAGCTTCAGGCGTGGCCCCTCCGGCGTGAGCTCGCCGAACGCGAACGCGTGCTCGGTGTCGAGCGAGGGCGTGCTGTCGCTCGTCAGCTCGACGCCCCGCCAGAGTCCACCGAAGTGCGGCTGGATGACCGGCAGGAAGCCCTGCGTGTTATGGCCGACCCGTTCGTCGACCCGCAGCTCGAGACGGTGCTCGACACCCGGCCGCAGCGGCAGCTCGACGCGGAAGGGCGTCCAACCGCCGAGGTGGCTCCCGCACTCGACGCCATCCAGCCACACGGTGGTGGCGGTCGCCGCGGCGTGCACCAGCAGGCGATGACGTCCCCCGTGGTCGACCTTCAGCGTCCGGCGGTACCACGCGGTGCCATCGAAGTCCGCGCCGAGCTCGTCCTCGAAGGTGTGCGGCACGCGCACCGCGCGCCAGTCCGCCGTGGGGCGTTCCGCAGCGACGGTCTCGGGCGCGAAGTCCCAGCCGTCGACGAGCGGCGTGCGTTGCGCGACGAGCTCGCCGACGACGAGGACGAGGAGGGCGCCGGGCGCGAGCCAGCGCGCGAGCGATTCATGCGACATCGCCGCGGATGCTAACCGGCCGCGCCGCGCGGCCTCAGTTCTGCCGGTTGTGCGGATAGAGGAACGGCGCGATCAGGAACCACTTGTTCCAGCGGTGATCGTCGTCGACCGGCTCCGGGTGGAACTTCGCGAGCTGCCACGCCGCCCGTTCGCGGATCGTCGCGTTCTGCGTGTGCTCGTGCATGACCGCGAGGCCGGCGACGAGGAACTCGTTGACGCTGCCGAGCGGGATCGAGGGGACGATCGCGCCGAACGCCGGATCGGCGTCGCGGAAGTTCGCGGGCACGTGCTGCCCGTTGTCGCGCAGCGGCGTGACGTAGCGCGCGGCGTCGGCCACGAACTGGCCGGTCCGCGGGTTCGTGTAGTTGCTGACCCACGAGTAGTCGACCGCGCGGACCACGTCCTCGGCGACCTCGAGCGCATCGGCGCTGCCGAAGAAGCGGTGGGCCGCGAGATAGCCGAGCATCACGCTGCCCATCTCCCACGCGGGATAACCCGTCGTGTTGGTGCCGATGCCGTAGCGGGCATCGGGACCGTATTCGTTCATCGGACGCCCGGCGTGATCGCGCCAGCGCTGCACCTGCACGATCTCGCGGATGCGGCGGATGGCGTAGTCCTTGGTCGACGTGTCGCCGGTCGCGAGGAAGCACTGCACGAAGCCGCACATCGTCCAGCCCTCGGCACGGGCGACGCGCATGTTGGCGCTCGGGTACTCGACGAGGCGCATGCAGCCCTTGAGGCTCTGGCCGAGCTGACGCAGCTCCTCGCGCGCCCAGTGGTCGCCCGACATCGTCCAGTAGTCGAAGAGGATGTCGGTCGTCCAGTGCTCGGCGTCATAGCCGTTGTAACCGTGCGCGCGGTAATCGACGCGCGTGCGCAGCTGCGGGTACGGGTCGTTGCGCCAGAGGGCGCGCCGGCCGAGGCTCTCGTTGGAGATGTCCGAGCTGTTCGGGTTCATCACCATCGAGTACCAGAGGTACAGGTCCTGCTCCGCGCCGACCGTCAGGCCATAGAGGTGGTAGGGGCGGATGGCCTGCATCCACGCCTTGCTCTCGAAGAGCGCGAGCAGGTCGCGGTTGCGCGCCTGGATCGCGTGCGCGACGTCCCAGCTCAGGGGCGTGTTGCGCGGGGTACCCGAGGTGCCCGTGTAGTTCACGTCGCCGAAGTCGCCCCAGGTGCCGAAGTGATCGCCGTTGATCCAGCGGTCGTAGTCGTCGGCGGCACGCGCCGCGGCATCCGAAGGACCGTCGACCGGCCCGCCGTGCAGCCCGAGGCCACCCGACTTCTGGTACGTCGGGAGATCGCACATGGGATAGAAGGGCGCCTCGACGCGCGCCGTGAAGCTGCGCTGCCAGCGGCGCTTGACCTCGTCGGTCGCACCCGGGTGTTCGACGCGCAGCTGGAAGCGGTACCGGCGCGTCTGGCAGTCGTCGACGTAGGTGTCCGTCATCGTGCGGAAGCGGACCCATTCGCCTTCGGCGACCGGCGCGGCGATCGCGTGCCAATCGGGGCGGAACCCGCGCACCTCGTCGGCGCCCTTCACGAGGAGCGAGGCCTCGTTCACGTCGACTCCGCCGAGCGGATAGAGGTTCGGGTCGGTGCTGCCCGCCGGGTTGTCGATGCCCTGGTAGTCGTTGCCGAGGATCCAGTCGACGGTCACGTACGGGACGTCGTGGTACTCGTAGACGTAGAACGTCGAGGACAGGAAGTCGCGCGCGATGCCGCCGCTGCCCGTCTTGTAGTGATAGACGCGCTTGCGCGTGACGCGCACGAGCGGGGTCTCATGGAGCACGCTGCCGCCGAGCACCGGCGTCTGCGCCTCGTAGGCGTTGCCGTTGATGTCGCGCACGCGCGGGCGCACGAGCAGGCGGTCGCCGAACTGGGCGAGCCACTCGTTCGCCGTGAACGGCCCCGTCAGCGGCGTGACCTCGCGGACGACGTCGTACGACTTCGTCTCGTTGGCCGCGAAGTCGTCGGTGAACTGGGCCTGCGCGACGCGCACCGTGCCGTCCGGCCAGGTCTGCATCGGCATCCAGGCCGTCGCACGACCGCTCACGCCGACGTTGTCGAGGTTCGCGATCATGCCGATGGGGAAGGGGATGCTCGCGAGCACCGTGTCGGTGCGCGCCTCGGACGAGGCGTTCTCGACGTCGAAGTGCGGGGTGATCACGAGGCGCTGGCCGGTGCCACCGCCCGAGCCTCCGCCGCCCGAGCCTCCGCCACCGCCGCCGCCGCCCGGGCCACCCCCGGAGCCGGAAGGTCCGCCGGCAGAACATGCGGCCAGGCAGGCGAGCGCCGTGCCGAGAACCGCGCGCCACACGCGATCCGGGCGACGGGTTCCGTCGCGTCCAGCAGTCCTTGTCGAGTCTTGCATCGTCATCCTCTTGGTTCCGTCGAAGTCCCACCCGTCGTTTCGGAGTTCGCCGGACGGAGCTGGATCGATTCGCGACGCTCGTGGCGCGCGCCGCGTCTCCGATCGGGAGCGACGTGCCGAGGCTGCGCTGTCGCCGGACGTGTTGCCGCTACGCGAGATGTCCCGATCCTGGTCGGTGTTCCACCCGTCAGGTGCGCGCGAGCCCGTGGGCGGGCAGGAGCCGCGACTCGAGGTGCTCGAGGAAGGCCGCGGTGCCGAGCGGGGCGCCGGTCGCGTCGCGGATGAGACGCTGCGGCGAGCGCACGGCGCCATGGGCGTGGATGTGCCGCCGCAGCCACTCGAGCAGGGGCCGGAACTCCCCGCGGCCGAAGGCCGAGTCGAGATCGCCGAGCTCGCGGCGCGCGGCGACCATCAGCTGCGCCGCGGCGAGGTTGCCGAGCGTGTAGGTCGGGAAGTAGCCGATGAGCCCGGCCGACCAGTGCACGTCCTGCAGGCAGCCGCGGCGATCGTCTTGGACCTCGACGCCGAGGATCTCGCGGTACGCCGCGTTCCAGCGCGTCGGCAAGGCGTCGATGGGGAGCCGGCCTTCGAGCAGCTCGACCTCGATCGAGAAGCGCACCGCGACGTGGAGGTCGTAGGTCGCCTCGTCGGCGTCGACGCGGATGAGCGACGGCTGCACGCGCCACGCGGCGCGGGCCAGCGCGACCGCGTCGTGGCGCGCGTCGCGGCTCCCCGCGTGGTGGCGCAGGCGCGGCGCACACCAATCCCAGAAGCCGCGGCTGCGCCCGACATGGTTCTCCCAGAGTCGACTCTGGCTCTCGTGGATGCCGAGCGACGCAGCCTGACCCGCGGGCATGCCGGCGCGCGCCGCGGGCAGGCCCTGCTCGTAGAGCCCATGCCCGACCTCGTGGATCGTCGAGTAGAGCGCGTCGAAGAGGTCGCTCTCGGAGTAGCGCGTCGTGATGCGCACGTCGTCGGCATGCGTGCCGCTGGTGAAGGGGTGCGCCGAGCGATCGAGTCGTCCGCGTTCGAAATCGAAGCCGAGCGCCGACGCGACCTCGCGGGCGAGCGCCTCCTGCGCGGCGAGCGGGACGGCGACGCGCCGCGCGGCGTCGTCGGGGCGACGCTCCGCCGCGACGAGCCGACGCACCAGGGCCGACTGTCGCGGCACGAGTTCGCCGAACAGCGCGCGCAGCTGCCGCGCGCTGGCACCGGGCTCGTAGTCCTCGACGAGCGCATCCCAGAGCTCGCCGTCGCGCGGCTTCCCGAAGGCCGCGGCCTTCGCCCGCGCGAGTTCGAAGACGCGCGCGAGCCAAGGCGCGAAGCTGGCGAAGTCGTTCGCCGCGCGGGCCGTCGCCCAGGCGCTCTGCGCCATCGCCTCGACGTGCGCTGCTTCGGCGACGAGGCTCACGGGCAGCTTCTGACGACGCGCATGTCGCCGCGCCAGTTCGCGGAGTTCGTCGCGGCGGGTGTCCTCTGGAGCGAGCGTGTCCGCGAGCGCGTGACAGGTGCCGAGCTCGTCGGCGAGCGCCGGCGCCACGAACCGCTCGTGGGAGAGCCGCGCGAGGAGCGCCAACGCCTCCGCACGCTGCGCGATGCCCCGCGCGGGCATGTAGACCTCGCGATCCCAGGCGAGCAGGTCCTGGGCCGCATCGAGGAGGTGGATCTCGCGCAGGCGCGCGGTGAGGCGCACCCAGGCGCGCTCGAAGCTGTCCGTGGAGGGCGTCATCGTCGGGTCGGCCGGGCCGGAAGCCGTCCAGCGGGCGTCCGGTGCGGGCGCGGCATCATGGCGAGTCCAGCGCCTGCCGACCGCATCGAGTCCGCCCGTCCGGGATCGCATTCCGGGCGCGACTACCCTGCGGGGTGACCGCTCGCTAGAGTGCGCGCCCGTGCGTGCGGCGCGTCCAACCTGGCTCGCGTGGTTCGCACTCGGGCCACTCTTCGTGGCGACGGGTGCTGCGTGCGGCATTTACCTGCTGCCGCGTCCCGCGCCCGCGCCGGTCCATACGCTGCAGCTCGAGCGCGTCGTGGGGATCCCGAGCCTCGCACCGGTGGTGGAGCTCGTCCGCGACGCGGTCGTCGCGGTGCGCACCGAGCACGACACGCTGGCGGGGGCGCAGCCCAGCGAAGCGCACGACATCGTCGACGGCGAGAGCCGCGGCACGGGCTTCGTCTTCGATCCGAAGGGGCTCGTGCTGACGGCGCACCACCTCGTCGTGGCCGCGCGCCGCATCGAGGTCGAGATCGCGGGGATCGGCACCCTGCGCGCGACCGTGGTCGGCGACGACGCGACCACCGACCTCGCCGTGCTGCGCATCGAGTCCCCGCCGCGACCGCTCACGAGCGTCGTCATCGCCTCGACCGAAGACGTGCGGCAGGGCGATTGGATCGTCACGGTCGGCAATCCGCTGAGCTTCCGACGGACGGTCGGCGCGGGCGTCGTGGGCTATGTCGGACGGCACCTGCGTCACGATGGGCTCACGGTCAGCAATGAGTACCTCCAATACAGCGCACCCGTCCATCCGGGCAGCTCGGGCAGTCCGGTCTTCGACCTCGCCGGTCGCGTGATCGGAATGACGACGCGCGCCGCGGCCGACGGCGAGGGACTGGGTTTCGCGGTCGGCGGACGCACGATCCGCAAGGTGCTCGAGGTGATGGAGCGCGACGAAGGACGCGTGCGGCGCGCCCAGCTCGGGATCGCGTTCCGCGAACGGATGCCGGGCGCTCCCGGCAGCGAGCCCGAGCGGCCGCCGCGCGCGGACGCCGCGCGCGACTCCGGTGCCGGGCCGCCGCGCGATGCGGGAGTCGCGATCGAGGTCACCGAGGTCGTCAAGGGGCAGCCGGCGGAGCGCGCCGGACTGCGCGTCGGGGACCTCATCCTCTCGCTCGACGCCGAACCGCTCACGAGCGCGGGTGACTTCTACGACCGGGTCACCTGGTCGCGACCCGGTCGCGAGGTGCTGCTGGTCGTGCATCGCGACGGCCAGGCGCTGGGGCCGGTCGCCGTCGCGTTGGGGGAGGTCGGCCCGCGCGACCCCGGATCGCAACCGCAATGAGCGACTCGCAGGCAGCGCCGGCACTCGACTCCACGCGGGATCAGCCGCTCTCCGCGGCGCAGCTCGCCGACGCCCTGCTGCTCGACTTCGTCGCTCCCGGACTCCTGCACGCCTTGGGCAACCACCTCTTCGCGATCCAGGGCAGCGCCCACGTGCTTGGCATGACCAAGCAGACGACGCGACACCGCGAGACGATCCTCGAGTCCTGCGGCAAGGCGGAGCATGCGCTCGACGTCCTGCGCCACGCCGGCCCCGAGGATGCGGATCCGCCGCACGTCGAGCAGGCAGGGATCCTCCTGATGCGCCTCGCCGAGGTCTGCCGCGTGCCGCTGCGTGAACGCGGCGTGCGGCTCGAGCTCGGCCATTCGTCGAAGGACTCGCCGCGGCGCGTCGACGCGCGGACCTTCATCCGCGCGGTCTGCGAGCTGCTCCGCTGCGTCGCGCTCGAGGTCCCGGCCTGCTACTCGGGTGAGCTGCGCCTCGACCTCTGCGAGCAACAGGGCGCCGCGGTCGCCGTGGAGCTCAGCCTGCAGACCGACCCCGGCTGCCTGCCCTTCCGCATCGCGCTCCCGGTCGCGCGCGCCGGTGCCGCGGGGGTGATCGGCCGCCTCGGCGCCCGGGTCGACGAGGCCGGACCCGACCGACTCAAGCTGCGGATCCCCTCGGTCGTCCGCCGTCGCGAGGCGTGATCCGCTCCCGGCGACTCAAGCCGGCGTTGCCATCGGCCGATGGAGAGGCGGGGCTCCCGCGCGTCGCACGCCGCCGCAGGCCCACGAAGCTCCCTCGATGACGCTCGTCGCCACGCCCGAGGCGCCCCTCGACCGGGCGCTGCGCCAGCCCCCGCCCGCGCGGGTGGCGGCACCGCGCGCGCGCGCCGACTCGGGCCTGGCCGGGGCCCTGATCCGGATGGGCTCGATCGTCGCATCGACGCTGCTCGGGCTCGTGCTCGCACGCTGGTTGGGCGCCGCGGAGCTCGGTCGCTTCGACGCGGCCCTGGGCTGGGCCGGGCTGGTCGGGGTCGCGGCGGTCGCGGGGCTGGACCGCCTCCTCGTCCGCGTCGCGGCCGCGTCCTCGGCGACCGGCGATCACGGCCACGTGCGCGGCGTCTTCGACTGGAGCGGACGACGCCTCCTGCTCGCCTCGGCGCTCTGCGCCGGCGCGAGCCTGCCGCTCGCGCTCGTCGTCGACGCGTCGGCGCGCGGCCTCGTGCTCGCCGTCGGCCTGCTCTTCGTGCCCTGCGCCGCGGCGATGCGCTGGTGCGCCGCGGGCCTCTCCGGCTTCGGGCGCGTCGGTGCCGCGCAGGCGATCGAACTCGTCCTCGCGCCGGTCCTGACGCTGCTCGCGCTGGCGCTCGCACGCGGGTTCTCGGCGATCGACGCGGAGACCGCGATCGTGTGTCAGGGTCTCGCGATGGGGGCCGCGGTGCTCGTCGCCTGGCGGCGCCTGCGAGCGGCGACGCCGCCGACGGTGCGCGACTCGACCCCGCAGTTCGACCGCGTGGCCTGGCGCATGGCGATGGTCTCGCTCACGGCGATCGCACTGCTGCAGATCCTGCACGCGAAGGCCGACATCGTCCTCTTCGCGGCGCTGGTGGACGACCACGAGGTCGGCTGCTTCGGCGTCGCGGCGCGCCTCGCGAACCTCATCAACGTCGCGCTCCTCGTCGCGAACGCGGTGCTCGCTCCGCGCCTCGCGCGCGCGCACGCACTCGGGGCGCACGACGAACTGCGGCGCGACGCCGTGCGAGCCGCTCGCGTGGCGACGGCCTTCGCGCTCCCGCTCGGCCTTGCGATGATCCTCGCCGCCTCACCCCTGCTGCAGCTCTTCGGCGACGAGTACGCCGCGGCCCGCGAAGCGCTCGTGCCGCTGGTGATCGGCCAGGTCGTCAACGTCGCGATGGGCTCGGTCGGACTCGTCCTCCTGATGACGGGGCACGAACGGCCCGCGCTCGTGGGCCTGGCTGTCGGCGTCGTGGTCGATCTGCTGCTGCTGCCCTGGCTGGCGCCGCGCTTCGGCGCGACCGGCGCGGCGATCGCGCGCGCCGCCGGCCTCGTCGCCTGGAACCTCGCGCTGGCCTGCGCGCTGCGGCGACGCCTCGGCTTCGGTGTCGAGGCCTTCTCGAGACTCCCATGAGCACCCGTCCGCCGATCATCGTCCTCGGTGCGCATCGCTCGGGCACGAGCGCGCTCGCCCGCGTGCTCGAAGCGCTCGGCGTCTTCGTCGGAGCCCGACTCGATCCGAACCACGAGGCGCGGTTCTTCCTCGAACTCGACGAGTGGCTGCTCGCGCAGTGCGGAGCGCGGTGGGACCAACCGGCCGCGATCCACTGGCTGCTCGACGACGAGGGTCAGAGCCGCCTCGCCGTCGAACACCTCGCGCGGTGCATGCGGACCCCGCGCGCCCGCGAGTTCCTCGGGCTGCGGCGCTGGCTCGCGAATCCGCGGCTCGATCGGCAGACCATGAGCTGGGGGTGGAAGGACCCGCGCGCGACCTTCACCCTGCCGCTCTGGTTGCGCGTCTTCCCCGATGCGCGCGTGCTGCACGTGCATCGCCACGGGGTCGACGTCGCGCACAGCCTCTGCCGCCGCCATCGTGAGCACCTCGCGCGCAGCGAGGCGGCGTTCGAGACGAACCGCGTCCTGTTGGGCTGGCTGCGCAAGCGCGCCGGGTTCGGCGACTCGCCGCGGCTTTCCACGCTGATGGGTGGCTTCACGCTGTGGGAGGAGTACGTGCGCGAGGCACGGCGACACGTCGCGGCACTCGGTCCGAACGCGCTCGAGCTGCGCTACGAGGACCTCGCGGCGCGCCCGCTCGAGCTGGTGCGCGAGGTCGCGCGGTTCTGTGGACTCGACGTCGACGAGGCCCGGCTCGGCCGCGCCGCCTCGATCATCGCCAAGGACCGCGCCGGCGCGCACCGGCACGACCAGGCGCTCGCCGCGCTCGCCGCCGAGCTCGCACCCCGCGTGCAGGCGCTGCGCGATCCCCCGGCCTCAGCGATCGCGGCCGAACCACGCGTCGCCGCCCGCGCGACGTAGTCCCGCGCGCAGCGCGCCACGCTCGCGGAGCGCACGGCGCCACAGCGGCAGGCAGGTCTGCGGTGCATGGACGCGCGCGAGACGCAGCGCATCGACCGCGCGCCACGCGAGGATCGGGAACGCGAGCAGCAGCCGCGGCCAGGGCCAGTAGCGCAGGGCGAGCGCGAGGGTGTTCCGCTGCACCCAGGTGCGGCGTCGCCGCGCGGCGGGCGCACGGTTCCGGCCGGATGCCGAGGAGACCCCCCGGCGGTGGGGGAGCCGGATCGAGGGGATCAGCTGCGCCGCGTACCCCGCGGCCCGCAGTCGGAACGCGAGATCGACGTCCTCGAAGAGCACGAAGAGGGCGTCGTCGAAGATGCCGACGCGCTCGAGCGCGCTGCGGCGATAGAGCGCGGCGGCACCGCAGGCGCCGAAGATCGGCCGCGCGGCGGTCCCGAGGCTCCGCGCCGGTTCACCCGTGTGGCGGTCCCGTGCGCCGGGCAGCGCGCGCGGCGCGAGGCCTGCGGAGTCGATGCGCTCCGGATCCGCGGTGGAGACGAGCAGGGGCTGGAGCGCGCCGACGTTCGGCGCCGCGCTCGCCGCCGGTCCCCGCAACCGCGCGAGGAGCTCGCCGTCCGGCTCCGTGTCGTTGTTGAGCACGAGCAGCCACTCGCTCGACGAATCGAGTGCCCGCCGCAGACCCGCATTGACACCGCCGGCGAAGCCGAGGTTCGCGCCGTTCTGCACGTAGACGACGCTCGGGAATGCCGCACGCACCGCGCTCTCGGTGCCGTCGCTCGAGCCGTTGTCGCTGACGACGAGCAGGTCGCCGGGACGGAGCTGCGGCACGAGACGGCCGAGGCACGCGAGGGTGTCGGCGCGCGCGTTCCAGGTGAGCAGCACGACGGCGAGGCGCGGCCCGGCGAGCGCGTCGCTCTTCACCTCGGTGGGCGCGGCCGCGGCACAGGTCGTCATGCGTCCCGTCCTATCGGCAGGATCGCGCGGCGGATTGCAGGCCTCGTTCACCGCAGGGACCGCGGCCTCGGGCTCACGCGGGCCCGCGGCCTTGGGCCTCGGCGGGCTCGCCGGCGTAGAGCCGGCCGCCGTGCTCCCGGAACTCCGCCGCCTTCTCGCGCAGGCCCTCGGTCACCGCCTCCTGCTCGCCGTAGCCGTGTTCCTTCGCGTACGCGCGCACGTCCTCGGTGATGCGCATCGAGCAGAACTTGGGGCCGCACATCGAGCAGAAGTGCGCGGACTTCGCGCCATCCTGGGGCAGGCTCTCGTCGTGGTAGGCGCGCGCCGTGTCCGGATCGAGCGAGAGGTTGAACTGGTCCTGCCAGCGGAACTCGAAACGCGCGCGCGACAGCGCATCGTCGCGCGCCTGCGCCCCGGGGTGGCCCTTCGCGAGGTCCGCCGCGTGCGCGGCGATCTTGTAGGCGATCACGCCGGCCTTCACGTCCTCGCGGTTCGGCAGGCCGAGGTGCTCCTTCGGCGTCACGTAGCAGAGCATCGCCGTGCCGAAGCTGCCGATCAGCGCGGCGCCGATCGCCGACGTGATGTGGTCGTAGCCGGGCGCGATGTCGGTCGTCAGCGGGCCGAGCGTGTAGAAGGGCGCCTCCTTGCAGAGCCGCATCTGCTCGTCGACGTTCGCCTTGATCTTGTGCAGCGGCACGTGGCCCGGCCCCTCGATCATGACCTGCACGTCGTGCTCCCAGGCCCGCTCGGTGAGTTCGCCGAGGGTGCGCAGCTCACCGAACTGCGCCTCGTCGTTCGCGTCGGCGATGCAGCCCGGCCGCAGGCCGTCGCCCAGCGAGAAGGCGACGTCGTAGCGCTTCATCACCTCACAGATCGCGTCGAAGTGGGTGTAGAGGAAGTTCTCCTCGTGATGGGCGAGGCACCACTTCGCCATCATCGATCCGCCGCGCGACACGATGCCGGTGAGCCGTTCGGCCGTCAGCGGGATGTAGGCCAGCCGGACGCCGGCGTGGATGGTGAAGTAGTCGACGCCCTGCTCGGCCTGCT
>JADLHO010000127.1 GCA_020848735.1 Planctomycetota bacterium | reverse complement strand
TTGGCCACTACCTACTAGGGCACCGGATCCCGACGGAACAAGAGCTTGGAGACACCGTGCCATTCAGCGCTCACCAGGAACGCGAGGCGGACGTGTTCGCTGCCGAGTTCTTGATGCCTGAGCGTGAGCACGCTCTTTGATGGTGTTGCGGGCGCGATAATTGAGGGCGTTCCCGTTCCCGTTCCCGCGTACTCCTAGGGATCACGGGAAGCGGAATCGGGAATCAGCGCACGAGCGCGTAGCCGGTGCGGTCCTTGCGGACTCGCCCCGCGTCGACGAGCGCGGCGAGCGTGTGCGAGAGCGCCGTGTTCCGGACCTGGCAGAGCTTGCGGAGCGCGGTCGCGGTGATCGGCATCGAAGCGGCGGCGAGGTGTTCGACGAGCCGTTGCTCGAGGCTGCGATCGGGCTCCGCTGCCAAGGCCGCAGGTTCGGCGACGGTGCTTGAGTCGATCGTGCGCAGCGCGACCGAGGCGTCTGCGGTGTCGAGCACCAGTTGCACGTTGCTGATCGACGCGGCCGCGCGGTGCTCGACGGACAGCGTGAGCTGTTCGCCGTGGCGTCGGAGGTACAGGTTCGAGTCGCCCCACGCGTGGAATTCACTCGAGCCGCGGAGGGCCTGGCCGGCACGCAGCTTCGCGCCGCCCTTGCGCGCGTGGTGCACGAGCACGACGGCGACCTGGTAGCGGCGCTGGAGCTCGCGCAGGTACGCGAGCAGCGGCGCGACCTCGCCGGAGACGTTCTCGTCGATGCGGTGCAGTCGCACGAAAGGATCGAGGACGAGCAGCCGTGGCCGCAGCGTGTCGACGGTCTCGGTCAGCGCATCACGGTCTCGCTCGACGTCGAGGCGTACGCTCGGCGCGGTGATCACCTGGATGTCGAGGTCGGCGAGCTCGCGGCCCGCGGCGTGCGCGATGCCGGCGAGCCGCTGGCGGACGACATGCAGCGCGTCTTCGGCCGCAAAGAGCAGCACGCGACCAGTGCGCGTGACTGCGAATCGACGCAGGCACGGCGCGCCTGACGCGACCGCGACGGCGAGGTCGAGCGCGAGGAAGGACTTGCAGCACTTCGGCTCGCCACCGACGATGCCGACCGCCTCGTCGCTCCACAAATCTTCGACGAGCCAGCGTAGCGCGCGCGGCACGTCGGCGAGGTCGGCCGCGCGCGTGACGGGGAGCGTCGGCGACGCCCGTGTCATCGCCGCGCCGGCTTGGTGCGTGCTGGCGTCGCGCTCATTCGCGATGGACGTTGGTCCGCGGACGTGAGATCGAGATAGAGGCTCTCGTCGAGGCGCTTGGCGTTCTTGGTGACGCCGAGCACGAGCAGGTCGTTGCACAGGTGCATGAGCACGCGCCGGTTGCCGGCGGCGTGCTCGCACACCGTGCGTTGCAGCTCTTCCGTCATCAGCGTCGCGTTGCCGGAGGATGCGAGCAGGTGACGCAGCATCGTCCCGAGCACGTCGGGCGGCTCGGCGTCGAGCACGAGGCGCGTCCGGATCCGGCTCGCGATCGGCAGGAGGTCGGGCGTACGCAGCTTCTCCTCGAGCCGACGATCGCCGCACAGCACGACCGTCACGATCGTGCAGGTGTCGAGCTTGGTGGACCCGAGCAGGCGCAGCTCGGCGAGGAGCAGCGGCGACATCTCCTGCGCCTCGTCGACGAGCAGCACCGGGCGAAACAGCGTCTGCTGGATGTGCTCCTGCCACTTCGCGCGCACGGTCTTGTACGCGCCCCACCGGTTCGACGTCGAGACCGGCACGCCGAAGAGGTCGCCGATCTCTCGGTAGAAGTCGGTGACGCGGCTCTGCGGCCGGGTCACCTCGCCGACGATGACATCGCGGAGCGGCGTGAGCTTGGTCGAGAGCATGCGCAGCGCGGCGCTCTTGCCCGCGCCGACGTCGCCGGTGACGAGCGCGAAGCCGCCATGCATGACGAGGTCTTCGACGCGCCACGCGAAGTGCTTGATGCGCGGCGTCTCGCACAGCGCCTCGACGGGGATGTCGGGCAGAAACGGATTCCACTTGAGCCCGTACAGGGCGGAGAGCTTGCGTGCGTCCATCGTCAATCCTTGGGCACGTACGCTGGCGGCAGCCCCGCCCGGTCGTACGCGGTGATGAGCTGGCGCAGAAGCGGCGCCACCTCGGGGTTGGTCGCGATCGTCGTTGTCGCCGACGCGGGCACCGGGCTCGCGACGTCGGCGACGAGACGCCGCGCCGTCTGTCCGTTCTTGGTCCGATCCAGCGGATACAGCGGCGCGAGCAGTGCGCCGGTGCGCGCATCGACGAGGTGCACCGTCGACAGATCCCACGACGCGTAGCGCACGGAGAGGCGCTCGAGCGTCCGGTAGCGCGATGGCACCTCGTAGCGCACGCCCGCGATCGTCGCGGTCCCGTCGCTGCGCCGCTGCACACGCGTCTCCTCGACGCGAAACGCGAGCCGCAGCTCGTCGGCGGTCGGGCTCGGACGTCCGACGTCCGGCCCGCGCAGGAAGCGATCGGCCGGTGCCTCGCCGATCTCCGAGTGGCGGGCGCGGTTGTACTCCATCTCCACCCACGCCTGCGTCGCGTGGTTGAGCGCGTCGAGCGTCAGCCGCTCGACGCTTTCGAGCATCGCGAGCAGGCGCCCCTCGACACTGTTCCACCACGCCTCCTGCTTGCCGTTCTGTTCCGGACACGCCGGCAGCGTGTGCGCGTGCAAGATGCCGAGGCGCGCGAGGCCCTCGCGCACCTCGCCGTCCTTCATCGCCGACCCGTTGTCGGTCAGGAGCTGCTGCGGTCGCCGCCGCTTCTGGATCGCTTGTGACAGCCCGTGCACGAGCGCCTCGCCGGTCTCCTCCAGGTACCACTGCGCGTGGCAGCACAGCCGGGACCGGTCGTCGAGGATGCCGAGGAGCTTGGGCGTTGCGAGCGTCCCGTTCGCGAGCACGATGCGCACGAAGTCCGCGCCGTGGAAGTCGAGGTGCCACAAGCCGTGCACGTACTCGCTCTCGAAGCTGCGCGTCTCCCGCGCCTCGAAGATCTCCCGGCTGTGGTCGTCGCGCAGCTCCTCGTTGCCTCGACGCTGCCGCCGCTTCTGACGAAACAGCCCACGCTCCTTCATCAGCCGCCGCACCGTCGTGTACGACGGCACGCGCCCGGAGAGCTCGCCGAGCTCCACCCGCGCGACGAGGTTGTCGGCGTGCAGCTGGTAGCTCCACGTCGCGTGATCCTTGTGCTGCGCGACGATCGCGGCGATCACCGCCGACGACACCGCGCGCCGCCTCCCGGCGTCCGCGCGGACCTTGCGCCGGAGCGCCGCGACGGTGTCGCCGTGGCTGGCCGCCTTCCGCGCCGTGTGCAGCCAGCGCTCGATGGTCGAAAACGCAAACTGCACTGGCTCGCCGGTGATCGGGTGCCGCCACCTGCGCTCGGCGATCGCCTCGATGGCGGCGCGCAGCTCGCCGCGCGCCGGTGGCGCCGCGAGCAAGCTGCCGATGATCTGATGGCGCAGGTTCGCCCATCGCTCGTGGCGTCGGTTCGTCGTCGTACTCATTGTCGTCGTCCTCGGCGAGGCGACGACCACTACGCCCTTCCACTTGGCGGCGACACGTGCGTCTTCTGCGGGTCGCTGTCGAGCCTCACATAGCGCTCGCCTCCAGCCCCGGTCTCGTCGAGATCGGGGCGAGCAGGTGCAGCAGCGCGACCACCGGCTCGTCGACGTTCACCGTCATTCGCGACAGCACCGAGGCCGGCAGCATCGCGACCTCGACGGTGGGCACGAAGCGACCGCGCACGCTCTCCCAGAATCGGCTCGTCGCGAACGTCGTCGACCACCACCGGCACCACCTCGCCAGCGTCCGCCGGGTGATTCCGAGTGCCGCCGACAGCTTCGTCACTGACGTCTTCGTCGGTCCGCGCACGAGTGCCGATGCCAGCACCACGACTGCACCGACGTACACCTTGCGGCCGAGGAACCGCACCGATGGTGGCGTGCGCCGACGACGACACCCGTCGGCGGCGCAGCAGAAGCTCGCTCGCAGCTCGTAGTCGTCGCCGAGCCCGTCGGCGCCACGCGGCTTACGTGGGTAGTTCGCCGCATCGAGGCGCCCGCCGCACACCGGGCACCCGGCCGCCTGCGTCTTCGCCGCGAGGTCGGCATCGATTCGCGGCAGCAGTAGCAAGACTCTGGAATCGACGAGCGCTTCGTGGCACAGGTGAGGCCTCCTTCCGACTTGGCGGTTGAAAGGAGAGGAACCCCTCGCTGGCTTGAATGGTCAAGTTCTTCGAGGGGCTTCCGCTATTCCCCTCGCGTTGCGTGCTCACGCTGCGCGGCTCAGCCCTCGATTACTGCGCTCCTGCTCATGCGGTGCTTGCACGGTGTCGGCATCGCGACTGGCGTCTCGGTGACCTTCGCGTCGCCAAGGCGGCGTTCAACAAGATGTTGTGTCTCACCCCCGGAGACAACCAGCGCGCCCGGTTCTGTCTCGCGGCGATGGAAGCGGGCAAGTCGTGAGACGAAATGGAATGAGGACTCCAACGCGAGAGACGCCGACCGCCTTCAGCGGCACGCGGCGAAGCCGCCGGGGTCCGCGGGACCGGGGACGTGCCGCGCCTTCGGCGTCGAGTCATTGGCACTTCTAAGCTACGAACATTCGACCAGTTTCAGATCAGGCGCGTGAGGATTTGCTGCGGATGGCGAAGCCGGCGCGTGGAGTGATCCTGCACGCGCGGGTCCCCTCGTTCGTCCGTGCAGGAGATCGTGATCGTAGATCGGGCGAACCACTGAGTTATCATCCGCGCGTGTCGAGGTTCGCGCTCGTACTGCTTGCTGGATGTGGATCGGCGATCGCTGGCCCGGACAGCGGCCGCGTTGTTGAGTGCAGCTATGACCTGGTCAAC
>JADLHO010000126.1 GCA_020848735.1 Planctomycetota bacterium | reverse complement strand
GACCTCGCCGGGGAAGTTGCTGCCGACCCAGCGGGCCGCGGATTGTCCATAGATGGAGAAGATCGAGGCCGGTGCAGCGGCCATGCCCACCGCATAGGGGCTGGCACCGCTGGCCTCAGGCAGCGCCATCCGATCGGGCGGCAGCATCTCGATCGGACCCGGCGGCACCGGCGGAACCGGGATCGGCTCGGGGATCGGCGTCGGGTCCGACTTCAGGCGCGGGCCGACGCGCACCCCGCCGCCATGCCCGCCATTGGGCGATTCGCCGGCGACGTGCGCTCCATGCAGCGTCGGGTCGAGGTAGTTGTCGACGTTGGGATCGATGAGAATGCCGCCCGTGGTGACGCTGAACCTCGAGCCACGCTGATCGGCACTCAAGGAGGGCCAGGGCGCACGCCACTGGGCCTGTCCATCGTTGGAGATGTCGCAACGCGCCGGGTCGCGGGGGCCGCCGAACCCTTGCATCAGGTTGCTGGGCCCGCGCGGCTCGAACAGGTCGTCACCAGGCGGGCAGTCGTCACTCTGCGGATTGGTGGACGAAGCGGCCTGCGGCAGTGCCGGCGCCGCGAGGGCGAGCAGGACGACGACCTTGGGCAGCCAACCGAAGGAGGGTGCCGAAGCGCACCACGCGGCAGTCCCCGTGTGCAGTGCGGGCGCATGCATGGCAGGACGGGATGCTGGCAAAGTGCTCACCATGCTCATTCTCCCCGGCCATCGGTCTAGCGCAGCCACTTGCAGGCGTCAAGACCTGAGTTGAACCTTCATGCTGTGGCCAAGGGTAGTTCCGTCGTGGCTTCGCAACGGATGGGTGAGCGCTGACGTCGCGAAGCGGAAGCGGTCGCGGGGAACGCGAAAGTCGCAGTCAGAACTGTGCCCGGTGTCCAGGGCGCGCGGCGCTCCCGTACCGGAGCGCGCCCGGCCGCTGCGGGACCTTCGCCCCGAACCCTGGCCGCGATGTGTCGGACCGTCACGGGGCCTGCGGCGCGTGCCGAGGGCGAAGCGGCCGTGGCAGCGAGACCGAGGAGCCGGGGGGGCGGGCTGCGCGACGACCCGAAGGCCTCGATCACCGTGATCGCTCCAGACCCCTTGCATCGGGGCGCGAGCAACGCCTTCTTGCTCGAGATCGCGCGAGGCTCCGGCGGAACGGTCGACGGAGTGCGAGACTCGGCGAACTGCGGCTCCTCGATGGCGTGCCCCCGGTCGGTGGCCGCGATGCCTGGCGCCAGATTGCCGCCGGACGCGCAGAGGGATCTGTCTGCAGACCCTCAGCCGAAGAGCGCGGGCTCCGGGAGGCCGACCTTGCTGTCCTCGATCGCGAGGCCGTGCGCGCGGTCCGACGCGAGCCAGAGCGGGCCGTCGAGATCGACGAAGTCCGCGTCGCTCGCGAGCAGGGTCGCCGGTGCCATCGCGAGCGAGGTGCCGAGCATGCAGCCGACCATCACGCGCAGGCCGCGGGCGCGCGCGGCGTCGACCAGGGCCAGGGCCTCGGTGAGGCCGCCGGTCTTGTCGAGCTTCACGTTGACCATCGCGTAGCGCGCGGCGACGCGATCGAGGTCGGCGCGGGTGTGGCAGGACTCGTCGGCGCAGAGCGGCACCGGTGAATGGAAGCCGGCCAGCACGGCGTCCGCGGCCGCCGGCAGCGGTTGCTCGATCATCGCCACGCCGAGCTCGCGCAGCGGCGCGGCGACGCTCGCGAGCTGGGCCAGGCTCCAGGCCTCGTTCGCGTCGACGACCAGCACGCTGTCCGGTGCCCCGTCGCGGACGGCGGCGACGCGGGGGAGCACGTCGCGCGCGTCGAGTTTCACCTTGAGGACCGGCCGCGCGCGCGCGACGCGCGCGGCCGCGCGCATCGCATCGGGCGAGTCGATCACGATCGTCTCGACGGTCACGGCAGGGCGCGGGCGCGGACGGCCGGCGAGGGTCCAGAAGCGCATCGCGCGCGCCTTGCACTCGAGATCCCAGAGCGCGCAGTCGACCGCGTTGCGCGCGGCACCGGCGGACAGGATCCGCTGGAGTTCGGCGCGTCCGCCCCGCGCGCCGAGCGCCTCGACCGCGCCGCGGATCTGCGCCTCGACCGAGTCGAAGCTCTCGCCGTAGTGGCGGTACGGCGTGCATTCCGCGCGGCCGACGAAGCCGCCGCGCGCGAGTGCCAGGCAGAGCACCTGGGCGTGCGTCCGCGCGCCGCGCGAGATGGTGAAGAGCCCGCGCAGGGGCCAGCTCTCGCGGACGAGGAGTTCGATGCGGAGCGGCTCGGCCGCGTCGCGCGCGCTCATCGACCGCTCGCGAGGATCGCGTCGACGAGCGGGGCCACGCCCGTGCGCACGGGATCGACGGCGGGCATGCCGTGCTCCTGCGCGAGGCGCGCGAGCAGGGCCTTGGCCTCGCCGTCCGCGAGGCGGCTCGTGTTCACCGAGATGCCGATGACCTTCGCGGCGGGGTTGGTGAGCTTCGCGCAGTGCTCGTTCAGCGCGATGCACTCGCGGATGCCGGGCAACGCGTGGTCGACGTCGCCGCGCATGGTCTTCCGCGTCGGGTCGTGGCACATGACCATCAGGTCCGGTTGCGCGCCGTGCAGCAGCCCGAGGCTCACGCCCGCGTAGCTCGGGTGGAACAGCGAGCCCTGGCCCTCGACGAGGTCCCAGTGCTCGGGCGCGTTCGCCGGCGCGAGCTGCTCGGTGGCGCCGGAGATGAAGTCGGCGATCACCGCGTCGACCGCGATGCCGCTGCCGGCGATCAGGATGCCGGTCTGGCCGGTCGCGCGGAACGTCGCGGCCTTGCCGCGCGCGCGCAGCTCCTTCTCGAGGGCGAGCGAGGTGAACATCTTGCCGGCGTTGCAGTCGGTGCCGACGGTGAGCAGGCGCTTGCCGGGGCGCCGCCGGCCGGTGCCGACCTTGATGCCCGGCGGAGGCATGCGGACGTCGTGCAGCTTGCGGCCCAGCCGCTGCGCGCGCTCCGCGATCGCCGCGACGCTGTCGAGCCGCACGTGCATGCCGCTCGCGATGTCGAGGCCGGCGTCGAGGGCCTCGAGGATCGTCTCGACCCAGCGCGGCGCGAGCGCTCCGCCGGACGGCGCGAGGCCGAGCACCATCGTCTTCGCACCGCGTTGCGCGGCCTCGCGCACGGTCATGGCCGGCGTGCCGCAGTCGGTCGTGGCCTCGGGATAGCGGAGCTCGCCGACGCAGTCCGCGGGCCGCCAGTACGCGATCCCATAGGCGGTCTTGCAGGAGTTGCGGTCCTTGGCGTCGGCGAGGAAGAGGAGATAGGGCTTCGCGATCATCGGCGGGAGGTGAGGGCGCGGCATTATCCGGCGCGGCCTCCGCGATGCACCCGTGCGGCGGACTCGGCGAGCCCACGCTTGCGACGCAACGCCGTGAAGGTCACCATGCCCTGCCCGCCTGGGTCAGCAGGTGGGCACGGCGCGGTCGGCGCTTCGGCACCGCGCCCGCGGCTCCGTCGATCCCAGTCGCCGATCCCAGTCGTCGTTCCAGTCCCACGGAACCCAGTCCAGGAGGGGCATGAAGCTCTGTTTCCTCGATGCCGTCGAGGTCGGGGGCGGCGCCGTGCGCGGTGCCGCGCTCGTCACCGACACCCGCACGCGCCCGCTCGAGTTCCGCGTCACCGACCCGGTGCTCGTCGACGAACTCCAGCGCGTGCTCTACGGCGCCGTGCTCGACCAGCACGTGATCGGCGAACTCTGTGGCCTGCCGCTGCTCGAGGCCCTGCGCGAGACCCCCGACTGCGTGCTCGTGCGCAAGCAGGACCTGCTCAGCCTGCAAGGCTCGCGGCAGGAGCCCGTCGTGTGGATCGGCCGCGACGAGGAGTCGACGCAGGCCGACGGCCGCCCACGCGTCGTGCTCGGCTACCACGACGGCGGCGACGCCGCATCGCTGCAGCGCGTGCGCGACGTGCTGCGCCAGGTCGCGGAGCACTACGACCTCTGCGAACCGTACGAGCGCATCGCGGCCGCGCTCGCGCAGCTGCAACGCGACGCGGCCCCGGCGCGCTGACACGCGGATGGTCGCGCCGCTCTTCGATCCGGTCCGCGCCCGGACGCTCAAGCGCGCGCGGCGCCTCTGCGAGCCCGTCGTGCGGGAGCTGCCGCTGCGCGGCGAGGCCGAGGTCCTGCGGCGCGAACCGGCGGCGGTGTCGCGGGATCTCTGGCGCAGCGCCGCGGCCGGCGTGGTCGCGGTCGCGATCGCACGCATGCCCGCGGTGAGCGCGGATCTCTGCAAGGTCCTGCGCGCGCCCGGCGGCGCCTCGCGCGGCAAGCAGTTCGCGCTCTCGGTCGAGCCCGTGCCGCGCGAGCCCGAATCCGCCGAGGGGCCGAAGCCCGAGCGCCCGCGCGGCACGCGGCCCCGCAAGGCCTACAAGGAGCACCGGCTGCCCAACGACACGCTGCGGCAGACGATGACGGTGTGGGACCTCGTGCTCCCGCTCCTGCAGCCACCGCTGCCGCTCGGCATCGACGATGCGGCGTGCGATCTCCCGCACCCGCTCTATCGCTACCAGGTCGACGGCATCGCGTTCCTCCGCGACACGCGCTCCGCGTTGCTCGCCGACGAGATGGGGACCGGCAAGACGGTGATGAGCACGGTCGCGCTGCGGCTCCTCTTCCGCGCGGGCAAGGCTCAGCGCGCGCTGGTCGTGGTGCCGCTCAGCGTGATCGGGGTCTGGGATCGCCATCTCGCGGAGTGGGCGCCGGAGCTCGGCGTCACCGTCGTGCACGGCGACGCGCGCACGCGCTGGGCGGACTGGCGTTGCCCGGCTCACGTGTGGATCACGACCTACGACGTCCTGCGCGGCGACCTCGCGAGCAGCGGGAAGGGCGTCGAGCCGCTCCTGCCGCAGGACCTCGCGCGCAGCTTCGACGTCGTGCTGCTCGACGAGGCGCAGTCGATCAAGAACGCGGAGAGCGGCCGCACGCGCGCCGTGCTCCAGCTCGATGCGAAGTGGCGCTGGGCGCTCTCGGGCACGCCGATCGAGAACCACCTCGAGGACCTGCAGAGCCTGTTCCAGTTCCTGAAGCCCCGGCTCCTGCCGGCCGAGGGCCTCACGCCCGCGCTCGCCGCGGAGCTCATCGCGCCCTACGTGAAGCGCCGCACCAAGCGCGACGTCATGCGCGAGCTGCCGCCGAAGATCCGCCAGGACGAGTGGCTCGAACTCGACGCCCAGCAGCGCCTCGCCTACGAGGCCGCGGAGACGCGGGCCCGCGACGAACTGGAGGAGCTCGGCGATCGCGTGACGCGCATGCACGTGTTCACCCGCATCGCGGAGCTCAAGCGCATCTGCAACTTCGCGCCCGGCAACGCAAGCAGCCCGAAGCTGCGGGCGACGCTCGAGAAGGTCGAGGAGATCGCGGCGAGCGGCCAGAAGGTGCTCGTCTTCACGCAATGGGTGGAGGACGGCGTGCTGCGCATCGCGGACGCGCTGCGGCCCTTCGGCGTCGTCACCTTCGACGGCAGCCTCGGCGCCGGTGCCCGCGAGGCCGCGGTGCGGCAGTTCCGCGAGGACCCCTCGATCACGGCGTTCGTCGCGACGGTGAAGAGCGCAGGCGTCGGGCTCACGCTGACCGAGGCGAGCTACGTGATCCACTTCGATCACTGGTGGAACCCGGCCTGGATGTGGCAGGCCGAGGACCGGGCGCATCGCCGGGGCCAGACCCAGCCGGTGAACGTCTATTCGCTCTGGATGGCCGACACGATCGAGCAGCGGGTGCACGCCCTGCTGCAGCAGAAGGGCATGCTCCACGAGGAGGTCATCGACGGCCTGAGCGAGGGGGCCGATGGCGGCAAGCTCGGCGTCGACGAATGGCTCGCCGTGCTCGGTGTCGGGCAGGGTGGGCGCCGGCGCGGCGGCTGAACCGCCCGGCGCCCGTCGGAAAATCCTGGCGGTCGGGGCGCGCCCGCGTCGCCTCCGGCCCCGACACGGGTCCGCCGGTGTGGCCCGCGTCCTCGTTCGCCCGGCTCCGCCCCGGCTCGCCCAAGACCGCCCCGCCTCGCCATGAACGCCCGCTCGCGCGCCGCTCTCCTCGTCCTCGTGGTCTCGCTCCTCGCCCCGGCCTGCGGGGGCAATGGCTCGACCATCTACGTCGCGGCTGCCCTGCGGAAGATCTTCGGCGAGTTCGCGATGCAGCAGTTCCTCGAGCTGCAGCTCCTCGACCTCGCCCTGCGTCGCGAATACGCCGCCGGCCTCGCGACGAAGTGGAGCAGCTCCACGCTCGGCGTCCCCGACAAGGCCCCGAGCGCGCGCACGGACCTGCGGCAGATCGGCGTGCTGCGCAGCTACTTCGATCAACCGGCGCTCGACGACTTCGCCGCGATGTTCCCGGCCGGTCATGGCAACTACGCGTACCGCTTCGACGCGAGTCCCGCCGCCACGCTCGAGCCGGGCTTCTACACGATCGCGTACGGCAATCTCCGCGCGAACTTCCCGATCGATGTGCAGGACCGCCACTTCCAGTACGCGTTCGTGTGGGATCGCGATGGGGACCGCAGCAACGACTACCAGGGGACGCCGCCCTTCGACCAGGACTTCTTCCAGGGGAGCGACACCTGGTTCCAGCTGCAGAAGCAGCCCAACCAGCCCTGGAGCTTCACGGTGCAGGACGCGCGCAACGGCTCGGTGCGCAGCCGCATCAGCAAGGCGGTCGCGCTCGTCTGCGACGACGTGTTCGCGATGCTGCTCTCCGACGACGAGTTCGACGAGCTCCTCTATTCGGCGAAGTTCCGCGCCACGGCCTTCGAGCACGGCGGCGACTATGGCCTCGCCGCGCCGCACGATTGGTTCGGCAGCGTTCGCCCCGAGCGCGACACGTTCCTCTTCGGGCCGAACTGGTCGGCGATCCAGAAGTACGAGCCGCAGATCCGCATCGAGGCGAAGCTCGTGCAGGGGCCGTCGGGTTACCTGAACGACCTCGGCGTCGCGCTCGATCCGCTCGCGATGTACGCGGACTTCGACGCGGTCGAGTTCCCCGTCCGCAACCGCGAGGACGCGGACCTCGTGCTGCGCAATGCGCTGATCGGCGGCTTCGGCGATGGGCTCCAGTTCGTGCCGGCGGGGCTCGACTACGGCCAGCTCGCGACGCGCGCGGGCCTGTCGTCGGCCGACGTCTTCACCGGCTGGAGCACGCTGCCCGGGGCCCGGAGCTTCGCGGTCGACGACGCGAAGTCCGTCGGCTTCACGGCGAGCCTCTCCGCGAACTACGCCATCCCCTTCCTCCCCGGCGCGGCCGGGAGCACGGGCGAGGTCTACGGCAAGCTCGGCGGCGACACGCTCTGGGACCAGACCAACGGCGGCAACGGCGGCGTGAGCTGGACCGCACCGACGCTGCGGCTCTTCGACGGCCAGCGCAGCGTGCTCCAGCTCCGCGACCGCATCGCCACGGTCGACAACCTCGAAGCGGGGTACCGCAGCGCCGTCGAGCTCGCGTTCCCCGGCGTGAGCTCGGTCGCCACCGGCCCGACGATCGACGTGCAGGCCTTCGTCAGGCGCGACCTCTCGCTGGAGCTCAGCCTGCGGCTCGATGCACGCGGCGTCGCGCTCGAGTCCAACGAGACGATCGACGTGCAGGGCATCGGCGCGACGATGCTCGAGGTGCCCTTCCTCGCCCATGGCCGCACGCTGAAGGGTGCGGTCACCGTGAACAGCGGGCAGACGCTCTTGCTCGGCGGCGTGCAGGACCTCGGCGCACCGTCGATCACGGAGGGCCTGCCCTGGCTGGGCAACGTGCCCGTCCTGAATCGCCTGCTCGCGCCGGCGCAGCGCACCGACGAGAACCAGCGCCTGTTCCTCGTCCTGCGGCCGACGCTCGTGATGCCCGAGGGTTTCTGAGTCCGGCTCAGGGTGCGAGCGCGAGGAGCAGCAACGCGGTCGCCACGAGGGGATCGTCCTCCTTCATCGTGGGGACCGGGTTCGCGTGGCTGCCGTCCTCGCCGAGCCGCGCGCCGGCCACCGCGTGGATCGCCGCGAGCCGCCGCGTCGAGTGGCCGTGCGCGGCATACGCGCGCGCGGCGCTCGCGAGCCAGTAGCAACGGAGACCGGGCTCCCAGCTCGCGTGCGCGGCGTCGAAGCCGGGGACGCGTTCGAAGTCCGCGTGGGCATCGAGCCAGCGCCGTGCGGCGATCACGCGCGCGTCGTCGGCGGCGGCACCGCACGCGAGCAGGGTGCGCAGGCCGTCCGCGGTCGCCGTTCCATAGGGCACGCCCTCGCCCGCCTTGCTGCCGCGCGCGGCGTCGTGCGGGAAGAACGTCAAGCCACCGTCGGCGGTGCCGCAGCGCAGCGCGAACGCCTTGGCGTCGCAAAGCACGGGGTCGCTCGTCGCGACGCCCGCGGCGCGCAGCGCCTCGCAGACGAAGGCCGTGACCGAGAGGTCGGGATGCGCGGCATCGCCCGGCACGGGCGCCGTCGTGAGGCCGAGGTCGAAGCCGCCGTGCGCCGGGCGGTCGCGCGCGACGCCGCGGGCTTCCACGAGCTGCGTCCGGCGCAGGCGCGCGACGATCGGAGCGCTGCGGCTCCGCCAGTCGGGCGCGTCGTCCGCCGCGAGCGCGAGCAGGAACGCCGCGGCCGCGTAGTTCGGGTAGTCCGGCGCGGTGCCGTCGCCGAGCAAGGCTCCGTCCGCGTCGACCTCGCGGTAGAGCCACGCGCGCGCGCGCTCGATCGCGGGGCGGTGCTCCACGCGCAGGGATTCGCCGGCCAGGGTGAGCGCCGCGAGCGCGAGCGCGGTCGTGGCCCGCCCGGCGCGGAGCACGCCGTAGGTGTCGGAGCGCATCGCCCCGTCCGGGCTCTGGCGTCCGACGAGCCAGGCCGCGGCGCGCGCGGCGGCGTCCCCGGTCGACGGCGAACACGCGGCGAGGACCGCGGTGGCGAGCGCGCCCGCGGCGCCTCGTCCTCTCACCGCTCGACCATCGGCAGCAGCCGGTGGGGGGTGAGCATGGCGAGGATCGAGCACGAGGTGCAGAACACGCGGCCGGTGATGCAGTGGTGTCCGACCCAGGAGCCGTCGCGGTTCTGGCAGGCGACGAGGGCGTCGACGATCCGCGGGTAGAACGCGCGCCAGTTCCCATCGCGTTCGATGTGCAGCGCCTGCGTCGCGAAGAGCGCGGCGAGGAACTCCTCGCCGCCCTCGTGGCCGCCGACGTCGGCATCGAAGCTCATCTGCAGGAGGTACTGGGTCGCACGTTGCACGTCGGCGCTGCCGCCCTCGCCCATGCCGTAGAGCACGCGGAGCGCCCCGGACTGCGAGACGAAGCGCACGCCGCGTCCCCACTTGGCGTCGTGGAAGATCCCCGAGGCGGGTTCGAAGCAGTCCTGCTTCAGATACCGCACGACCTTGTCGGCGGAGGCCGAAGGGATGCGGATGCCGGCGTCGCTGGCCTGGCGCAGGGCGAGCCACGCGCAGATCGTCGTCAGCATCGGTTCGTAGCTCGTCTCCCATTCGCCGTTCGCCTGCTGGGCGGCGGCGATCCGCTCGACCGCGCCGACGAGCTCGCCCTGCAGGCGGACCTCGTCGTGCTCGTCGACGCCGTTGCCGAGCAGCTGGCTGCCGAGCAGGGTCAGCAGATACAGGTCGATGTTCGCGCCGAGCTTGCGCTGGAGGAGGGTCCCCGAGTCGAGATGCTCGCTCGAGATGCCGAAGCCGCGCGCGCGCCGATCGAGCCAGGTCGTCGCGCGTTGGATGGCCCGCGTGTGCGCCCCGCGCGTCGGCGTGCTGCCGGTGCTCATCAAGGCGAGCACCGCGATGCACGTGTTGCCGATCTCGCCCGGCATGCCCGGGTTGTCGCCGAAGGAGCCGTCGGCGTTCTGCGCCTTCAGCAGCCAGCGCACGGCGCGGTCGGCCGAGGCCTGGGCCTTCTGCGGCACCGGGTCCTCTCGCGTCGCCGCGGGAGCCGGGTCCTGCGGTCCGGCCGGCGCGGTCCCGGGAATCGCATCGACGGCGAGCCAGAGGGTGGCAGCGGCGAGCGAACGGGCGACCGTGCGGGAGCGGGCCATGACGGCGCGGGATGATAGCGCGCTGCCGGGGCGAGCTGCGGCGATCGCAGCAGGCGTTTGCGATGACGACGGGCTAGCATCCCGCGCCTTGATCTCGGCGGTCGTCGTCAACTGGAACGGTCGGGGCTACCTCGATGCGTGCCTGCGCGCGCTCCTCGCGCAGACCCCGCCGCCCGACGAGGTGATCCTCGTCGACAACCACAGCGACGACGGTTCGCGCGAGTTCGTCGCGGCGCAGTTCCCCGCGGTGTGCATCGTGGACACGGGGGCGAATCTCGGCGCGGCGGGGGCCCGCAACGTGGGGATCGCGCGCGCCCGTGGCGAGCGCGTGCTCTGCCTCGACAACGACGTCGAGCTCGCGCCGGGTGCCTTGCGGGCCCTCGTCACGGCGATGGACGACGACCCGCGCTGCGCGCTCGTCCAGGTGCGGAGCGTGGTGAAGGATCGACCGGAGCTGCTCCACTACGACGCGGCCGACCTGCACTACCTCGGCACGCTCGTCCTGCACGGGTTCTTCCAGCCGCGCGCGACCGCGCCGCGCTGGCCCGCACCGGTCGGCGCCTTCGTCGCGCTCGGCTTCCTCGTGCGGAAGGACGCGTTGCTGGCGGTCGGCGGTTTCGACGAGGAGCTCTTCATCCTCTACGAGGACAACGACGTGAGCTGGCGTCTGCGGATGCACGGCTGGAACCTGCGGCTCGCGGCGGACGCCTTGGCCGTGCACGCGGGGGGGACCGCCGGGCTCTCGTTCCGCAGCCCGGGGGCGCGCTATGCGTCGCGACGCGCGTACCTCCACGCGCGCAACCGCTGGCTCGTCCTGTTGCGCAACGCGCGCTGGCGCACGCTGATCCTCACGTTGCCCGCGCAGCTGCTCTACGCCGCCGTCTACCTCGGCTTCGCCTGCACGCGTGGCGTCGGATTCGCCACGCTGCGCGGCAACTGCGCCGCGTTCGTCGCCTGGCCCGCGACGCTGCGACGTCGCCGTCTGATCCGTGGCCGGAGCGTCCCCGACCGCGCGCTCCTCTGCGCCTTGCCGATGACCGCGAACCCGGGTCTCGCCGATCGCGGTGCGGCGGCCCGGTTGCGCCGCACGCTCGATGCCGTGTTCCTCGCGTGGTTCCGACTCGTGAGGTGGGCCTGTGGCTGAGGTCGTGGCGATCGTGCTGAACTTCCGCCTCGCGGCGGCGACGTTGCGCGTCGTCGAGCAGCTCGCGGCCTGCGGGCACGCCGCGACCACCACGCTCGTGATCGAGAACGGCAGCGGCGACGGTTCCCCCGAGCGCCTGCGCGCCGGACTCGCGGGCCGCGAACGCTGCGAGCTGCTCGTGTTCGACGAGAACCTCGGCTACTGCGGCGCGATCAACCGCGGCCTCGCGCGGGCGCGCGCGCTCGGCGCGGAGATGGTGCTGTTGCTCAACAACGACGTCGTCCTCGAGGACGGCTTCCTCGCGCCGCTCGTCGCCTGTCTCGAGCACGACCCCTCGCTCGCGGGGGTCACGCCGACGATCGTCACGCCGGAGGGTCGGGTCTGGAGCGAGGGTGGCGAGGTGCGGGTGCGGCCGAACCTCGTGACCCTGCGCCGGCAGGGCCGCGCACCGACGCCTCGCGACGCAGGACCCGAGGCCGTCGGCTTCCTCACCGGAGCCTGCGTGCTCTATCGCCTCGCCGACCTCGCGGCGATCGGCGATCTCGACGAGGCGTACTTCATGTACTGGGAGGACGTCGATCTCGGCGCGCGGCTGCGCGCGCGCGGCCGCACCCTGCTCTGGCTCCCCTGGGTGCGCGTGGTGCACGAGGCGAGCTCCTCGTCCGGTGGCGGTCGCTCCCCGCTGCGCAAGTACATGAGCGCCGTGAACACGGTGCGCTGGTTGCGGGCGCACGGTTCGGTGCGCACGTGGTGTGCGTTCTGGTTCTTCGACGTCGCCCTGCTCCCGCTCAGCTTCTTCGGAGGCACGAGCGCACGCGCCGCGTGGGCCAAGCTGCGGGGGATCCGCGATGGACTGCGCGGTCATCGCGTGACGCGGCAGGACGTCGACCGTCATCTGCGCCCGAGCTCCGGAGTCCCCGTGCCGTGAAGATCGTCCACGTGGTGCATCAGTTCTCCTCGACGCCGGGCGGCGGCACCGAGCGCGTCGTGCTCGCGCTCGCGCGGGCGATGCGGGTGGCCGGACACGAGCTCGTGGTCGTCGCCGGGACGATCGAGGGCGGTCGCGCCGGCGAGCTGCGCGAGGCCCGCGTCGACGAGCTCCGCGTGATCTTCCTGCCGCGCGAGGATCTCTACTTCGAGTCATGGGAGAAGGCGTGGTCGCCCTCGGTCGGCGAGCGCTTCGCGCGCGTGCTGCGCGACCTGCGACCCGACGTCGTGCACGTGCACCACTGGCTCCGCCTCACGACGGATCTCGTGCGCATCGCCCGTCGCGAAGGCGTGCCGGTGCTCGCCTGCACGCTGCACGACTACTGGACCCAGCTCGCGACGCCGACGCGACCCGTCGGCATGACGCGGCCGGAGGCGCCACCGCGTCCACGCTGGCTGAATCGCACCGAGCTCGACGAGGCCTTTGCGGCCCATCGGCTCGATCTCCTCGACGAGCTGCGCGCCGCGGACCTGCGCTTCGCGCCGAGCATCGCGCACGCCGAGGGTCTCGCCGCGTTCGCCGCGGGCGGACTCGGGCTGATCGAGCCGTCGCCGCCGCCGCTGCTCGAGGTCCCGCAGCGCCGCGCCGCGCGCGCCGGACCGCGCGGCCGCACGCTCGTGTTCTTCGGCACGATCTATCCCGAGAAGGGCCTCGAGCTCGCGCTCGACGCGCTCGCGTCGATCGGTGGCTGGCGACTGCTCGTCTTCGGCGAATGCCACGACCCGGTGCTCGACCAACGCCTGCGCACGCGCGCGGCGCGGTTCCCGGTCGAGTTCCGGGGTCGCTTCACGCACGGCGACATCGCGGCGGCCGGGGCCGACTACGCGTTGATCCCGTCGCTCACGCACGAGAGCTACGGACTGGTGATCGACGAGGCGCGTTGCCTCGGCATCCCGCTGATCGCGGCCGACCTGCCCGCCTACCGCGAGCATGCCGATCCGGAGGCGAGCGCGTTCTTCGCCGCCGGCGATCCGGGTTCGCTCGCGATGCTGCTGCTCGACGAGGCGCGGCTCGCCGGACTTCGCGAGCCGACGCCTCACGCGGTGTCGACGACGGCCGCGGCGCACGCGCTCCTCGCGCGCTATGCCGCCGTACGCGACGCGGGACCGCGCGCCCGATCCGCCGAACCGGTCTTCCCGGACGGCGCCCGCGCGGCGCTGCTGTTCCGACGCGCCGAGCGACGGCTCTGGTCGGCGCTGCAGAACGGCGGACCGGTGACGCCGCCGGACGCATTCCTCGCGCCCTGAGCGCGTCGGTACGCGCTCAGCGGGGCAGGAGCACGGTGTCGATGACGTGAGCGATGCCGTTGCTGGCGAGCAGATCGTTCGCGAGCACGCCGGCGCCGCCGACCGTGAGGCGACCGTTCGCGAGCGTGATCTCGAGCGTGCTGCCGTTGAGCGTCGTCGCCGTCCCGGCGCCGACCGCGCTGCGTGCATCGATGCGCCCCGCGACCACGTGGTGCTTCAGGATCGCCGTGAGTCGGTCGCGGTTCTCCGGCTGCAGGAGCGTCTCGACGGTGCCCTTCGGCAGCTTCGCGAAGGCCTCGTCGGTCGGTGCGAAGACGGTGAACGGTCCATCCGACGCGAGCGTCGCGGTCAGGCCGGCGGCCTCGGCGGCGGCGAGCAGCGTCTTGAACGTGCCGGCCCGCGATGCGAGGGCGACGAGGTCGACGGTCCGCGGCGGCATCAGCACGCTGTCGATCACGTGGATCACGCCGTTCGTCGCGGCGACGTCCGTCGTGACGATCCTCGCCTCGCCGATGCGCGCGCCGTGCGCGTCGCTGCCGACGGTGAGCGCGAAGCCGTCGAGCGTCGCGAGTCGCGTGCGGGAGAGCACGTCCTTCGCGAGCAGACGACCGGGCACGATGTGGTACCGGAGGATCGCCGCGAGCTGATCGCGCCGCGCGGGCTCGAGCAGGCCCTCGACGGTGCCCTTCGGCAGCTTCGCGAACGCGTCGTCGCTCGGCGCGAAGACCGTCAGCGGTCCTTCGCTTCGCAGCGCGTCCACGAGTCCGGCGGCCTTGGCGGCGGCGAGCAGGGTCTTGAACGAGCCGGCGCCGACGGCGACGTCGACGAGGTCCGCGGACCTGGGCTTCGATTGGGCGAGTCCTTGGTCCACGACGGCGAGGAGCGCAAGGGTGAGAGTGGCGATGCGGATGTGCATGGTGGGGTCTCGAGGGGTCGTCGACGCGTGCTTCGCGTGCGACGGGGCGGAGTTCGTCGCGCGGCGCGCGACGGATGCGCGCATCACGACTCGCTCGCGACGTGCATCCGCGCGAGCAACCCGCTCGAAGGACCGCGCGCCCGCTGCGGCGGGCCTTCAACGCGCCGGATTCCCACCGATCCGGACCCGTGCCTTCGAACTGCCATGCGACACACCTTCCACTCCTCCTTCGCCATCGCTCTCGCGAGCATCGCGTCGTTCGCGAGCTTCAGCTCGGGCGTCGCCTTCGCGCAGGACGCACGTCTCACCGTCCTGCACGGAGTCCCCGGTCTGCCCCAGCCGGTCGCCGTCGTGGCGAACGGCACGCCGCTGTTCACCTTCGACTACCGCGAGCAACGCGGGCCGCTCACGCTGCCCGCGGGCAGCTACGCGATCGAGGTGCGCCTCGGCGGGACGCCGATCCTGAGCACGACGCTCGTGTTGAACGCGGCCGTCGACTACTCGGTGCTCGCGCACCTCGACGCCGCGGGCACGCCGCGCCTGTCCGCGTTCACCAACGACCGCAGTGCCTTGGCCCTGCCGCAGAGCCGACTCACCGTCCGTCACCTCGCGAAGGCGCCGGCGGTCGACGTCGCTCTCGAGCAGAACGGGACACGCATCGCGACGATCCCTGCGCTCGCGAACGGCGGCACGGTCACCACGAACGTGGCCCCGGGCGAGTACGACGCGAGTCTCTTCGTCGCCGGCACCACGACGCGCGCGTTCGGGCCCGTCCGCCTCGCCCTCGAGAACGGGGTTGCCTACGCGGTGCATGCCGTCGGCGACGTGGCGGCACCGAGCTTCGGCCTGCTCGTCCAGCGTCAGTCGCTCACCGCGCGCGTGACCGTGATCCACGGCATCCCCGCGCTGCCGTCGCCGGTCGACGTGTTCGCGGGGGCCGCGCGCCTCTTCGCGTTCGACTTCGGCGAGCTGCGGGGCCCGCTCGTGTTGAACCCGGGCACCTATCCGCTCTCGGTCCAGCTCAACGGCGCACCGGTGCTCGCGGCGAACGCGACCGTCGCCGCCGGCGACGACGTCACCGTCGTCGCGCATCTCGATGCCGGAGGCACGCCGCGACTTTCGAGCTTCCCGAACGATGTGTCGCCGCTCGCGAGCGGCGCGCGTCTCACCGTACGCCACCTGGCCAAGGCCCCGGCCGTGGACCTCGCGTTGGACAGCGCCGGCGCGCGCGTCCTCACGTTGCCCGCGGTGGTGAACGGTCAGGGCGCCACGGTGCCGATCGGGGCATCGCTGTTCTTCGCGACGGTGTTCCCTGCCGGGGGCACGAGCGCGGCGTTCGGGCCCGCGCCGTTGAAGACGGCGACGGGTGTGCACTCGCTCGTGCACGCGGTCGGCGACCTCGCCGCGGGGACGTTCCGCTTCGTCGTCCAGACGATCGACGTGCGCGATGCCGTCGCCGGCAATCTGGTCGGCGTCGTCGGTGGGGCGAGCTGTGGCCCGCGCATCGGCGTGGTCCCGGCGAGCTTCGCCTACGGCGAGGAGTTCGCCGTGACGATCGCACGCGGTCCGTCGAACGGCATGGCCGTCTTCAACATCGGCAACGACGCGGCGCAGGCCGGAGCGCTCACGCTGCCGTTCGCGCTCGGCGGCATCGGAGCGCCCGGGTGCTTCCTGCTGACCAACGTGCTGGCGACGCATCCGCTGATGCTCGACGCCACCGGTGCCGCGCGCGTCGGGTTCCTCGTGCCGCGCGCGGCCTTCGGCGGCTTCCCCGAGGCGTTCGTCCAGTTCGTCGCGGTGGATCGCGCGGCGAACGCGCTGGGCGTCGTGACCACCGACCTGCTGACGATCCGCGCCAACTGAGCGCGGATCAGGCCAGTCCGACGAGGCCACCGAGCTGGTAGACCGCGAAGCTCGCGAGCCACGCCAGACCGCTCATGTAGGCGAAGAGGAAGAGCGGCCACTTCCAGCCGCCGCTCTCGCGCTTCACCGCGGCGAGCGTGCTCATGCATTGGCACGCCAGCGCGAAGAAGATCATCAGCGACAGGCAGGTGCGCGGCGAGAACACGCGGCTGCCGTCGGCGCGACGCTCGGCGCGGATGCGGTCGCGGAGCGGAGTCGCCGTCTCGTCCTCGACGTCGCCGAGTCCGTACACGACGCCCATCGTCGCGACGAAGACCTCCCGCGCCGCGAACGCGCCGAGCACGCCGATGTTGATCTGCCAGTCGAAGCCGAGCGGAGCGAGGACGGGCTCGAGCGCATGGCCGAGCCGACCGGCGTAGCTCGATCGCATGCGCTCGCCGCGCTCCGCGGCGTCGATCGTCGCCAGGCGTTCGGTCAGGCTCGGGGGCTCCTCGAGCGTGCCGAGGATCGCACCCGACTTCGCGGCGGCGCGTTCGCCCTCGTAGTCGCGCGTGAGCTTCGGATCGCTCGGGAAGCTCAGGAGGAACCAGAGCACGACGGTGCACGCGAGGATGACCGTGCCGGCGTCGCGCACGAAGACTCCGGCGCGCTGGACCATCATGCGTGCCACGGTGCGCAGCTGCGGCCGCCGGTACGGCGGCATCTGCATCACGAGCGGCGCCGGGCGGCCTCGCAGCAGCGTGCGCCCGATCACATGTGCGGCGAGCAGGGCGACGAGGACGCTGAAGACGTACATCGCCGCCATCAGCGCGCCTTGCGCGAAGGGCGTCCCCTCGTCGACCGGATACAGCGCCGCGATGAGCAGGCCATAGACCGGCAGTCGCGCGGAGCAGGTCATGAGGGGCACGACCATCATCGTCAGCAGGCGGTCGCGCCGGCGCTCCATCGTGCGCGTCGCGAGGACCGCGGGCACCGCGCAGGCGAAGGCCGAGAGCATCGGCACGAACGCGCGGCCGTGCAGACCCGCGCTGCGCATCACGCGATCCATCAGGACCACGACGCGAGCCATGTAGCCGCTGTCCTCGAGCAGGCCGAGGAACAGGAACATCAGGAGGATCTGCGGCAGGAAGACGACGACCGCGCCCACGCCCGCGATCACGCCGTCGACGAGGAAGCCGCGCAGGAGGCCCTCGGGCAGCAGCCCTTCGACGAACGAGCTGGCCGACGCGACGCCCGACTCGATGATCGCGATGAGGGGATCGGCGCCGACGAAGAGCGCCTGGAACACGATCGTCATCACGATCGCGAAGATCGCGAAGCCGAGGAGCGGATGGAGGAGGACCGCGTCGAGGCGGTCGGTCGGCGTGCGCGACGCGGGGCGTCGCTGCGGCACGAACTGCGCGACGTGGTCGTCGATCCAGCGGTAGCGGGCGCCGACGAGCTCGACGTCGAGATCGCGGCCCGCGGCCTGCGCCGCATCGCGGCGCGCCCGCGCCGTGGCGATCGCGGCGCGGGGCACGGCGCCGTGGCGCTCGGCCTCGTCGGCGGAGAGCAAGGTCCAACGCGCGAGCGCACGCGCGCGCACCGCGTCGCCGCCGCTCCACGAGGGTGCGAACTCCGCCGCGACGGCGTCGAGGTCGGCGCGCAGCGCCGGCGTTTCGTCGGCGAGTTCCCGGCGCCGGCAGGGACCCTCGGCGAGCACGCGCGCGAGCGCCTTGCCGAGTTCGGCGAGGCCGCGACCGGAGCGCCCGTGCACCGCGACCGCCGGCAATCCGAGCTCACGCTCGATCGCGGGCAGGTCGAGCGTCGCACCGCCCTTCTCCAGCGCGTCGACCATCGTGAGCGCGAGCACGGCGGGCACGTCGAGCTCGCGGATCTGCAGCGCGAGGTAGAGATGGCGGGCGAGTTCGGTCGCATCCGCGACGATCACGACGGCCGCCGGGGCCGACACGGGCGGCAGGCCGGCGATCGCGGTGATCGCGACGTGCTCCTCCGCGCTCAGCGCCGAGAGGCTGTAGCAGCCCGGCAGATCGATGAGCTCGACGCGCTCGACGGCGGAGCCCGCGGGGAGCTGCCAGGGTCCCGTCTCGATCTCGACCGTCACGCCGGGGTAGTTCGCGACCTTGGCGCGCAGACCGGTCAGCGAGTTGAAGAGCGTCGACTTGCCGGCGTTGGGGTTGCCGGCGAGGACCACGCGGAGCGGTGTCGCCACGGTGGCGGCGGTCGACTGGGGCGCGAGCGCGGCGTTCACGCGGCCGGTGTCCCAGCGGTGCCCGGACGGGTGAGCAGGGCCTTGGCCTCGCTCGTGTTGAGCGACACGCGGCAGCCGCGCAGTTCGATCTCGATCACGCCGCCGACCTCGATGCGGCGCACGACGCGCAGCACGGTCCCCGGCAGGAAGCCCATCTCGAGGAGACGGCGGCGGAAGCTGCCCTCACCGCCGATCGCGGTGAGGCGGGCGACGGTGCCCGGCGGCAGTCGATCGATGCTCATCGGGAGGAGGATAGCCACATGAGAACCGATCTCAACTGAATCGCCCGCCGCGTCCAGGACGGGACTGGCGGCTGGCCCGGGTCGCCTGTCCCATCGCGCCGTGCCTGCCCGTTTCCGGAGCGCCGCCCTGCTCTGGCTCGCCGCGTGCGCCGCACCCCCGGCGGACCTCGATGCCCTCGTCGAGACCTCGCTCGGGGCGATCCGCGTGCGGAGTGCGGGCGTCGGTCCGGACCTCGTGCTCCTGCACGGGCTCGGCGACAGCGGGCTGACCTGGCATCGGATCGAGGCGCCGCTGCGAGCCGCCGGCTATCGGGTCCACGTCGTCGATGCGCTCGGTGCGGGCGGCTCGTCGCGGCCACGCGATGGACGCTACGACCTCGCGGCGCACGCGACGCGACTCCACGAAGTGCTGGTGCAGCGCGGCATCGATCGCGCGGTCCTGATCGGCAACAGCCTGGGCGGCAGCACGGCGCTGGTCTACGCGATGGAACACCGCGAGCGGGTCGCGGCGCTGATCCTGCTCGCGCCCGCCGCGTGGGCGAAGGGCGGTTGGACCGGTGGCACGCTCTGGCGCTTCCCCGACCTGATCGAAAGCGTCATGGACCGGGTGCCGCCGCGCCTGATCGCACGGGTGGCGCTGCTCGCGAACTTCGGCAATCCCCTGCGGATCACGGAGGAACTGGTCCTCCGCTACGCCGCGGAACTGGCGCACGAGGGCACGGTGGCGGCCTACGTCGCGCAGCAGCAGCAGGTGATCCCCGACGCGGCGACGCTCGACCGCTGGACCTCGGGCTACGGGAGCCTCGCGGTGCCGACGCTCGTGTTCTGGGGGACGCGCGATCGGATCCTCGACCCGGCGATGGGGGAGCGGCTCGTCGCGGTCCTGCCCTCCGCTCGCCTCGTCCGCCTCCCCGGGATCGGCCACGTGCCCCAGCTCGAGGACCCGGACCCGGTCCTCGACGAACTGCTCGCGTTCCTCGCGTCCCTCTGACGGCCGCGCCCCGTTTGCCTCGCGCATCGCGGTCTGCCATCCTTCTCCGCCCTCGAGTCCTCCGCTCGCAAGACACCATGGGTCGTCAGTGGCTGCAGAAGAACAAGGAGATCAACGCCAACAAGCGGGCGAAGATCGTCACCAAGCTCGTCCGCGAGATCACGGTCGCCGCCAAGATGGGCGTGCCCGATCCGGCGATGAACGCGCGCCTCGGCGTCGCGGTCGAAGCGGCTCGCAAGCAGTCGGTGTCGAACGACACGATCACGCGCGCGATCAAGAAGGCCGGCGGAGCCGGCAGTGAGGCGGCGAACTTCGAGCTCGTGACCTTCGAAGGCATGGCGCCCCACAAGGTCCCGGTCATCGTCGAGTGCATGACCGACAACCGGAACCGCACCGCGCCGGACATCCGCTCGTTGTTCAAGAACGGTCAGTTCGGCAGCAAGGTCATGTTCCTGTTCGAGCACGTCGGGATCATCGAGGCGACCCACGCGACGGCGGGCCTCGACCGTGAGTCCGCGGCGATCGAGGCCGGGGCCCAGGACGTCGAGCCGCTCGAGAACACGGGCGAGGATTCGACCGGCGCGCGCTTCTTCACCGACCGCTCGGATCTCGATGCGGTGACCGGGGCCTTGCGCGCCGCCGGCTGGACGGTCACCACCTCCGAGATGGGCTACGTCCCCAAGGACAAGGTGCAGCTCCCGGCCGAGCAGCGACTCGAGGTGGAGGAGGTCCGCGAGGCGATCGACGACCACGACGATTGCCACCGCATCTACACCGCGTTGGCCTGACCGACACGTTGGCGTGACCGGCGCGTTGGCCCGCGCGGCCTCGCGCGCTACGACGCCTGGGGCCGGGCGGCGGCGCACTGGTCGAGCACCGCGAAGAACTCATCGGTGTCGAAGGGCTTCGCGATCAGGGGCAGACGGCAGCGCGCGTTGAACGCCGCGGCGGCCGGCGAGGCGAGGTCGCCCGTGATGAACGCGAAGCGGTCGAGCACGGGATCGTTCTCCGCCGCGAGCCGGTCGTGGAGCGCGATACCACCCATGCCGCGCATCCGCAGATCGCAGAGCACCACGTCGAAGTCGGTGAAGCCCCGCTCGAGTGCGGCCTCGGCGGTGGGAACGGCCTCGACCTTCCAGCCGCGGAGTTGCGCCGTGTCGCTGATGGTGACGCGCACGGCATCGTCGTCGTCGATCAGCAGCAGACGGCCGCCGTCGCGCGCCGCGCGGCTCCGCCGAGGCGGCGCGAGCGCGCTCTGCGGCGTGGCCTCGCCGTTCGGCAGGACCACGCAGAAGCTCGCCCCGACGCCGTTGGGACCGTCGTCGACGCTGATCGATCCGCCGTGCGCCCGCACGATCGCGTGCGCGATCGCGAGGCCGAGGCCGGTGCCCTGACCCGGGGCCTTCGTGGTGAAGAACGGTTCGAAGAGCCGGGGGCGGAGCTCGCGCGGGATTCCCGGCCCTTCGTCGCGGACGACGATGGCGATGCCGCCCTGACTCGGACCCGCCTCGAGCGTGACCACGCCGCCCGGCGGGCTCGCGTGCAGGGCGTTCACGAGCAGGTTGGTGAGCACCTGCTCGAGACCGACGCGGTCCGCGGCGATGCGGAGCCCGGCAGGCACCGAGCTGCGGATCGCGGCATGGGGCGGGGCCGAGGGTGCATCGAGCCCTCGCACGACGCGCGCGACGAGTTCGTCGAGGGCGCAGTCCTCCCGCTTGCGCGCCGAGTGCGAGGCAAGCGCCGAGAGTCCGCGCACGATGCCGCGGCAGCGCTCCGCCTGCTCGACGAGGATCCGGGCCTTCGCATCGCCGGACCTCGCCATCATGTCCGCGTAGCCGAGGATCACCGTGAGCGGGTTGTTGAGCTCGTGCGCGACGCCTGAGACCAGCGTCCCCAGCGCGCGCAGACGCTCGTCGCGCTGGACCACGCGCTCGAGACTCTTGCGCTCGAGCTCCGCGACCAGCACGCGGCGGTGCGAGTCCTGGAGCAGTCCGATGATCAGGCCCGTGCCGAGCACGATCTGCACGCCCATGTCGACGAACGAATTGAAGCCGAGCAGGATGCGAGACAGCGTCGAGATGTCCGCGGTCAGATTCGTCACGCCGTGGAGCACCCAGGTTCCGGCCGTGGCGATCAATGCGAGGCGGACGAGCCGGACGCCACTCCCCGGTTGCGTCTGCGGCCCGAGGGCCCGGAGCGACCAGATCGCGGCGATCGGCATCAGCAGCGCCTGCTGATGGAGCAGCACGTGGATGTTCGGCGCGAGGTACGCGCCGAAGCCGAGGAGGGCGGCGAAGGGCCAGGCCAGGGTTCCGAGGACACGCGGCGTCGCGCGTCCCGCGAGCGTGTGGCTACCGGCGACGAGCAGGGTCGCGAAGCGCACCTTCGCGACCTGGTAGACGACGTAGCACAGCGTGGGGAGAGCCTGGCCCTCCCGCCACGTAGCAGCCGTCTCGTTCGCGACGTCGTGGGCCTGGAAGAAACGCACGCTCAGCGCGCTGAGGCCCAACGCGAGGGCGGCGAAGGCCCGGGCGAACTGGCCGCAGGCGCCCGAGGCGTAGCGGCGCTGGAGCGACACGAACACGCTCACGAACATCCACGCGACGACGGTCTGCACGAGCAGACCGAGCAGCCCGAGGAGTTCGATGCTGTGGAGGAGGAACATGCGCGGGGGCAGGCAGGCTAACCGCCACCCGGGTCTTCGACCCGAGCGAGTTACCGGGCGAGCAGCGATCTCACCGCGTGAGCACGACGCGATCCACCGCCGAGCGACCGAAGCCCGGTTCACCGGCGGCGGTCCTGGCGTCGAACCAGTACCAGACGCCGCGCTCTCGGCACGCCGCGACCAGCACGCTCAGCGCCTCGCGCGCCGCCGCCGGGAACACGACCGCCTCGGCCGGCCGACACGGGACGACGACCGCGCCCATCGCGGTCTGCAGCACGAGGCGCATCGCGACCGTCGAGCCGCCGGGCTCCGGCGCAGCCGGGCTGCGGAGTCCGGCCTCGAAGGAAGCCGCATCGAGACCCGTGCCCGCGAAGCGCTGCGGGAGCAAGAGCTCCGGCACGCGGCGCGCCGCGAGGAGCTCGACGAGCTCGACCTCGCCGTCGAACTCGAAGTCGAAGCCGTCGACGCCGATCCCGAAGGTGGCGAGCGAAGGCAGGCCGATGCTCGACGAGAGATCCAGGGTGATGACCCGCTCCGGACCGTCCTCGCGTCCGGGACCGAACGCGAGGCCCGCGAGTTCGGGTGGCAGCTCGGCGATCGCCGTGCGCCAGCTCACGCGACCGCCGCGCAGCGGACCGCGGACGCGCAGGGTCAGTTGCTCCAGCGCGTCCGGCGAGACCGCGCTCGCGAAGCGGAAGCCGTGGCGACTCCCGCCGTCCCGTTCGAGGCTCGGTGGCTCCGCGGGGGCGCTCGCACGTCGCCGCGCCAGGAAGCGCTGCGCGCCTTGGTCCCAGGCGAGCAGCGTGCAGCCGTGCTCCAGCAGCGCGCGCAACGGCGAACCGTCGCGGAGCAGGGTCTCGGCGTGCGGGGTCGGCGCGGTCACGTAGCCCGCGGACACGACCGGGAGCGGGTTCCGCTGCAGCGGGCGCGCACCGAGCGTGAACCAGCCGTTGTGGTTGAACGGCGGCAGGCTCGTCCGCGTCGGCGGCACCGCCGTCACGACGAGCGGCGTCGCCCCGCTCGCCTCGCCGGCATGCGAGGCGAGATCGCTCGCGACGATCGCCAGCTCGCCCCAGCCCGCGCGGTAGCGGTCCACGAGCAGCTGACCTTGCCACGCGAACGCGACGAGCATCAGCACGCACGGGGCCAGCACGAGGCGTGGCCTGCGGGCCAGGGCGTGCGCCATGAGCAGCGCGAGCGGGAGCAGGGCGCCGTAGACGAGCCGCGTCCCCGAGAGTCCGTTGCCGACCGCGAGCGGCGCCGAAGGCGAGAGGTGCGCGAGCAACCAGGCGGCGAGGAGCAGCAGCCGGCTGCGCGAGCATCGCAGCAGGACGACCGCGGCTCCCAGCCAGCCGACGAGGGCGACGGCGCCGAGCCAGACCGAGTCCTCAGCGCCCGGCGCGAACAGCGCCGCGAACTTCGAGCCCGCGGCGTCCAGCCAGGCGCCGCCGGTCGTGGCGGAAGCCGGGGCCAGCCCGTGGAACAGGCTCACGCGGAGCGCGGCGTACCCGAGCCAGAGCGGGAGCAGGGCCGCGTGCACCCGCAGGCGGCTGCGCCAGTCCAGTCCGCGTCGCACGAGGAGATCGACGACGAGCAGGCTGACCGGCAGGACGACCGCGGACTCCTTCGTGGCGAGCGCGACGAGCGCGGCGAGTGCGCAGACCAGCAGCCGCGAGACCTTGGCGGTCCGGCAGAACGACGCGAACGCGAGCGCGGCCAGCGCATGCGCCGCGATCTCCAGCGAGGAGTTGCGTGCCGCGAGCCACGCGATGGGTTCGATCGCGACCGGGTGCAGTGCGACGATGGCCCCGCCGCCGAGGGTCGCGACCGCGCGATGACGCGGGTGCAGGTCGGGATCCAGCGTGCGCGCGACGAGCGCCGCGGCGAACACCGCGACGAGCACGTGCAGCGCCACGTTCGTCTGGTGGAAGGGGCCCGCCTCTCCTCCGCCTCGCCCGAGGTCGAACGCGAAGCTCGCGCTGACGAGCGGGCGGTAGAGCGCGCCCGGCAGATCGAGCCAGGGGCGCGCGAAGTCGGCGGCCACCCTCGACCAGTCCGGCCGCAGGACCTGCGGGTCGCGGTCGGTGAAGAAGTCGAGGAGGAGATCGTCGGAGAGGAAGCCGCCGTCCAGCGTGCGGAGCGCGGCGCAGAGGGCGAGCACGGCCACGGCCGCGAGTGCGGCGGGTTGCGCGCGGATCGGGCTCACAGCGCGTCGAGCAAGGCGCGGTTGGAAGGCGTGCCTTCGACGCGCGCGATGAGCGCCTCGAGACTCTCGCGGGGTGAGTCGCGGTCGATCGCCGTCCGCAGGCGTTTGAGGCGCAGCAGGTCGTCGGGCGGCAGGAGGCTGTCTTCACGCCGCGTGCCGGTCCGCAGCACGTCGAGCGCGGGGTGCACGTGGAGGCCCGCGAGGCGCTCGTCGAGCACGATCTCGCAGTTGCCCTTGCCGCGGAATTCCTCGGCGATCACCTCGTCGATGCGCGCGCCGGTCCCGGTCAACGCGGTCGCGATCACGGTGAGCGAGCCGCCCTCCTCGACGTTGCGCGCCGCGCCGAAGAGGCGCTTCGGTGCCTGCAGCGCGCTCGCGTCGAGGCCGGCGCACAGCGTCTTGCCCGTCGGCGGCAGCTCGAGGTTGTAGGCGCGCACGAGGCTGGTGAGCGAGTCGACGCAGAGGACGACGTCGCGGCTCGACTCGACGAGCCGCTTCGCCTTCATGAGCGCCATCTCCGCCAGGGCGACGTGCCGCGCCGAGGGCTCGTCGAAGGTGGATGCGACGACCTCGCGGCGTTCGTCGGGTGCCGTGCTGCGCTGGGCGAGGGTCACCTCCTCGGGGCGTTCGTCGAGGAGCAGCAGGATGACGTAGACCTGCGGGTTGCTCGCGAGGATCGCCTGCGCGAGGTGCGTCAGCAGCGCGTTGCGGCGCGAGTGCGGCGGCGCCAGGACCAGGGCGCGCTGGCCATGGCCCAGCGGTGCCAGCAGATCGACGAGTCGGACGTCGAGACCCGCGCCCGGTCGATCGAGCACGAGGCGCCGGCAGGGCACGATGGGGGTGAGGTCGTCGAACGCGATGCGCCGGCGCAGGTCGTCGACGGACTTGCCGTCGACCCACTCGACGTGGAGCAGCGCGAAGTACTTCTCCCCGTCCTTCGGTGGCCGCACCGGCCCGGCGATCTGGTGGCCCTGCTTGAGATTGAGCCGCCGGATCTGGCTCGGACTCACATAGATGTCGTCGGGGCCCGCCTGGTAGTTGTAGCGACGCGAGCGGAGGAAGCCGAAGCCGTCGGGGAGGATGTCGAGCGTGCCCTCGCCCCAGCCGAGACCCTGCGAGGTGACCTTGCGCTTGAGGATCTGGAAGATCAGCTCCTGGCGGTTGAGGCCGACGGTCGTCTCGACCTCGGCGTCCTGCGCGATCTGGCGCAGTTCGCCGATCGAGAGCAGTTGCAGGCGGGGGATGTCGTAGTCGCTGCGCTTCGCGCGCTCGTAGACGGCGTTCTGGTCCCGTTCGGGTGCCGAGGGGTCCTCCGCGCGGCGCGGGGTCTCGCCGGCGGCGAGTGCGCGGGTCGCGGCGCCGTCGTCGGGCGTGGGCGTCGGCGCGGGCGATCTCGTCATGATCCGGGTCGCTCTTCACTGCGGCGGGGAGGGCAGTCCCGCCAGGTCGAAAGGAGTTCCTCGACGGCGCGCCGAGTCGCGTCGAGATCCGCGTCGTTCCGGATGCTAGCGTTCGCCCGCGCGCGTTTCAGTCCGAGCCCGAGCTGGTTCTGCTCCCGTCGCTGCCATTCCGCCTCGCTCCAACCCCGCGCGAGGGCGCGCCGGCGGCGCACGGCGTCGGACGCGTCGACGAAGACGACCGCGTCGCAGTGCGCGTGCAGCGGGCCCTCGAGGAGCAGCGGCGCATCGAGGAGCACCGAGCGTCCCGCGGCCTTGGCCGCCTCGATCTGCGCGAGGATCCGCGCGCGGATCTGCGGGTGGGTGATCGATTCGAGATCGCGGCGGGCGGCCGCGTCGGCGAAGACCAGCCGGGCGAGGGCCGCGCGATCCAGGCTCCCGTCGTCCCGCTCGACCGCGGCCCCGAAACGCGCGCGCAGCGCCGTTCGGATGGCGGGTTCGTCGACCAGGGCGCGCGCGATCCCGTCGGCGTCGACGTGCTCGAGCCCGGCCGCGGCGAAGAGCGCCGCGACGGTCGACTTCCCCGCGGCGATGCCGCCGACGATCCCGATGACGACGGGTGGTTGCGGCTCGAATCGATCCATCGCGTGACGAACGGCGGGCAGGATGAGCCGCAGGGGCAGGGCTGTTGTAGACTCCCGCGGCCTCGAAGATCGCGACAGCATTCCCGCTGCCTTGACCCTTCGCGACCGGCGTTCCTAGAATCCCGGCCCCGATCCCCGGATCGACCCCCTCACGACCCCTCAGTTCTCACGACCCGACTTGCGTCGATCGGGTGCGGGGACCTGGAACCGGGAACGTCTCGCTTGCGCCAGAAACCGCGTCGGCACTGGCGTGCCGCCGCTTCGCCCCCTCAGCGTCCAACAGCAGTCGCAATCCACGTCCTCGGTTCTCGCGCGGGTTGACTGGAACGTCCCCCAGCCGCGCCGAGACTCGGTCCCTTATCCCTCTCCCGCACAACCCGAACGCAGCCTGGAGCATCGGTCATGCACACCCGCGAGCGCGGTGCCGCGCACGTCAACATCTTCTTCTTCCTCGTCATGCTCGTCCTCTTCCTGGGCGCGCTCGGCTTCGGCTACGCCATGATCGGCAAGAACACCGAGCTCGAGGAGGCGATCAAGACCGCGAACGCGCGCGTCAAGGACGCGAATCGCCAGGCCCTGATCTACAAGCACTACGTCGAGGACATCACCGTCGAAGTCGGTGAGGCCGGTGCCTATGCCGGTCGCGAGGGCTTCGACTACTCGGAGTACGGCACGCCCGAGCCGCTCCAGAACGTCGCCGTCCCGACCCGCGTCCGCGCGAGCCTGACGGACTTCGCCCGCTCGAGCAACGTCCCCGAGCAGCGCGGTCTCGCCGCGGTGTTCGGCCTCGTCACGAAGTCGCGCGAGGAGCTGCTCCGTCAGATCGAGAACAGCAAGAGCACGAACGCCGGCGTCCAGGCGCAGGTGGCGGAGCTCAACAAGTCGGTCGGCGACGTCACGAAGAGCGCGCAGGCGCGCGAGGCGACGCTGAGCCGCGAGGTGTCGGACACCCGCACCGACCTCCAGAACTCGATCGACGCGAAGGACCGCCTCCTCGCGAGCCAGAACGCCGAGTACGGCGCGCTGCGCACCAAGATGTCGGACCAGGCCGCCGAGCACGCCAAGGCCGTCGCCGCCCTCCGCAAGGAGATCGAGACGCTGCAGGCGCGCGCCGCCGCCGCCGCCGACAAGGTCAAGCTCGTCAACCCCGCGCAGGAGAAGGACGGTCTGGTGATCGAGTCCTCGCAGGCCACCGGCCTCGCGTGGATCAACCTCGGCACCCGCGACATGCTCCCGCTCGGGACGAGCTTCGAGGTCGTCAAGCCGCTGACCGGCGAGGTCAAGGCGACGGCCGTCGTGCGCCGCGTCGAGCAGACCCGCGCCGAGGTGCTGATCAGCAACCTGAAGGATCGCTACGACCCGGTCATGGCCGGTGACGAGATCCGCAACGACCTCTACAGCGTCAGCATGCGGCACAACGTCTACCTGATGGGCCGCTTCAGCCACCCGCTGACGAAGCCGGTCGTCGCCGCGCTGCTCGCCGACCTCGGCAACAACGTGGTCGACAAGCTCGGCCCCGGTGTGGACCTGATCATCGTCGGTGGCGACCTCGTCAACGAGGAAGGCTCGGGCTTCACCCCGATCACCGAGAGCGAGGAGTACAAGCTCGCGCAGAACCTCCGCATCGAGATGGCGCCGCTCTCCAAGGTGCGCCAGTACCTGAAGCTGCCCGAGACCTCCAGCAACTGAGTCGCCGAGTTCCCGCGGCGGTCGCATGGCCGCCCGAGCGGGAACCCGGCACCGAGGACCGCCGTCGCCGCGCAAGCGGGGCGCGGCGGCGGACGAAGCGGGTCGCGTCTCCCTCGGGACGCGGCCCGCGCGCATTTCCGGCGCCTGCGGGGGGCCAGGAACGGCGAGCGTGTCCGGGGCGACCGCTTCAACCGCGCACGTCGCTGCCTACACTGCCGCGCCCGATGACCTCGACCGAGCAGCGAACCACGGCGCCGAGTCCGGGCGCCGGCCAGGCCCCGGTCGAAGATCTGCCGCGGATGTCGCTCGGCGACCACATCGACGAGCTACGGCGTCGCCTGCTGCGCTCGGTCGTCGCGGTCGTCGTCGCGCTGCTGGTCGTGGTGCCCTTCAAGGACTCGATCACGCACGTCTACACCGCGCCCTACGAGACGGTGTGGATGGCGCGCTACGAGGCCTTCCTCGTGGACCTCGATGCGGAGGCCGCCGCGGCGAAGGCCGAGGGGCGGGCGCTCGACGAACTCGAGCAGCAGAAGCTCGAGTTCCATCGGAAGTACCGCGCCGCGATCCTCGACGGGAGCTTTCCCCCGAAGCACTACCCGACGATCGCCAACCAGGGCGGCTTCGCGCTCTCCCGCACGCTGAAGGCGTTGGGCGGCATCGAGGACATGTGGGTCTACATGAGCGCGACGATCCTCTTCGCGCTCGCGATCGCGGCGCCGGTCGTCGTCTGGCAGATCTGGGCCTTCATCGCGGCCGGGCTCTACACGCACGAGCGGCGCGTGGTCATGCGCAGCCTGCCCTGGGCCTTCGTGTTGCTCGGTGGCGGGATCGCCTTCGGCTACTTCGTCGCGGTGCCGCTCGCGCTCTACATGCTGATCCAGTTCATGGACCAGTCGCGCGTCGAGCCGCTGTTCTCGGTGCAGAACTACTTCGGGCTGCTGCTCGTCACCACGGTGGCGCTCGGGCTCGTGTTCCAGCTCCCGCTGCTGATGGTCGCGATCCATCGCGTCGGCGTCCTGAGCCATGCGCAGATGAAGAAGTACTGGCGCCACGTCATCGTCGGCATGTTCGTCATCTCGGCGATCCTCACGCCGCCGGACGTCGTCACGCAGTGCCTCATGGCGGTGCCGCTCACGGTGCTCTACCTCGTCGGCCTCATCCTGACCTGGTTCGCGGAGCGGCGGCGGGCAGCGGGCAGCACGGAGCCGATGGCATGACGGCACCGCGTCTGGAGATCGTCGCGATCGGCGACGAGCTCGTGCACGGCAGCGTCGTCGACACGAACTCCGCGTTCATCGCGCGACGGCTCGAGGAGCTCGGCTGCGCGGTGACCCGCGTGTCGATCGTCGGCGATGCCGAGCAGGATGGGCTCGCCCTGCTGCGCGAAGCCGGGGCCCGCGCGGACCTCATCGTCATCACCGGCGGACTCGGGCCGACGGAGGACGACCGCACGCGCCACGTCGCGGCGGGGGCCGCCGGCGTGGAGCTCGCCTTCGACGCGCGGTGCTGGGATTGGATCGAGGCGTGGTTCGCCGCCCGCGGTCGCAAGGTCGGCGACGACAATCGCCGTCAGGCGCTGCTGCCGCAGGGTGCAGTCCCGCTTGCCAACGACTGGGGCACCGCGCCGGGCTTCGCGTTGAGCATCGGCCGCGCGCAGGCCTTCGCCCTGCCCGGGGTGCCCGCGGAGATGGTCGAGATGCTCGAGCACCGCGTCGTGCCGCGCGTGCGCGAGCAGTTCGCCGCGCGCCTGCGGCCGATCGCGAAGCGTGCGCTCGTCGCGCTGGGTCCGAGTGAGGCGGCGCTCGGGCAGCGGATCGCGGACCTGATGGCGGACTCCGCGGCCGTGAAGGTCGGGATCACGCCACAGTTCGGACTCCTGACGGTGCGCGTCGTCGCCGACGGACGCGACGACGCGGAGGCGGCCGCGCGCGCCGACGCGGTCGCGGCCATCGCGCGCGAGCGGCTCGGCGCGGATCTGCTCTACGAAGGCGAGGGCGACCCCGCCGCGCGCCTCGTCGCGCTCGCCGCCGCGCGGGGGAGCACCCTCGCGACGGCGGAGTCCTGCACCGGCGGCCTCATCGCGCGTCTCCTCACGGACGTCGCCGGCGCCTCGCGCGTCTTCCTCGGGGGCTTCGTGCCCTACGCCAACGAGCGCAAGACCGGTGAACTCGGCGTCCCGCCCGAGACGATCGCGGCCCACGGTGCGGTGAGCGAAGCCGTCGCGGCGGCGATGGCGCGCGGCGCCCTCGAACGCACGGGTGCATCCCTCGCGCTCGCGACGACCGGGATCGCCGGCCCGGACGGCGGCAGCGCCGGCAAGCCCGTGGGCACGGTCTGCTTCGGACTCGCGCTGCGGGGTGCCACCGGCGCGGTCGTCGTCCGCGCCTGGACCCGGGCGATCACCGCGGTCAGTCGCGAGTTCGTGCGGCAGCGTGCGGCGCTCGAGGCGATCGCCGCCGCGCTCCGCGAACTCGCCGGTCCACCGGGCTGACTCGACTCACGCGCGTCCCCTTGCCGATGAGCCCTCGCGGTCGGGGCGAAGCGTCGGCACGCTCGCGTGAGGGGGCAAAAAAACCCCTCGCGTCACGCGTTCTGCTCGCTACGCTTCCCCGCCCCGTTCGCGGGAATCCTGCTTCGCGTTGCTGCCTCGCGAAGCCCCCCGCGGTGCGACGGGTCCTCGTGCTTCGGTATGGTGTAATTGGCAGCACAACGGATTCTGGTTCCGTTAGTCCTGGTTCAAGTCCAGGTACCGAAACACCGACGGCCGGTGCGTGGGCGACCACGCGCCGGCCGTCTGCTTTTCCGGCGGGTGTCGACGGCATTCTCGCGCGTGCTCGCCGGCGGCATCATGTGCGGCCGCCACGGCGATGGGGGGCACGTTCCCTCCCCGACGTGGATGACGGACGCGCGGGCGCCCGCGCTGCGATCGACTGATTCCCGGTGGTGTAACGGCAGCACAGCTGGTTTTGGTCCAGCTAGTTCAGGTTCAAATCCTGGCCGGGAAATCCCCTCGCCCCCGCGCGACGCAGCGCGCGATTGCCGAGCTGTCCGCAGGCCGCCATCACGCTGCGGCCCTTCGTGATCCGCCGGCGCACCGGCAGGCCGGCCTCGCGGAGCCAGCCGACGTAGCGCACGAGCTCGGCTTCGTCCGGGGGACGCGTCAGGGCTGCCGAGCCCGGGTTGTAGGGGATGAGGTGGACCATCACGCGGCCGAGAGGAAGGCAGAAGGCGGCGATCGCCTCGGCGTCGGCGCGTCGATCGTTGATGCCCGGCATCAGGCAGACGTGGATGCCGAGCTGCCAGTTGCGCCGCGGGCGCAGCGCGACGAGTGCCGCCTGCAGCTCGGCGAGCGACCAACGGCGGGCGATCGGCATGATCGCGGCGCGGCGCTCGTCGTCGGCGACGTTGAGGCTCAGCGAGAGATTCACGCGCGGCAGCGCGAGTCCGGCGAGCCGGCGGAGGCCGTCGACGTGGCCCGCGGTGCAGAGGGTGAAATCGTCCTGGGCGAAGCCCAGGCCATGGCTGTCGCCGAGCACCGCGATGGCCGTCGCGACGGCATCGAGCGCGTCGAGCGGCTCGCCCATGCCCTGGAAGACGATCCGCCGCGCCTGCCAGCCGAGCTCGCGTCGCGCGAGGACGACCTGCCCCACGATCTCCGCGGGAGAGAGATCGCGGCGCTTGCCGAGCAGCGCGGTCTCGCAGAAGCGGCAACCCATCGCGCAGCCGATCTGACTCGATACGCATTGGCTCTCGCGGTGCTCGCCGATGGGGATGCGCACGGTCTCGTACTCGAGGCCGTCGGCCGAACCCAACACCGCCTTCGCGGTCCGCGTGGTGCGCACGGGGTCGGGTTCCTCGAGCGTGCGGACCAGCACGGCGCTGCCGACGCGGAACCGCGCGCGCCACGCAGCGGCGCTCGCGTCGCTCGCCCCGACGCGCTCCGGCTCGAAGCGTCCCTCGCGGTGGGCCATGCGGTGGATGGCCGGCGCCAGGCCGGCGCCGCGCACGAGACGGGCGCGCGCGGCGGCGATCGCTGCGCCGCGCGTCATGCCGAGCAGGTCGAGCCGGTCGTCGTCCACGGGGTCCGAGAACTTAGACCGCGGCGTTCGGAGCGTCGATGCGCGTAGACTGCGGCGCGCCTCGCACGATGTCCGAAGTCCTCGAGCTGTTCGTCGCCTGCCTCCCCGGACTCGAACGGCTCGTCGCGGACGAGGGTCGCGCGCTCGGGGCGGAGGTGCTCGATCCGCAGGTCGGTGCCGGCGGCGTCGCGATGCGCGGCGACCTGCGCACGATGCTCGCGTTGAACCTGGGCCTCGCCTGCGCATCGCACGTCCTGCTGCGCATCGCGAAGTTCCGCGCGCGGCACTTCGGCGAGCTCGAGCGCAAGGCCATGCAGGTGCCGTGGGGCGACTGGCTCAGGACCGATGTGCCGGTCGCGGTGCGCGCGACCGCGCGGCGCTCGCGCCTGCACCACACGGTCGGGCTGGCGGAGCGCGTCGCCGCTGCGATCGCCGCCGTGAGCGGTGCCTCGCTCGAGGTCGAGGGTGAGCCCGTGACGGTGCTCGTCCGCATGGAGGACGATCTCTGCACGCTGTCGATCGACAGCTCGGGTCGCCCGCTGCACGAGCGCGGCTGGCGGCTCGAGACGGCCAAGGCTCCCCTGCGCGAGGACCTCGCCGCGGCGCTCGTGCGCGCTTCGGGCTGGGATGGTCGCATCCCGTTCGTCGATCCGATGTGCGGGTCCGGCACCCTGGCGATCGAGGCGGCCGCGTTCGCGCGCGGGCTCGCGCCGGGTCGCGCGCGCGGCTTCGCGGGGGAGCGCCTCGCGGGCGTGGCCGCGGCGGGCGTCGCGGAGCTGCGGGCTGCCGCGGCAGCGCGCGCGCGGGCGAGTGCCGGCACGTCGATCCACGCGAGCGATCGCGACGCGGGTGCCGTGGAGATCACGCAGCGCAACGCGGCGCGCGCGGGGGTCGCCGCGGACCTCGTCGTGGAGCACGCCGCACTCTCCGCCGCGAGTGGCTTGCGCAGCGGCGAGCCGCGCGGCGTCGTGGTCTGCAATCCGCCCTTCGGGCAGCGCCTGGGATCCCCCGCGGCGCTCGCGGCGCTCTGGCAGACGCTCGGTGCGAAGGTCGCGGCGCTCGGTCCCGGCTGGACCCTCGCCGTGCTCGCCGCGGATCGCCGCGCCGCCCTGCGCTGCGGCCTCCCGCTGCGGTCGGCGTTCCTCGCCGACCACGGCGGAATCAAGGTCCGCGGGCTCGTCGCCACCGCCACCGCCACCGCCGCGCCCGACGAGTCGCACTGAAGTCACGGGCTTTGGACGCCCGGGTCGTCCCGAAGCCTCGCTTCACGCTCGACCGCCCCGTATGCCTGCGCCCTTCAAGGTGGTGCTCGCCGTCGTGCGCGGTCGCGCTGCCGCATCGAGACCTCGCCATGTCCGTCGAACGTCCTGCTCGCTCGTTCTCCGACGTCGCCGCGCTCCCGACGACGCTCGTGCTCTTCCTCGCGCTCGTGCCGGGCCTGCGTGCCCAGGTCGACGCGGAGACCGCCGCGCGCATCCGCAGCGAGGGGCTCGAGAAGAGCCGCGTGATGGACACGCTCGACCGGCTGACGAACGGGATCGGGCACCGTCTCACCGGCTCCGACAGCTTCACCCGCGCGTGCGAATGGGCTCGCGACGAGTTCGCGAGCTACGGCATCGAGCACGTCGAACTCGAGAAGTGGGATACCTGGCCCTACGCCTGGAATCGCGAGCAGTGGATGGGGCGCATCACGGCGCCCGAGGCGATCGAGCTGCAGGTCGCGACGCCGGCCTGGACGAACGGCACGAAGGGTCAGGTGCGAGCGGAGCTCGTCGCGATGCCCGAGTCGCTGGAGGAGCTCAAGGAGCACGGCGAGAAGTACCTCGGCAAGTGGCTCTTCGGCCGCATGCCGAACTCGCGCACTCCGGCCTACGTGCAATGGGCGCGCGCGGGAGCCGCGGCGCGCATCGCGGGCTTCCTCGAGTCGTCGGCGGGCGACGAGGCGAATCCGAACCGCATCCGCGTGTTCGGTGAGCGCGAGAATCTGCACGCGTCGGACGTCTTCGAGCGGCCGCCGCACATCGTGATCCGCCGCGATCAGGCGCAGCGCATCCGCGAGATCATGGCGAAGGGCGAGAAGGTCACGGGCGAGTTCGAGATCCGCAACCGCTGGACGAAGCGGCCGATCGACCTCCACAACGTGATCGCCGAGATCCGCGGCACGGAACTCCCCGACGAGTACGTCGTCGTCTCTGCCCACCTCGACTCCTGGCACCAGGCGACGGGCACCACGGACAACGGCACCGGAGTGGCCTCGACGCTGGAGTCGGCACGCATCCTCGCGGCGATCGGCGCGAAGCCGAAGCGCACGATCCGCTTCTGCCTCTGGGGTGGCGAGGAGCAGGGCCTGCTCGGCTCGGCGCGGCACACGCAGATGCGCCGTGCGCAGATGGAGCGGGTCTCCGCGGTCTTCAACCACGACACCGGCACGAACTGGGCCCGCGGCCTCTCCGTGACCAACGGCCAGGAGGCCGCCATGCGTGCGGTGCTGGGGCCGGTCTTCGAGCTCACTCCGCCCGACCCCGACTTCGACGAGCCGGTCTTCAACCTCCGCGCGGTGCGCCGCCTCGGCTCGAGCGGCGGCAGCGACCACGCGTCGTTCCTTGCCGTCGGCGTGCCCGCGTTCGACTGGTCGCTCACCGGCCGCAGCGACTACTTCTCGCACACCTGGCACTCGCAGTGGGACACGTACGACGAGGCGATCCCCGAGTACATGCGCCACACCTCGACGGTGATCGCGCTGACGGTGCTCGGCGTCGCGAACCTGCCGGAGAAGCTCGTCCGCGACGCGATCGGCGGCGGCAATCCGCTGCTCGACATGATCGGCAGCGCCTACGGGATGGAGCTCGACGAGAAGGACACGCTCAAGGTCACGAAGCTGAGCCCGGACGGCGCGGCCGCGAAGCTCGGGCTGCTCGTCGGCGATCGTCTCGCCAGGCTCCGTGGCAAGGAGCTCGCGCGGATCGAGGACTTCAACGGCGAGGTCCGGGCGATGCGCGACGAACAGGCGACCGGCCCGGTCGAATTGGTCGTCCGGCGCGGCGAGGCCGAGACGACGCTGAGCGTGCCGGCCGAGACCCTGCGCGAGGTCGGCCAGCGGCGCCGCCGTGGCACGCGCGGCGGCGAGGCGCCGGCGCCGCAGGCCGGATCCGAGACGGCTCCGAGTCAGCCGCAGAGCGGCGAGAGGCGTCGTTGAGCCGATAGGGCTCGTGCCGTGTACCTCGGTCCGGTTTGCTCGTGCGGCGCCTGCGCCATAGAGTGCCGATCCAGTGCGATTTCGCCTGGGTCGGCTTCGAGTCGACGTCGTAATCCAAGATTCTGCATGGATTTGCAGTCCCGGACCGCCGCGGATCCGGGGCCTGGATCCCGTGCTAGACTCCCGCACGCAACCCGGGCTCGGCACCTCGCGCGATGAAGATCCAGCTCGTCCACCCTCCGGTCTACATCAACGAGAACGGGCTCACCGCGCTGCGGCCGAGCCTGCCGATGGGGCTCGCGTACATCGCCGCGGTCCTCCGCGACGACGGCCACCAGGTCAGCGTGATCGACGCCTTGGGCGCCGCGCCGAACCAGACGGTGAAGGACGGCGACATCTGGCGCATCGGCCTCTCCACCGACGAGGTCGTCGCGCGCATCGACCCCGACACGAAGGCGATCGGCGTCACGAGCATGTGGAGCTACGCGTGGCCGATCGTGCGCGAGCTGATCCACAAGCTGAAGGCGCGCTGGCCGGACAAGCCGATCGTCTGCGGCGGCGAGCACTTCACCGCGGTGACCGACCGCTCGATGGCCGAGGCGCCGATCGACTTCATCGTCCAGGGTGAGGGTGAGGAGACGGCGATCGCGCTGTTCCGCGCGCTCGAGATCGGACTCGATCTCTCGGTGATCCCCGGCATCGCGTATCGCGACGCGAAGGGCGAGCTCCGCAAGAACCCGCGCCGCGACCGCATCCGCAACGTCGACGAGATCCCCTGGCCCGCCTGGGATCTCTTCGACGTCAAGGCCTACGACGACAACCGCCTCGTCACCGGCATCTACTTCGGCGTCACGGTGCCGATCCTCGCGACGCGCGGCTGCCCGTACCAGTGCACCTACTGCTCCTCACCGGGGATGTGGACCACGCGCTGGTTCGCACGCACGCCGAAGGACGTCGCCGACGAGATCGAGCACTACGTCAAGCAGTACGGCGCGACCAACTTCCCCTTCCAGGATCTCACCGCGATCCTCAAGCGGGAGTGGGTGGTGGAGTTCACGCAGGAGATCCTCGCGCGCAAGCTCCAGATCACCTGGCAGCTCCCGGCAGGGACGCGTTCCGAGATCATCGACGATGAAGTCGCGCGGCTCCTGGTCGCTTCCGGCTGCCGCTCGATCAATCTCGCGCCCGAGTCGGGCTCCGAGCGCACGCGCAAGCACATGAAGAAGATGATCACCGACGAGAAGCTGTTCCGCGCGGCGAAGGCCGCAGTGCGGAATCGGCTCAATGTCGGCATCTTCCTGGTGTTGGGATACCCGACCGACGAACCGATCGACATGCGGGCCACGGCGCGGATGGTGCGCAAGCTCGCGCGCGTCGGCGTCGACGATGTGTCCGCGGGCTTCTTCTTCCCGCTGCCGAACACGGAGATCTACCGCGAGCTCGAGGCGCAGGGGAAGGTCACGTTGAACGACGACTTCCTCAAGCTGCCGATCTACGTGCACAACAAGTTCATGTCGCCGGAGAGGAACTACAACCCGCACATGACTGCGCGGCAGATGACGCGCTGGAAGTACTGGATCGTCGCCAACTTCTACTTCACGAACTTCCTCTTCCACCCCGGCAAGGTGTTCCGCATCTTCTGGAACTTCCTGCGCGGCAAGGAGACCTCGAAGATGGAGTCGTTCCTGCAGGAGACGAAGCGGAAGTTCACGTTGCGTCGCAAGAGCCGCGACGACCAGAGCGCAGCCAAGTCGGCTGACCGCGATGCGGTGATCGGCGCCGGATCGCGCGGTTCCTGACGCGGCGGTCTCTCGGGCAGGAGGGGCTGAGCGAGGGGCCCGGCCGCTCAGCCGCTGCGCGTGTCCCTGCGGAGTGAGTCGAGCATCACGTGCAGGGCCTCGAGTTGCGTCGCCGCCACGGCATCCGCGGAGAGGCGAGCTTCGGCCCAGGCCCGTGCAGCGGCCCCGGCCTCGGCCGCGAGCCGCGGCTCGTGCGCGAGCTCGGCGCAGGCGGCGGCGAGTGCGTCCGGGGTCTCATGACAGCGCGTCGCCGGTGACCCGGCGTCGACGCCCCGCAGGGCGCGCGCGTTTCCGACCACGGGCACGCCGTGCGCGAGTGCGGTCAAGACCTTGATGCGGCTGCCGTCGCCCGAGAGCAGCGGCGCGAGAACGGCGCGCACGCCGCCGAGCAAGCCGTCGAGGTCCGCCACGAAGCCCGCGAACTCGACACCCGGTCGTTCGGCGAGCGCGGCGAGCTCGGGTCCGCCGCGTGGACCCGCCAGGACGAGCCGCGCGTTCGGCGCGCGCTCCCGCAGGCGCGGCAGCACCGCGTCGACGAGGTAACGCGCCGCCTCGGGATTCGGGGCGTGCGACCAGTCACCGAAGAAGAGGAAGCGCTCCGGGGCCGTCCCCGGCGCGGCGATCCGCCGGGGGATCAGGACGATCGGCGGCCGCACGCCGACCTCGCGACCGAAGCGCCGGCCGAGGCTCGCGGCGTCTTCGGCGTTGAGGGCCTGCAGGCGCTCGGCCTGGCGGAAGCGACGCTCGAAGTAGCGCTCCCAGTTCGCGATCTCTCGGCCGCGGCCGAGCCCCCAGGGCAGCACCCGCGCCGGCACCGGCGTTGCGGCCTCGTGGTCGGTGAGCACCACCGGCACGGGTCGCAGGGCGTCGAGGTACTGCGCCATCACCGCCATCTCGAGCAGCACGGCGTCCGGCCGGAAGCTCGCGAGCTCGGCGCGGAGCGCGCGCGTCATCGCCGCCGAGTGCATCTTGAGCACGCCCAGAGGGAGCCCGCGGAGGAGCCAGTTCGCGCCGTAACCAGCCGCACTTACGGCGCGGCTCATGCGGCTCTGCTCGCCGCGCTCCCGCCGCGGCACCAGCGTGACACCGGCGAGCTCCGCGGGCAGGCCGGAGATCCCCTCGCGTTCGCCCGCGGTGGCGAACGCGACCATCCGCAGTTCGACCCGCCGCGCGAGCGCCGCGGCCAGGGCGAAGAGATAGACGGCGCCGCCGTGCGTCGCGTGGACGAGCGGCAGGCAGGGACTGACGAGCAAGACGCGCAAGGGCTGGTCCGGATGGGGCCGCGGATCATGGCCCGACGGGCGCCCCTTTGGCAGGGCTCTGCTGGAGACAGACGCGCCGCCGGCATGCGGTGGAGCACAAACGACGCCGCGGAACTGCGCTCCGCGAGCGAGGTCGTGGAAAACTGTTCAGCCGCCGCAAACCGATCTTTCACAGAGTCTTGTGGCCAATCTCAGGATCATTGTCCACGGACTTTTCCACCGGCACGGCATGGACAAGCCCGGATTGCCTGTCATAATCCCGCCCCTGTCGCGCCGCACGGCGCATGTGGAGTCATGAACGAAACCACCCGGTCGATCCTTGCCATCCTCGAGCAGGACAAGCCGCCGGAGTTGAAGATCGCCGCGGCGCAGATCCTCGGCGAGCTCGCTCCGCAGGACCCGGGTGTCGTGCGCACCCTGGCCGGTGCGGCTGGCGCGGGCGAGGACTACCTCGCTCGGCCCGTCATCCTCGCGCTCGGCGCGATCCGGACGCCCGCGGCCCTGCAGGTCCTGATCGGCCACCTCGATGGCCGCCACGCCGATGTGGCAGCTCACGTGCTCGCCGAGATCGGCGGCACGGTCGCCGCGGAGATCGAGAGCGCCTTCGCCTCCGCCTCGCCGGAGGCCCAGGGGCGGATGCTCAGCATCCTCGGTCGCTGCAAAGGCGCGCGGGCCCTGGCGACCCTCGAGGCGGCGGTCCTGATGCCCGGTCTCGCGAAGCGCGCCGCGGATCTCATCATCGAGACGCAGCTCGAAGGCCTCGACGCCAAGCAGCGCAACGCGCTCCAGACCCGTCTCGGCAAGCTGGCGAAGCAGGAACTCAGCCCGGAATCGCGCGCGGCCGTCCTCACGCTGATCGCGAAGATCGAAGGGGCCGGAGCCCGCATGCTCCTCCTGGAGCACGTCGGCGGTGACCAGCCGGCGATGGTGCGAGCCGCGGCGCTGCGCGCACTCCGCGGGGTGAAGCTCACTCCGACGCAGGCGCTGACGATCCTCGACCTGCTCGCGGAGGCGGACGTCACGCACGTCGTGGAACCGGCTCTCGACCTGCTCCGCGAGGTCGACACCTGGCCGGAGAAGGCGGTTCCGAAGCTCCGCAAGCTGCTCGAAGCGGAGTCTCCGGCCCTGCTTCGCTTCGGGATCGACTCGATGCGCCGCGTCGCCGACCCCGAGATCGTGAAGCCCATGCTCGGCCTGCTCCACGGTCGCTCCGAGGAGCTCGCCGCGGCCGCGGCCGCCGCCCTCGGTGCCAATCCGCACGCGCGGGAGCCGATGTTGCGCGCGTTCCTCGCGGAGAAGGACCTCGGTGCTGCCCGCCGCATGCTCCCGCCGCTGGCGGCGCTCTGCGCCGAGCTCGACGAGAAGACCCAGGTCGCGCTGGTCGAGCGCGGCGCGAAGCAGTTGATCGGCCAGGACTCCCTCGGCGAACTGGTGCTCGAGCTCGTCGCCCGAGGTGCAGGCGAACGCGGCATCGCGCAGATCCTCGACAAGGCGATCCGGCTGCGGAAGCAGCGGAAGTACCCCGAGTCGGTGGCGCTGCTCGTCTACCTCGCGCATACCGGGCGGCTCGATCGCGAGGGGCGCTTCCAGCTCGCGCTCTCGCGACTGCTGATCGATCAGCTCTCGCCGCGCGTGGAGATGAACCACACCGGCGACGCGACGATGGGGCACTTCGCCCTCCTGGTCCGTGACGGCTTCCCTCTCGGCGATCGGCTGAAGCGCGAGACCGCGGTGACCCCCGAGCTGATGCTGCGGATCGGTCAGCATTTCGCGGGACAGGCCGGCGAGGACCGACGCTTCGGTCTCGATCTGCTGCAGCACGTCGCGCAGAAGTTCGCGAAGCGCCGGGCCGGCGAAGAAGCGCGCGGGGTGCTGCGGGTCGAGGTTCGCTGACGCACGCGCGGCGCGCGCGCTCAGTCGCCCGTCGCCGCACTGCCCATCCGCACGCGTCGCTCGGGGTCGCGGATTCCGAACGCGGCGCCGCCGGGGGCCACGATGCCGACGACGGTCGAGCCGAACCCGAAGCGCCCGAGCTCGTCGCCCGGCTGAACCCGCGCCCCGGCCGCGCAGCTCCGATGCACGTGGCCGACGTTCAGCGCTCCGACCATCACGACGGCGCCGAGGCGACCGTCGTCGAGCTGCGCCTCGAAGACCACGCGCGCGTTCCGGACGAACAGGCCGCCGATCGCACGCACCGCGGCGGGGTTGACCGGGAAGAGCGTCCCACGGATCGCGCGGATCGACGTGATCGTCGCCGCGAACGGGCTGTGGACCCGGTGGTAGTCACCGGGCGCGAGGTAGATCGTCTGCTGGCTGCCGCCGTGGAGCGCGCGGGCGAGCGGATCGCTGCCGAGGAACTCGGCGAGCCCGTAGTCGACGCCCTTCACCTGCGGGATGCGGTCGCCCTCGAGTGGTCCGCTCGTGACGATGCGACCATCGCACGCGCAGAGGAGTGGTGCGTCGGCGAGCGGTCTCGCTCCGGCGCGCAAGGGGCGTTGGAAGAACTCGGCCAGGCTGCGGAAGCTCGTGAGCTCGTCGGCGAGCTCCGTCAGGTCGGCGCCGTAACGGCGCGCGAACGCGCGGTACGCGGGGGCGCGCAGCCCATGGGGCAGTGGGCAATGGGCGAGCAGTCCGGTCGTCCGCGAGACCAGGATCTTCGGCAGGACGGTCAGGAGCGAGCGACGCAGGCGGGACACGGGTGCGCATCATGCCGAGACCTCGCCCCGTCGGCCGTGGTGCTGCGCCTCGAAATGCGCGATCGCCGGTGGCACCATGACCCGCCATGTCCGGTGCGCGATGCCAGTGGCGGTCGGTGTGCGTTGTGGCGCTGCTCGTTCTGGTCGCGTGCGGCGATCGCCGCGCCGACGCACGGGCTCCCGACGAGGCCGTGTTCGAACTCGGGGGCGACGCGCGTCCGCTCGCCGAGGTCCTGCGCGCGGCGGAGCAGGGCTCAACCGCGGCGACCCGCGTCGCGAAGCCGCCGCTCGTCATCCCCGCGACTCCCAAGCCCCCGCGCTTTCGCACGGTGAGGCTCGGGGCCGGCCAGACGCTCACCACGCTCTGCGGCAAGGAGCTGGGTGATGCCTCGCGCTGGCGCGAGGTCGCCGAACTCAACGGCTGGTCGGAGGACGATCTGCGTCGCCTCTCGACCGGGACCGAAGTGCGCATCCCGATCGACCGATGAACCCTCCGCTCCCGCGCGCGCGTCGCACTCTCTCCCCGCTCGTCCTCACCCTCCTCGCGGCCAGCTCCTGCCTCGGCGTTGACCTGGCGCGTCGCGACGCCAACCTCGCGGCGGAGCAGAACGTGCGCCCCGGGATCAACGACAACTTCCTCGCGAGCGACTCCGCCGAGCAGCACGCGGCGCGCTTCGAGACGGAGAGCCGCGAGATCTACGCGCGGCGTCACGCCATCGTCGAGGCGTTGAAGCTGCGCCCGGGCATGGCCGTCGCGGACATCGGCGCCGGCACCGGCCTCTTCGTGGCGGCCTTCGCGAGCGCCGTGGGCGAGCAGGGCCACGTGTATGCGGTCGACATCGCGCCGGCGATGGTGGCCTGGATCGGTCAACGGATCCGCCGCGAAGGCTTGGGCAACGTGCATCCCGTGCAATGCACCGACAAGTCGAGCGGCCTGGCCGAGGCCTCGATCGATCTCGCGTTCGTGTGCGACACCTACCACCACTTCGAGTTCCCGCAGAACACGCTCGCGTCGATCCATCGCGCGCTGAGGCCGGGCGGTCAGCTCGTGGTGATCGACTTCCACCGCATCCCCGGCAAGTCGCGGCAGTGGACGCTCGACCACGTGCGCGCAGGCGAAGAGGTCTTCCGCCAGGAGATCCTCGACGCCGGCTTCGAACTCGTCGAGCGTCGCGACGATCTCCTCGAAGAGAACTGGTTCGCTCGCTTCGCGCGCGTCGAGCGCTGACTCACGCGGCCGCGCGCGCGATCAGGTCCGGTATTCGGCGTTGATGCGCACGTAGTCGGCGGTGAAGTCGCAGGTCCACACGTCGACGCCGGCCTCGCCCGACGCGAGGTCGACGCCGATGACGACCTCCTCCTCCTTCGCCAGGTGTGCCGCGGCCAGCGGTTCGCGTTCGGGGAAGGGTCGGCCCTCGTCGAAGACGAAGGTCTCGCCGACCCAGACCTTGGCGTGCGCGACGTCGATCGCGACCCCCGCACGGCCCGCGGCCGAGAGGATGCGCCCCCAGTTCGGATCACGGCCCGCGATGGCGGTCTTCACGAGCGGGCTCGTCGCGATCGTGCGCGCGGCGGTGCTGGCCTGGGCATCGTCGACGGCGCCGCGCACCTGCACGGTGACCAGGCGCGTCGCGCCCTCGCCGTCGCGCGCGATCTGTCGGCAGAGCCGTCCGGCGACGTCGAGCAAGGCACCTTCGCAGAGCTCGCCGTCCGCGACACGGCGACGGCCCGACGCGAGCAGCACCACCGTGTCGTTGGGCGAGGTGTCGCCGTCGACCGTGACGCGGTGGTAGCTGCGTTCGACGACCTCGCGCAGGAGCGGCATCGCCGCGCGCGGGAGCACGGCGTCCGTGGTCAGGAAGCCGAGCATGGTCGCCATGTTCGGGTGGATCATCCCGGCGCCCTTGCTGAAACCCGTCACGCGCGCCTCGCCGTCGTCGGCGCAGAAGGTCGCCGACTCGAGCTTGCGGTGGGTGTCGGTGGTCATGATCGCGCGCGCGAAGTCCTCGGCGCCGTCCTCGCGGAGCGCATCGACCAGCGTCGGGATGGCGTCGCGCAGCTTCGGCATCGGGAGATGGGCGCCGATCGCTCCGGTGCTGATCGGCAGCACCTCCTGCGGTCGGCAGCCGAGGCGTAGCGCGACGAGCCGCGCGGTCTCGCGCGCGTCGTCGAGCCCGCGCTCGCCGGTCGCACAGTTCGCGCATCCGGCATTGACGATGACGGCGCGCACGAGCCCGCCGCTCGCCGCGAGCTGCTCGCGGCAGACGGCGACGTGCGCCCCGACCAGCGCATTCGTGGTGAACATCGCCGCGGCGTCGACCGGCCGATCCGCGGCGAGCAGGCCGAGATCGAAGCCGCGGTTGGGCTTCTTGATGCCGGCCCAGAGGCCCGCGGCGCGGAAGCCGAGCGGGAGCGGGATCTCGCTCATGGCGTGTCTCACTCGACCGTGATCGTGGCGCGCTGGATGACGAGCTCGAGCTTCGGCGTCTCGCCGCCCTTCGGATCGGCCGCGGCCTCGAGCGCCTTCACGGTCCCCATCGAGTCGGCGACCACCTCACCGAAGATCGTGTGCTTGTCGTCGAGCCAGGGCGTGTCCTTGAAGGTGACGAAGAACTGGCTGCCGTCGGTCCCGGCCCCTGCATTGGCCATGCTCAGGAGCCCGCCGCGCGTGTGCCGCACCTTCGGATCGAACTCGCCCTCGTACTGGTAACCGGGTCCGCCGCTGCCGTTGCCGTCCGGGCAGCCGCCTTGGGCCATGAACCCGCGGATCACGCGGTGGAACTTCAGCCCGTCGTAGAAGCCGAGCTGCGTGAGGAAGATCGTGCTGCTCACGTGCATCGGCGCGACCTCGGTCAGCAGCTCGATCTTCAGGTCACCCGCGCTCGTCGCGAGGTTCCAGTAGTACTTGCGGCCCTCGGGGAAGAGCTTCTTCGGCGGCTTCGGCAGCGTCTTGCGCCAGTTCGGCCGCTTGGTGTCGACCTTCTGCGCGGTCGCATAGCCGGCCAGCGCGGTCAGCGGTGCCTGCGGGTCGGTCGGGCGGACCTTCGGCGTCTCGTCCACCGCGGGGCTCTGCGCCGGGGTCGGCGCGGGCTTGGGTTCCTCCGACGAACAGGCGCAGAGGGCGGCGAGGACGAGGGCGGCGGCGAGCGGGGCGTGGTTCATGGGGGGCGTCGTCGAGCGACGAGCCGCGGACCATAGCGCGCCGTCGCGCGCGGCGGAACGCGCGAGCCCGGCCCGCGCGTCGCCGCGTCCGCTCACGGGATGCGGAGCGTCGAGAGCTGCGTGAGGTACGGCGTGCCGGCGACGGGAACCACGACGGCCTGCAGTCCAAACTCGAGGCCGCGCAGCGCGGGCGAGGCAGGGATCGTCAGGGGGAGCGCGTAGCGGCCGTTCGCGTCGAGCGCGGCGGGTGGGAACGCGACGATCGACCCGGGCACGAGGCGCAGCACGCCGAGTCCCGGAACCGGCGTGTCCAGTGCGTCCGGCACACCCGCGACGATGCCGTGTGCGGCATTGGCCTCGCCGATCATGCGGATGGTGAAGGGCGCGCCGATCGCCGTCAGTCGGCGGAACTCGGGGAACTGGACCTCCGTGCCGAGATCGGCGAACGCGGCGTAGCCGTGCAGGCCGGTCGTGGTGTGCACGAGGCCGACCTCCGAGTTCGCGCGGATGTTGACGAGCGCACCCTGGATGGAGGCAGACTCGAACTCGCCGCTGAGCGCGCCGAAGCCGAGCAGCTGGCCGGTCTGCGGGAAGTGCGCGACGAGGCTGGTCCGCCAGATGCGGATGTCGATCGGGCGCTGCGCGGCGACGACCGGCACGGCGACCCAGGCATTGCGGCGCGCGTCGAAACACGCGAGCGACGTATCGGACTCGACGGCGATGATCGAACTCTCGTTGCCGATCCAGCGCGTCGGGTTGGCGCCGGAGGCATGCGGCACGAAGGTCCCGAAGCGCGGCGAGAAGCCCCACCATTGCGTGCCGCCATCGGTGAGCAGGGCGCCGGCCCGTGCGAGTTCCGGCAGCGCGATCTGCGCGGCCGCGGGCGCGTGGAACCAGGTGCCGAGCAAGGCGCTGTAGAGCCGCAGCGCGCTGTTGCCGGCGTCGACGCTCGCGGCGATCGAGACGGACAGCGAGTTCGTGGCGCCGGCGACGGGCGCGGCGGCTGCGGTGCCGACCAGGCCGCTGTAGGCGATCACCTGCGTCGGCTCCGTCAGGAGGACGATCGCTCCCGACACGGCGGCGCTGGCCGGGGCCGTCGACGCGAAGACCGTCCACTGCGACGCCGTGGCGCCGAACGCGTAGTGCAGCACGGCGTCGGGACTCGCATATCCGACGTGATCGCTGGTCTGGAGATTCAGGCTCGCGGCCGGGGTCGCGAGCACGCCGAAGGCGCCGGTGATGCCGCTGAAGCCCACCAGCTCGGCGTTGCTCTTCCAGAGCGCCACGTCGCCGTCGGCGACCGCGGCCCCGAGCGGTGCCTGGGTGAGCGCCGTCGAGGCCCAGGTGCCCCGGATCGCCGAGAAGCCCCAGATCACGTTGCCATCGATCGCCCAGCCGAGCGTGTGCGAGATGCCCGAGAGCGACGGCGGCTGCGCGGCGACCGCGGTCGTCCACGCGTCGAGAGTCGCGCTGTAGCCGGCGAGATTGGGGCCGTCGACGACGATCATCGCGTTGCGCTCCACGGCGATCGCGGCGTTGGGAGAGACGCTGCGGCTCGACCACGTGCCGGCCATGCCGCTGAAGCTCCAGAGCGTGTTCCCGTCGCGCACCGCCAGCAGGACGTCGTTGCGGTTCGAACTCGGATTCACGATCGCCTTGCCCGCCGAGACGCTGATGGTCTCGAAGCTGCCGCGCGCCGCGGAGAATGCGGCGATCGTGGTGCCGAGGTCGATCATCAGCCAGTCGTTCGTCTGCCGCGCGGTGTAGCTGCCGGTGTAGGGCAAGCGGGCCCAGCGCCGCGTGTTCGCGGAGAAGGCCAGGACCTCGTTGCCGGTGGCCGCCCACGCGATCTTCCCCAGCGCGGTCGTCGCGGAGAGCGGCAGGTTCGGACTCGGTTCGAAGACCCAGGCGGCGGGGCGCTGCGCCGCGGCGGTCGCGACGAGCAGCGAGACGGCGAGGGAGATCGATGGACGCATGGCGAACGAGCGGTCGGGAGCGCGCGGGATGATAACGAGCCTCGCACGTCCAGCGTCGTCCGGCGGGCCGAGCGCACGCGAGAGTCCAGAATCGGGCGCTGGTCGTCCGCCGGTGGTTTACGCCGATCCGCACCGCGGTCCCGGCCCGCCCGGGACGGCGAGGCCGCCCCGGCGGTTCAGACGATCCGGATCGGGCGACTCGGCAGGGTCGAGCCGGCCTGCTGCTCCTCGGCGGTCGGCTCGCGGAGCTGCCTCAGCATCGCGATCTCGTCGCAGGCGGTGAACTTCGGGCAGTTCTTGCAGTCGTTGAACATCTTGTGCGGCAGCTCGCGGTGCTCGACGACGCGGAAGCCCAGCTTCTCGAAGAAGTGCTGCACGTACGTGAACGCGTAGACCGTCGGCACGCCGAGCTCGCGGGCGATGTCGATCAGCGCGTCCGCCATCGCGCGGCCCACGCCGATGCGCTGGACGTCGGGATGCACGGCGATGGAGCGGATCTCCGCCATGTCCGACCACACGACGTGGAGCGCGCCGCAGCCGACGAAGCGCCCGTCGAGCTCCGCGACGACGAAGTCGCGGATGTGCTCGATGACCGACGCCGGCGACCGCGGCAGCATCACCTGCCGCATCGCGAGTTCGTTGACGAGGCGCATGATCGAGCCGGCGTCGGTCACGCGCGCGGCACGGATCACGAGCCCGCGAGGCGCCGTGCTCATTGGTGCTCCTTCCGCTCGATGCGGGCCCGGGCGATCGCCGCGGCCGCGCGCACGCGGCGCGGCGCCGTGCCGCCCAGCACGTCGCGCCGTGCCAGCACGCGATCCACGCCGAGCTCCTCGCGCAGCGCGCCGGACAACTCGGGGAAGAGCCGCTTCAGCGTGGCCTCCTCGAGCTGGTGCAGTTCCACACCGGCGGCGAGGGCCTCGCGCACCGCGGCGCCGACGCGCTCGTGCGCGTCGCGGAACGGCACGCCGGCGCGCACCAGGAGATCCGCGACGTCGGTCGCATTGAGATAACCCTCGGAGGCCGCCGCGCGGCAGCGCTCGCCGTCGTACTCGATCGTCGCCACGACGGTCGTCGCGACGCGCACGCAGGCGATCGTCGTGTCCAGCGCGTCGAAGAGCGCCTCCTTGTCCTCCTGGAAGTCCTTGTCGTACGCCAGCGGCAGACCCTTCAGCGTCATGAGGAAGCCGCTGAGGTGACCGGCGACGCGACCACACTTGCCCCGGATCAGCTCGAGGGCATCGGGGTTCTTCTTCTGTGGCATGAGACTCGAACCGGTCGCGACCGCATCCGAGAAGCGCACGAGCCGCGCCTCGAAGGTGCCGAGGAAGATCCAGTCCTCGGCGAGCCGCGAGAGGTGGACCATCGTCAGGGCGCACGCGAAGACGAGCTCGGCGACGTGATCGCGGTCGCCGACGGCATCGAGGCTGTTGCGCGTCGGTCCGCCGCGGAACCCGAGCCCCTCCGCGAGCGCCTCGCGGTCGATCGGGAACGCGGTGCCGGCGAGCGCGCCGGAGCCCAGCGGGCAGGTGTCCATGCGCGTGCGCGCGTCGTGGAGCCGACCGCGGTCGCGGTCGAGCATCTCGACGTACGCGAGCGCGTGGTGCCCCGCGGTGATCGGCTGGGCGCGCTGCAGGTGCGTGTAGCCGGGCAACGGCAGATCGGCCCAGCGCTCCGCGACGTCGACGAGTGCGGCCTGCAGCGCGGTCAGCCGCAGGTCGAGCTCGTCGGCGTGCTTCTTCAGCCAGAGCTTCAGGTCGGTCGCGACCTGGTCGTTGCGCGAGCGGCCCGTGTGCAGCTTCCGCGCGAGGACGCCGAGCGACTGCAGCAGCTCGCGCTCGACGAAGCTGTGCACGTCCTCGTCGGGTGCGCGAGCGACTCGCGCGGGATCGTTCGAGAGCTCCTCGCGGAGAAGGTCGAGCGCCGCGGCGAGCTGATCGACCTCGCCCTGCTCGAGCACGCCGGCACTGCCGAGGGCACGCGCCCAGGCGATGCTGCCCGTGATGTCCTCCTCGATCAGCCGCCGGTCGAAGGGCAGGCTGCGGTTGAAGCGCTCGAAGAACGGATCGAGGCCGCCTTCGAAGCGGCCGCCCCAGAGCTTGGTCATGCCGAGACGTCCTCGCCGGCCGCCCGGCTCCGCGATGCCGCGACCGCGCCCGGCAGGCCGTAGAGCTTGACGAATCCGTAGCTGTCGGCGTGATCGAAGCGCGCGGACGCCCCGAAGGTCGCGAGATCCTCGGAGTAGAGGCTGAACTTGGACTTCGCGGCGACGGCGGTCGCATTGCCCTTCCACAGCCGCACCTTCGCCTCGCCGGTGACGTGGCGCGTGGCCTCGCGGAAGAACGCGTCCATCGCGTGACGGAGCGGGTGGAACCAGCGGCCCGTGTAGACGAGGTCCGCGTACTCCGGCATCAGCTTCTCGGCCTGACGGAAGAGATCGCGCTCCATCGTGAGGCTGCGCAGGGTGCGCAGGCCCTCGAGGATGATCGTGCCGCCGGGGGTCTCGTACACGCCGCGCGACTTCATGCCCACGAGGCGATTCTCGGTGTTGTCGACGCGGCCGACGCCGTGCTCGCCGCCGATCGCATTGAGGCGTTCGACCAGGGTGACGGGATCGACGCGCGCGCCGTCGAGTGCCACGGGCACGCCCTTCTCGTAGCCGATGGTCACGATGCGCGGCTCGTCGGGGGCCCGGCGTGGATCGACGGTGAGCATCCAGACGTCGTCGGGGGGCGTGTTCGCCGGATCCTCGAGCGCGCCGCCCTCGTGGCTGATGTGCCAGAGGTTGCGATCGCGCGAGTAGATCTTGGTCTTCGTCGCGGTGATCGGGATGCGGTGGCGATTCGCGTAGTCGATCGCGTCCTCGCGGCTCCGGATCTCCCAGGTCCGCCAGGGTGCGATCACGGTGAGCTCGGGATCGAGCGCCTGGTAGGCGAGCTCGAAGCGCACCTGATCGTTGCCCTTGCCGGTGCAGCCGTGTGCGACGTGCTTCGCGCCGACCTCGTGCGCGTACGCGACCTGGGCGCGGGCGAGGATCGGGCGCGCCATGCTCGTCCCGAGCAGGTAGCGGCCCTCGTAGACGGCCATCGCGCGCAGGCACGACCAGACGACCTCGTCGAGGAACACCTGGCGCAGGTCGACGACCTTGCACGACGCCGCACCGGAGGCGAGCGCCTTCTTCTCGAGGCCGTCGAGTTCGGCGGCACCCTGGCCGACGTCGCCGGCGACGCAATGGACCTCGGCGGCGTGGTGTTCCTTCAGCCACGGGATGATGACCGAGGTGTCGAGACCGCCGGAATAGGCGAGACAGACCTTCTTCTTGCTCATGGACGGGTGCCTTGGTTCACGGGTGGAGCAGCAGGACGAGGATCGCCTTCTGGACGTGGAGGCGGTTCTCGGCGATGTCGAAGACGATCGAACGCGGGCCATCCATGACGTCCGCGGTCACCTCGTGACCGCGGTGCGCGGGGAGGCAGTGCATGAAGAACGCCTCGGGCTTCGCGCGGCCCATGATCTCGTCGTCGACCTGATAGTCGTGGAAGATGCCGGCGCGCTCCTCGGTCTCGTCCTCCTGGCCCATGCTGGCCCAGACGTCCGTGTAGACCGCATCGGCGTCGATCGTCGCCTTCTCGGGATCGTTCGTGATCCGGATCTCGGCGCCGGACTGCCGCGCGAAGAGCATCGCCTCGTGGACGACCTTGCTGTTCGGCTCGTAGCCCTCGGGCGTGCAGACGGTCAGGTGTGCGCCGAGCTTGCTCGCGGTGTTGATGAGCGAGTGGCAGGTGTTGTTGCCGTCACCGAGGTAGGTGATGCGCCTGCCTGCGATGTCGCCGTTCCACTTCTCGTAGAGCGTGAAGAAGTCGCTCAACGCCTGGCAGGGGTGCAGGTAGTCCGAGAGACCGTTGATGACGGGGATCGAGCAGTTCTCGGCGAGCTCCGTGACGACGCGGTGCTTGTAGGTGCGCGCGACGATCGCGTGGACCCAGCGCTCGAGGTTCTTCGCGACGTCGCGCACCGACTCGCGCTGGCCGATGCGCGCGTCGCGGTGATCCATGAACACGGCGTGCCCGCCGAGGTCCTGCATGCCGACGTCGAACGTGAAGCGCGTGCGGAGGCTGTCCTTCTCGAACACCATCGCGAGCTTCTTGCCGCGGAGGACGGAGTCGTGCTTCTCGCGGTTGCGCTTCAGCTCCGCCGCCGTGTTGAAGATCAGGCCGATCTCGTCGACGCTGAGCTGCGCGACCGAGAGCAGGTCCTTGTGGGGGAGCGATCCGAATCGGTAGGTGGACATGGCGTTGGCTCCGGCGTCAGGCCGGCGTGGGCGTGGGCGCGGCGCGGAGCGTGGTGCGCAGGATGGCGAGCGCCTCGTCGACGTCCTGGCTGCGGATCACGTAGGGCGGCAGCAGGCGGATCACGTCGCCCGCGGTGCAGTTGGTCACGAGACCGTTCGCGTAGAGCTGCTTCTGGAGCTCGGCGGCACCGTCGACGCGGAGGCCGACGATCAGCCCGCGCCCGCGCACTTCGCGCACGCGGGAGAACTCGCGCTGCAGGGCGAGCAGTCCCTCGCGCAGCTGCGCACCGCGCGCCGCGACGTTGTCGAGCAGGCCGTTCTCGAGCTCCTCGAGCAGCACCTGCGCGGCACGCAGCACGAAGGGGCCGCCCGCGAAGGTCGAGCCGTGATCGCCGGGCACGAAGGTGGCCTCGAGCCCCGCGCGCACGAGGCACGCGCCCATCGGCAGGCCGCCCGCGAGCGGCTTCGCCAGGGTGACGAGGTCGGGAGTCACGCCTGCCCAGCTGCCGCAGAGGAAGCGGCCCGTGCGACCCGTGCCGCACTGCACCTCGTCGTGGATCAGCAGCGTGCCGCTCGCATCGCACAACGCGCGCGCGGCGCGCTGCCACTCGTGCGGGAGCTCGTGCACGCCGCCCTCGCCCTGGATCGGCTCGACGATCAACGCCGCCGGGCGCGTGGCGAGGGCCTGTTCGAGGGCGCGGAGGTCGTCGCGCGGGACGAACGTGACTCCCGGCACCAGCGGTCCGAAGGGCTCGCGGTACTTCGCGCCGCTGGTCACGGAGAGCGCGCCCATGGTGCGACCGTGGAAGCCGCCCTCGAGCGCGACGAAGCCCGTGCGTTCAGGAGTGTTGCGCAGCCGCATCGCCTTGCGCGCGAGCTTGAGCGCGCATTCGTTCGCCTCGGCGCCGCTGTTCGCGAAGAACACGGCCTCCATGCCGGCGAGTCGGCAGAGCCTGGTCGCGACGTCCTCCGTGTAGGGGTGGCGGAAGAGGTTGCTGACGTGGAGCAGCTTGCCGGCCTGGTCGCGGAGCGCGGCCGCGAGCCCGGCGTGGCCGTGGCCGAGCGCCGAGACCGCGATCCCGCCGAGGAAGTCCAGCCAGCGGCGGCCCTCGGCGTCGCGCAGCACCGCGCCCTCGCCGGACACGAAGACCTGCGGTTGGCGGACATAGGTCCGCATCACGTGTTCATCCATGGGCGCGATCCGATGCAGGGCGGCCGTCGTTCGCCGCGTCGTTCAGGAAGCGGGTGCCGACTCCGTCGCGGAGTGCGTCGAGCACGGCGTCGGCGCCGGCGGCGGGGGCGATCTTCACGAGGCCATCCGGCAGGGTGCGGACCGCGGCGAGCGCGGCGTCGACCTTCGGGATCATGCCGCCGTAGAGCACGCCCGCGCGCGCGAGTGCCGCGCAGTCGTCCGGATCGAGCCGCGCGATCAGGCGCTTCTCGGCATCCAGCACGCCCGGCACATCGGTGAGGAAGAGCAGCGCGTCGCAACCCAGGGCGCGCGCGAGCGGAGCCGCGGCGTGGTCCGCATTGATGTTGTAGAGCCGATCGCGTGCGCCGGCCGCGGCGCCATCGAGGGGTGCCACCGTGGCGATCAGGGGCACGAAGCCCTTCGCGAGCAGCGCGTCGACCAGGGCAGGATCCACGCGTTCGACCTGGCCGACGTAGCCGAGGTCGACGGCCTCGTGCACGTGACGCCGCGCGGTGAAGAGCCCGCCGTCGGCGCCGCAGAGGCTCACCGCCGGCGCTCCCGCATCGCTGAGGCTCTCGGCGAGCGCCTTGCCGACGAGTCCGGCGAGGACGGCCACCGCGACCTCGGCGGTCGCCGCGTCCGTGATGCGCAGTCCCTCGTGGTAACGGTCGGCGATGCCGAGCCGCTTGCACAGCGTGCGGATCTGGTTGCCGCCGCCGTGCACGACCACGATCTCGTGGCCCGCCGCGCGTGCGCGCTGGATCGCCGCCGCGAGCACGGCACGCGGCATCGGCTCCTCGAGCTGCGCACCGCCGATCTTCACGCAGAGCTTCATGGCAGGAGTCCCGCGGTCTCGGGCAGTCCGAGCAGGAGGTTCATGTTCTGGAGCGCCTGCCCGGAGGCGCCCTTCACGAGGTTGTCGATCGCGCTGATCACGACGATGCGCGCGCCGCTCGGCGCGGCCGCCGGCACGTCGGCGACGCCGACGTCACAGAAGTTCGTGTGCTGCACGAACTGCAGCTCGGGGAGGCCCTTGTCGTAGACGCGCACGAAGGGCTCGTCCGCATAGGCCGCTCGGAGGCACGCGCGCACGTCCGCGGCGCGCACGCCGGGCGACGGCCGCAGCCAGAGGGTCGCCAGGATGCCGCGGAACACCGGCAGGAGGTGAGGGACGAAGAGCACGCGGTCCGTGCGCAGCGTCTGCGCGATCTCCGGCGCGTGGCGATGGTCGCCGACGCCGTAGGCGAGGAAGTTGTCGTGCACGGCGCCGAAGACCGTCCGCTTCTTCGGGTCCTTGCCGGCGCCCGAGGTGCCGCTCTTGCAGTCGGCGATGACGTCGGCGGCGAGATCCACGAGTCCGGCGGCGAGCACGGGCAGCAGCGGCAGGGTGACCGCCGTCGGATAGCAGCCGGGGTTGGCGACGAGCCGGGCGCGCGCGATCGCGGCGCGCGCGTGCTCGCAGAGCCCGTAGACCGCGGCCGCGCGGAGGTCGGGGCCGTGGTCTTCGCCATAGACCGAGCCGTGCAGCGCTCCGTCCTTCAGGCGGAAGTCGGCGGAGAGATCGACGACGACCTTGCCCGACCGCATCGCCTCGCGGGCGTACGGCGCCGCCGCACCGTGCGGCGTGCACAGGAAGACGCCGTCGACGTCGCGGAAGCGCTCGAGGTCGAGCTTCTCCAGCCGCGGCTCGAAGCTCGTCTCCGGCGCGTCGGGCTCGACGCCCGGCCGCGAGCTCATGAGCAACGGCGGATCGAACGCGGGGTGGCGTGCGAGGAGACGCGCGAGCTCGCGCCCGGTGTAGCCGGACGCGCCGACGATGGCGACCTTGCGCTTCATCGCACCCGCCGCGCGAGGAGGGCCTTCGCGAGCGTGCCGGCGCCGCGGGCACTGCGACAGACGACCAGCACGGTGTCGTCGCCGGCGATCGTGCCGGCGACGCCGCGGTCGTCGCTGTGGTCGAGGGCGAGCGCGAGCGGCGTGGCACCGCCGGGCGACGACTTCAGCACGAGCAGGTTCTGGACCGCCTCGGCGCCCTGCAGCCATTCGCGGCACGCGCGCGTCAGTTCGTCGACGGCCGGTTCGCCACCCGGCAGCATCCAGCCCGCGGGGCCCTTCAGGACGCCGAGCTCCCGCAGATCGCGGGAGAGCGTCGCCTGGTTGACCTCGATGCCCTCGTTCGCCAGGGTCTCGGCGAGCTCCGTCTGGTTGCGGATCCCGCCGCGACGCAGGAGCTGCAGGATCGCGTCGTGGCGTGCACGGCGTTCGGAGGGTCTCGGGGACATGCTCGGCGTCGACATGATCATGCGATCAAGGGCGCAAGATTATGCAACGCGCGACGCGCGATGCAAGAGGGTGGTGCCGCGGGTCGCACGCGCCGCGCGTGCTCCGTAAGTTGCCGCCCTCGCACGCCATGACCCGACTCCATCGCTTCTGCGCTCCGTTGTTCGCCCTCGCGGTTCCGCTGTCCGCGCAGGCGGGACCCGCCGCGACCCAGGCCGAGAAACGCCTGACCCTCGAACGGGTCGCGACCGGCCCGCGCGCCGTCAGCTTCCGGCCCGCGACTCCGTCGGCCGTCTGGCGCGCGGACGGGACCCTGCTCCTCACGCGCCCCGAGCCCAAGGGCGTGCGGCGCACGGTCGTCGATCCCGCGACGCTCGCGGAGAGCGAGGCCCAGAAGGGCGCCGAGACTCCGCCGAAGCCGGCCGTCAGCCTCGAGCTCGAGAAGGGCGAGGTCTTCCTCCGCACTCCGGAGGGCGAGTCCCGCAAGCTCAGCGCCACCGCGGGGTGCTCGGAGGCCCACCTCGCGCCCGACGGCAAGCACGCGTCCTGGGTCGCCGGCAACGACCTCTTCGTCGCCGCCACCGACGGCTCGGGGGTATGGCGCGTCACCGACGACGGCGGCAAGACCGTCTTCAACGGGTTGCTCGACTGGGTCTACCAGGAGGAGCTCTACGGCCGCGGTGACTTCCAGGGGCACTGGTGGAGCCCCGACAGCGGCCGCGTCGCGTTCCTCCGCCTCGACGAGACCGCGGTGAAGGACTTCACCGTGATCGACCACGTGCCGACGCCGAGGCTCGACGACGAGCGCGCGGTCGTGGCCGAGGTCACGAAGTACCCGAAGGCCGGCGACCCGAACCCGCTCGCGAGCCTGCACGTGGCCGATGTCGCGACACGGCGTCGCGTCGCGGTCGACCTGTCGCGGTGGAAGCCCGAGGACGAGCTGCTCGTCGTGCGCGTGACCTGGACGCCGAACGGCGACCGCGTCATCGCGCAGATCCAGAACCGCATCCAGACCTGGCTCGAGCTCGTCGCGATCGATCCGTCGAGCGGGTCGGTCACTCCCATCCTGAAGGAGAGCTCGCCGACCTGGGTCAATGTCATCGGCCAGCCGCAGTTCCTCGCCGACGGCAGCTTCCTCTGGTTCAGCGACCGCAGCGGCTATCAGAACCTCTACCGCTACTCGCTCGACGGCAAGCTGCTCGCGACGCTCTCGGACGCGAAGTTCGTCATCAGCGGCGTCGAGCGCGTCGACGAGGCCGCGGGCCAGGTCTGGCTCACCGGCCGCGGGGAGTCCGCGCTCGACTCGCATCTCTATCGCGTCGGCCTCGACGGTCAGGGCTTCGTGCGCCTCACGGACGGCGCGGGCTCGCACGCCGTGAAGTTCTCACCGGACGGCTCGCAGTTCCTCGACACGCACAGCTCGCTCTCGACGCCGCCCGAACTGCGGCTCTGCCGCGCCGACGGCACGATCGCGGCGCGGTGGGCGTCGACGCCCGCGCCCGCGATCGCCGAGTACGGCGTGCGGATGCCCGAGCTCGTGCAGGTCAGAGCCCGCGACGGCTATCTGCTCGACGCGACCGTCCTCGTTCCGGACCAGGCACCGGCCACGCGCCGACCGATCTGGATCGACACCTACTCCGGCCCCGATGCGCCGACCGTGCGCAATGCGTACCGCGTCTCGGGCTTCCACCAGTTCCTGCGCCAGCAGGGCGTGATCGTGTTGCAGGTCAACGTGCGCAGCGCCAGCGGTCGCGGCCAGGTCGCCACCGGCACCTGCTACAAGCAGATGCTCGTCCAGGAGCTCGCCGATCTCGAGGACGCGGTCCAATGGGTGTGCGCGGAACGGGGTGGTGATCCCGCACGCGTGGGGATCACCGGCTACAGCTATGGCGGCTCGATGACCGCTTATGCGCTGACGCACAGCCAGGCCTTCGCGCTCGGGGTCGCGGGAGCCGGCGTCTACGACTGGCAGCTCTACGACACGATCTACACCGAGCGCTACATGCAGACGCCGCAGCTCAATCCGGAGGGCTATGCGAAGACCTCGGTGATCGCGGCGGCGAGGCATCTGCACGGCCGCCTGATCCTGGTGCACGGCACGATGGACGACAACGTGCACCTGCAGGGCACGATGCGCCTCGCGCACGCGCTGCAGATGGCGGGCAAGGACTTCGAGATGATGCTGTACCCGAAGTCGCGCCACGGCATCGGCTCGCCCGCGCAGAGCCAGCACCTGCAGCGGCTCACGTGGCGCGCGATCCAGGAGACCCTGCTCGGGAAGCCGGAGGCCGCGGGCGCTGCCGCGCCGAAGCCCGCCGACGGCGGCGACGCGCCGGTCGGCGACGGCGGCGACGACCCCGCCGCCGCGCCGCTGCGCGCCCTCGCCGAGTTCGCGCGCGCGCAGGGCATCGATACGAGCAAGGACGGCTGGCGCCTCGCCCTGCCCAAGCCGCCGCAGCAGGCCTTCCCCGCCGGTCGCGAGTACGTCTGGAACCTCGTGACGAACGTCGGCGAGATCCGGGTGAAGCTCCTGCCGGCGGTCGCCCCGATGCACGTCACGAGCACGATCTACCTCACGCAGCTCGGCTTCTATGACGGCCTCGTCTTCCACCGCGTGATCCCGGGTTTCATGGCGCAGGGCGGCTGCCCGCGCGGAGTCGGCAATGGCGGTCCCGGCTACCAATACGCCGGCGAATTCGATCCGGCCGTGCGTCACCAGAAGGGCGGTCTGCTCAGCATGGCCAATGCCGGACCGGGCACGGACGGCAGCCAGTTCTTCCTGACCTTCAAGGCGACCCCGTGGCTCGACGACAAGCACACGATCTTCGGCGAGGTCGTCGCCGGCCTCGACGTGCTCGGCGAGCTCGAGAAGGCGGGGAGCTCCGGCGGACGCACGACGAAGCGGCTGGAGATCCTGCGCGCGACCATCGACCTGCGGTGATCGAAACCAGCGCGTGCTGCGGCCGACGCACTCGGTCCCCCGCCTGCGCGCCACCACGATCCAACCCGACCGCTCGATGAACCACGAACCCCCAAGCCTCCGCTCCCTGGTCTTCGTCCCCGCGATCCTGACGCTGCTCGTCACGGTCCTGCGCCTCGTCGGCGAGCTCGAGGGCTGGAGCCCCCTGCTCTTCGGCACGCCGAACGCCGGAGGTGACGGGGCGATCCTCGGCATCAGCTGGCTCATCTTCGTGTTCGGGCTCGGCTTCGGCGTCCGCGTGCAGCGTTCCCGTGCGGGGCTCGCGAGGCCGGGGAAGACCTTGCTGCTGAGCCTCGTGCCGATCGGGCTGATGTTCGGCGGCTTTGCGCTCTTCCAGGCGCTGGGCCTCGTTTTGATGCCGACGCCCGAGGCTCCGGGCGAGCCGCAGGGACTGCCGTGGTTCTTCCTGATCGCGGGGGTGGCGGCCCCCGTGTCGCTCGTCGTCTGGCCGCGCGTCGGCGTGGCCTTGCTCGTCTATGCGTTCCTCGCGCGCCTGCCGGTGGTGGCCGTGACCTGGCTCGCGCTCGAGCGCGGTTGGGACACGCATCACGTGAAGCTACCGCCCGAGTTCACGGCGCCACCGGCGGACGAACTCTTCGGCGTGCTGTCCATCGCACAGGTCACGATCTGGCCCGTGCTCACCGTCGTGCTCGGCACGGCGATGGCGGGACTCGGGGCCTTGCTGGCCGGAACGCGGCGGGACTGAGGGCCGGCGAGCGACTCCCCAGCACGGACCCCCCGATACCTGCCGCCGGCCGCGTCTGCGGCCAGGCAGCGATCGAGAGACCGATCGCGCCCCGAGCCCCGAGGAGATCGCCGCGGCGCGGCCCCTCAGCCCGTGGAGTCTCCGGCGAGCGGAAAGCTGCCGATCTGCACGCCCTGCTTCGTGAAAGCCGCGATCGCGAGGTGGCGCACGGGGGGCGTCTCCGGCGCGGGAAGCCACTCGAGCAGGGCCGGCGAACTCCTGCGCAGGACCTCGACGAGCAGCGCGCGGGGGAAGACGCCGAGGAGCCCCTGGCCGCTCAGCTTCTGACCGGCGCCGGTCTCGATCGCCTCGATCAGCGGCGCGGCCTCGGGCACGCCGTTCTCGAGGATGAGGCCGACGAGCTGGAACTCGGGATGTCCATCGAGGAACTCCCGCGCGTCGGCGAGCAGGGCGGCCTTGTGCTGCTCGAAGAGCTCGTAGGTATGGAGCTGGTGCTCGAACTTCGAGAAGGCGTCCTCGGTCATCGGGCTGATCCTCGGCAGTTCGTCAGGCTCCCCGCGGCGGCGGCTGCAACGGCGCCCTGCGGAACCAGGTCCGCCCGGAGCGGGGGCATGGTAACGATCAGCGCCCCGCGACTGGGCGTTCGCCCGTCGGCGGCGGGGATCGCGTTGCCCCGTCGCCGGCCCGGCGCGCCGCGACACCGCGGCAGCCTTCGACCGTCTCGATGGCCCGTTGCCATTCGCCGGGCGCGAGGATCAGCCCCGCGGTCGCGAGGGGATCGGTGTCGATCCCGCGCGGCCCACGCACGCAGGTGATCCGTTGCTCGGTCACGCCGAGGCCGCTGCGCGGGTCGATGACGTGCGCATAGCGCTTGCCCTCGATCTCCGCGTGACGGAAGACGTCGCCCGAGACGGACGCCGCGCTGTCGGCGGCGAAGAACGCCAATGCGGTCGGTGTCGCGTGCTCGCCGCCCTCGGGCACCTGGTCGAGCACGAGGTCGGGAACGTGCACCGGCCAGCCCGGCAGGCCGGGTGGTGACTCGCCGAAGACCATGTCGCCGCCGGCGTGGTAGCGGCAGATCGGCACGCCGCGCGCGCGGAGCAGGCGCACGACCTCGTCCCCGATGTAGCCCTTCGCGATGCCGCCGAGGTCCAGCCACATGCCCGGCCGGGCGAGGCGCGCGGTGCCGGCCGAGGGATCGAGTTCGAGGGCGTCGATGTCGACGAAGTCCGCCGCGCGGCGCAGCCGCTCGGGCGGCGGCAGTTCGCCGAGGCGCTGCGAGACACGCCAGAGCTGGACGAAGGGCTTCGCCGTGACGTCGAAGGCGCCGTGGGTCTCGCGGTGGAGCGCCTTCGCGCGCGCGAGGACGACGAGGAGCTCGGGCGCGACCGGGACCGCGTCCGGCGCGGCCTCGGCAATGCGATTGAGCGCGCTCGGCGGATCGAGCGCGTAATCGTCCATCTGCGCGGCGAGCGCGTCGATGCGCGCGAAGGCCGCGCGCGCCGCGGCGCGCGCAGCGTCCGCGTCGCTCGCATAGAGCGTGAGCTCGACGGGGATCCCGCCGAAGCGGGGTTCGACGAACCGGTGACGCGCGAGACCGAGCGGGATCGCCGCCGCATCGGCGTGCCGGAGCGCGGTCTCCGGATCCGTCGGCGAGACCGTCCGCGCCGGCGGTGCGGCCTGCGCGGCGAGGGCGCCGTGGCAGGACCCCAGCACGAGGCCGAGCGCCGTGAGTCTCGCCGCGCGCCCGCTCATCCCTTGCTGCCGGGGATGTTCACGGGATCGCAGACCAGCCGGAAGCCCATGTCGAAGCGGTCGCGGTACCACCAGCGGCTCTTCGGGCGATTGGGATAGGTCGCATTCCAGACGTCCTGGCTCTCGTCCTCGCGCCAGCTGGGGTCGAGGTCCTTCGACGCGGTCAGGTAGCTGCCGCCGCGCACGTGCTGCGTCTCGTCCAGGACCCACTCGGCGACGTTGCCCCAGAAATCGAAGAGCCCGAGCGCATTGGCGGGCTTCGTCGCGACCGGCATGGGCATCGGTTCGCCGAAGAGGTCGGTGTCGCAGTTGTCCCGCAGCCAGGCCACCGTCCGCGGATCGCTCGGGAGTCCGCCGCCGGCCCGTGCGAGGTGATCCCATTCGGCCCCCGTCATGAGGCGGTAGGGGCGCTGCGTCCGTTCGCTCAGGAAGCGGCAGAACGCCTGCGCATTGCGGCGCGAGAGGCCCAATGCGGCCCGGCCTTCGAAGCCGAAGCCGCGCGACGCGTCGTCGTAGCAGGGGCTCGGGCGCAGGTCTCCGGCGCGCAGCGCGGCGATCTGCGTGTCCTCGGCGACGTCCTCGCAATACGACCACGCGCGGTACATCTGCCAGGTGACCTCGGTCGTCTGCACGTAGAACGGCGCGATCCCCGCCGCAGGATCACCGGGCACCAGCACCATCTCGAACTCCGGCGCATAGCCGAGGTCCTTGAAGCCCGGCAGCGCGGCGGCATTGCGGTAGTCCACGCGGTCCGAGAATCGGGCCGGCAGCGTCGCCGCGGGCGCGGCGGCGGCGGTGGGGGCGGGGCGCGCGGCGAGCTTCGTGAGCTCGAGACGCAGGGCGTCGATCGTCTGCTCCGCGCGCTCGAGTCCCGCGGCGAGCTGCTCGACGCGCTCGGTCAGCGCGCCGCTGCGGGCCTCCTGCGCCACGAGCGCGCCGTGCAGTTCGGCGACGACGCCCAGCGGGTCGCGCGACGCGCGCACCTTGATCGCGACGAGCACCTGATCGTCGACCTCGGCCGGCGGCTCGATGCCCGTGCGGCGCTGGATCGCGAATTCGGTTCGCGAGATCGGGAAGCGCGCATCGAGGTGCACGCGGTCCTCCCCGAGCTCGAGCTTCGCGTGGACCGCGAGTTCCCGCTCGATGCCGTTGAGCAGGAGCCTGCCGGTCAGGACGTGCGTCCAATCGTCGATCGCGCCGGGCACGCTCGAGGGCTCGTCGGGCCCGCGCGGTCGCAGCCCGTTGCCACGGAACTCCGCGCGGGGGTGCTCCTCGATGTGGAACCAGCCGTGCTCGCGCAGGGTGTTGATCAGCGCCGCGGGCGCCGGGTGCTCGCCGTGGCCGCGCATGGCACCGACGCTGAGCAGGAGCTCGCCCGCGCGCAGCGTGCGCGTCGCACGCTCGAGCAGGAGCCGGCCGCGCAGGTGGGTCCATGCGCCGCCGTACTCGGAGCGCACGCCGGCGAGCGTCTTGCCGCAGTGCCAGCTCAGCTCCGTGTTCCCGCCCTCGTCGAGCGAACGGAGCTCGAAGACGAGGTCGCCGGCGCCGGGCGTCACGCCGGCCACGTCCTCGGTCGTGACCAGCTCGGCTTCGACGGCCTCGGCGAGGGGCTGGTTCAGCCAGGCCGTGTACCAGGCGTAGCCGGCCAGCCCGAGTCCGGCGATCGACAACCCACAGGCGCTCGCGGCGAGCGCGGCGATCTTCTTCGACATGGTCTCCGGCCCGGCGGTCTCCGGTCTGGCGGTCTTCGGCTGGCAGTCTCGGGCTCTCAGTACTCGCGCATGCCCTTCTGCCCGGGCATCGGCATCGGATAGCGGCCGTCGTCGCCGAGCTGCAGAGGGGCCGGCGAGTCGAGCGTGAGCTCCGCGACGTTCGGCGCGAACTCGTGGTCGCCGTTCAGGATGTCCTCGTACTTGACCTCCATCCCGGTGTGCGCCGCCATGCGGCCCATCGACGTGACGAGGCTCGTCTTGATGCCGGACTCGACCTCGTTGTGCGGACGGCCCTCGCGGATCGCGGCGATGAGCTCGTCCCATTCGTTCTGGTAGGGATTCTGCTTGTCCGGCGGCACCTTGGATTGCCAGAGCAGATCGGCACGGCCGCCGACGTGGCTCTTGAAGGTGCCCGAGGGCAGTCCGCAGTCGCCCTGGCTCGAGACGACCGCCATGCCCTTCGTGCCGTGCGCGAAGCTCTGGTAGATCTCCTTGCAGCCCGTCATGCAGCGGCCGTCGAAGAAGAGCTTGGCGCCGTCGGCGAACGTGTACTCGACCGCGTAGCTGTCGAAGTTCTGGTCGATGTAGACGCCCTCCGCACCCTCGCGGTAATGGCGGCCGCCGACCCCCTGCGCCTTGGTCGGCCAGCTGCCCTTCATCCAGCAGAGGTGGTCGATGATGTGGATGTTGAAGTCGCTGAAGTTGCCGCCGCTCGCCCAGAGGAAGCTGTGGAAGCGCTGGATCTGGTACATGAGCTCGCTGATCCCCTCGGGCTTGGGCAACGAGCGGAAGAACGCGGCCGGGCCGTGCATGCGGTAGCCGCGCATGAACAGGATCTCGCCGAGTTCGCCGTCGGCGATGCGCTGCTTCAGCTCGCGCATGCCATGGTTGTGCCGCGACATGAGGCCGACGCCCACGCGCAGGCCCTTCTCGATGGCCTTCGCGTTCAGCTCGAGCATCCGCTTGCTGGTGGGCCCGTCGACCGTCACGGGCTTCTCCATGAAGACGTTGAGGCCCTTCTCGATCGCGAGCGCGTAATGCACCCAGCGGAAGGCGGGCGGCGTCGTGAGGATCACGATGTCGCCCGGGTCGAGGCAATCCATCGCGCGGCGGTAGCCGTCGAAGCCGACGAACTGGCGCTCGGCCGGCAGATCGACCTTGTCGGCGAATTGCTCCTTCAGGGAGGCGGCGAGCTGGCGCGGCTTGGCGGCGAAGACGTCCGCGACCGCGACCAGCTTCAGATCGGCGCCCGGCACCGAGAGCGCGTTGACCGCGGCACCGCCGCCGCGTCCTCCGCATCCGACGAGGGCGACCTTGAGGGACTCGCGCCCGCCCAGGTGCACCTGCGGCAGGGCCGTGCCGGCGAGAGCCGAGGCGGCGGCGAAACGACCGGTCTCGGCGAGGAACCTGCGGCGGGTGGGATGGGCGCTTGGATCGGAGGCCATGCCCGCATCGTTCGCGCCGGGGCGCGGACGGTCAACCGCGGGCCAAGACTACGCCTCGATCCCCCGCCAGCACGGCCGCGGCGGGCGACAGCTCGTCGGATGCACGAGACCGTCGTCGGGCCCGACGCAGGTGCAGCTCCGCTGGCACCAGTAGTACCCGTCGCCGGGCACCGTGCGGCCGTCGTGGACGGGCTCGTCCATGCCGTGGGTGAGCATGGGCTTCATCACGAGGGACGAGCAGAGGTCGCGCGGGACGAGCTCGCGGTGGGTGCGCGGACGATCGTCGCTGGGATTCGCCATGGTCACTCCTTCGCGCAGGCGGCGCGCAATGCGTCGACGAGCACGGCCTGGCCCTGCTCGATCTTGTAGGCGTTCTGGGTGAGGGCCTGCGCGCCGGCGAATGCGGTGCGCGCGGCGGACTGGAACAGCTCGTCCGACGGGGTCTTGCCGAGGAGGACCTTCGCCGCGTCGTCGGCGAGCCAGGGCACCGGCGCGACGGCGCCGAGGCAGATGCGCGCGCTCGAGATCACGCCGTCCTCGAGGGCGACGTGCACCGCTGCGGCGCAGGTGGGCCAGTCGAAACTCGCCTTCTCGCGCGCCTCGCGATACGCGCTGTTGCCCTCGATGACGCCGCGGCTGACGAATACGGCGACGAGGAGCTCGCCCGGCGCGAGGGTGTGCTCGGGCAAGGAGGCGAGGCCATGCTCGGGCCAGAGGGCGCGGATCGGGATGCGGCGGGTGGCGTCGCCACCAAAGATCTCGGCCGTGGCGTCGAGCGCGCAGAGCGCGGTCGCCAGGTTGCTCGGGTGCACGCGCACGCAATCGAAGCCGCCGAGGATGGCGTGGTAGCGGTTCTCGCCCTCACGGGCCATGCAGGTCGGTCCGTCGCCGCCGTGGGCGCAACCGACGCCGGCCGAGCGCAGATACCAGCAGCGCGCGCGCTGGAGCAGGTTGCCACCGAGCGTGGCACGGCGACGGACCTGCGGGGTCGCGGCCTGGCTCGCGGCGTCGCGCAGCGCACGCAGCGCGCGGGCGCCCGTGTCCTTGTGCTCGGCGATCTCGTGCAGCGTCGCGAGGGCGCCGAGACGCAGGGCATCGGAATCGACGGTGATCCCGCCCAGGTCCTTGCGCAGGCGCGAGACGTCGACGAGCTGCGGCAGCGCTTCCTTGCGCTCCTTGAGGCGATCGATCAGGTCGATGCCCGCGGCCTTGTAGACGGTGCCGTCGCCGGACGCGGCGCGCGCCTCCGCGAGATCGGCACAGAGGTGCAGCGTGAACGGGTTCATGCTCAGCGACCCTCCTGCTTGCCGCGGCGCGAGGCCAATGCGGCGAGGACCTTGTCGGGGGTGATCGGCAGGCTGCGCATGCGCACGCCGATCGCATTGGAGACGGCATTGGCGACCGCGGCCGGCGCGGCGACCGAGGGCGGTTCGCCGAGACCGGCGGCGCCGGTGTTGTTCTTGCCGTTCGCGACGGAGAAGAGGATCGCCTCCATCGGGGGCACGTCGCGCGGACCGGCGATCTTGTACCAGGACAGATCCCCGTTCATCATGCGGCCGAGGCGCCGATCCATGATGCGCTGCTCGTGCAGCGCATAGCTGATGCCCTGGATCATCGCGCCGATCACCTGGCTCTCGGCGAGCTTCTTCGCGATGACGAGGCCGCAGTCCTGCACGGCGAGCATCTTCGTGACCGCGACGGCGCCCGTCGCCGTGTCGACCCGCACCTCCGCGAACTGGCAGCCCGCGACGCTGTCGCGGTAGCCCTCGCCGTTGCGGAAGCGCCGGCCCATGGCCTCGATCGGATTCGGCCCGATGGCGCGGCACGCCTCCTCGAAGGACAGGCTCCGCTCACCGGCGAGCACCTTGCCCGACTCATAGCGCAGCTCCGCCGGCGCCATGCCGAGCTTCGCGGCGACGCGCTCCAGGAGCTCCTGCTTCGCGAGCTGGGCCGCATGGCGCGCGGTCGGTGCGAGGCTCGGCGTCGTCGTGCTCCCGCCGCTGGCCGGCCCGACGGGGTCCGTCGTGTGGCCCATCGTGACCTTCACGCGCGAGGTCGGCACGCCGAAGTCCTCGGCCATCAGGAGGGCGAGCACCGTCTTCATCCCGGTCCCGATGTCCTGGGCGCCGTTGCGCACCTCGATCGTGCCGTCCTGGTGGAGGCGGCAGAGCACGCTGTTGCCGGTGCCGCCGAGTTGTCCCCAGGTCGCCGCGGCACAGCCTGCGCCGCGCAGGTAGCGCGGGGATTCGCCGTCGCGCGCCGAACCGGGCTTCGGATTGACGCGCTCCTGCCAGCCGAAGCGCTCCGCGCCGAGCCGCCACTCGTGCTGGCGCAGTTCGTCGCCGTCGTTGAGCAGGCGGAAGGCCAGCGGATCCATGCCGGCCTTCGCCGCGAGTTCGTCGAGCATGCCCTCGGCGGCGAAGTTGCCCTGCGGCCAGCCCGGCGCGCGCATGGCGCGCGCCGCGTCCGTGAAGGTCGTCAGGTCGACGTGCTCGGCGCGCGTCTTGGCATTGCCGAACCAGCTGCGCACGTGCACGGCGCGTCCGCCGCTGCCCGAGAAACCCGGTCCGCCGAAGGACTGCCAATCGAAGGCGACGAGCTTGCCCGCGGCGTCGACGCCGGCGCGGATGCGCATGAGCGCCGAAGGCCGATTGCCGGTGCAGGTGTGCTCCTCGTAGCGGTCGAGCATGAGCTTGACCGGCGCCTTCGCCTCGCGCGCGAGCAGCACCGCCGCGAGTGCCTCGGTGCCCGGCACGAACTTGCTGCCGAAGCCACCGCCCACGTACTCGGCGTGCACGCGGAGCTTGTCGACGGGCACGCCCGCGGCCTCCGCGAGGCCCTGCCGCACGCCGAAGGTCGCCTGCGTGCTGCACCAGACGTCGACGCTGCCGTCGTCGTTCCAGCGCGAGACCGCGCCGTGGGACTCGAGGCTGCTGTGGGTCTGCACCTCGACGCTCCAGGTGCCTTCCGCCACGTGCGCCGCGCCGGCCAGCGCCTGCTCGATGTCCTCGTTGCCCTTCGCGGGCCAGGGCGAGCTCACGTTGCCCGCGTCGTCCAGGGTCGGGGCGCCGTCGGCGTCGCGCAGGTCGATGGGGGCGTCCGGTGTCAGCTCGTACTGCGCCGTGAGCTTCGCCAGGGCGTCCTTCGCCGCGTGCAGGGTATCCGCCGCGATCGCCGCGATCGGATCGCCGACGAAGCGCACCTGATGACCGATCTCCTTGAGCGGGATCACCGCGCGCACGCCGGGCATCGCCGCCACGCCGCTCAGGTCCAGCGCGACGAGCTTCCCGCGCGGGTGCGGCGAGCGGGCGAGCGTGCCCAAGAGGAGGCCGGGCAGCGTGATGTCGTAGGTGTAGCGCGCGCGTCCCGTCACCTTGGCGACGGCGTCCACGCGGTCGTGCTCACCGCCGACCTGCGTGAACCTGGTACGGAGATCCCAGTGCGGCGCATCGCCTGCCGGCACCTCGACCTTGACCTGCTTCTCGGCGCCGGCGTAGCCGAGCGTGAGTTCGATCGGATCGGGCTTCATCGCGGCGCTCCCTGCGCGGGCTTCGCCGCGCGTTCGACGGCCTCGATCACGCGGCCATAGGTGCCGCAGCGACAGAGGTTGCCCGAGAGCTCCTTCGCGATGGTCTCCCGCGACGGCGTCGCGTGGCGAGCGAGGCACGCGACGGCGCTCATCACGAAGCCCGGCGTGCAGAAGCCGCATTGCATGGCATCGCAGTGGACGAAGGCCGCCTGCACGGGATGGAGCGCGTCGCCCTGGGCGAGGCCCTCGATGGTCTTCACCTCGCGGCCCTCGGCGTCGAAGGCCAGCGTGAGGCAGGCGTTGATCGGCTCACCGTCGAGGAGCACCGTGCAGCCGCCGCAGGCGCCGCGGTCGCAGATCTTCTTCGTGCCCGTGAGGTCGAGCGTGTCGCGCAGGGCGTCGAGCAAGGTCGTGCGGGGTTCGGCCTTCAGCTCGTGTCGGGTGCCGTTCACCGTGAGCGCGAGCGCATGGAGGCCGGGCGCGAGCGTGCGCGGCCCCCGCGCGCGGGCGAGCTCGCCCGCCGCTGCCGGGCCGCCGGTGACGGCGGCCGCGATCGATGCACCCTTCAGGAATGTCCGTCTCGAGAAGCCGTTGTCGCTCATCGCTCCACCACAGCGTGGCCAGGATCGACCCGCGGCGGACGCCGCGAGCGCGCGGGGAGTCTAACGGTCGATCCCCGCCGGAAAGCGCCGGGGAAACCCCGGTTTCAGGTGCGACGCGGCGGGCTCGCCTCCGAGCTGTGGTCGTGCAGGATGACGAGGCCCGCGGGTGAGCGCGCGACGAGCAGCGTGAACCAACCGTCGGCGGGCGCGCTGCGCTCGAGATGGAAGCGACCGACCACGATCGCATGCTCGTCGCCGAGCGGGCGCACCGCGACGAGCTCGAAGTCGAGGCGGCCGCGCGCGGCGGCGTCGGGATAGCCGCGGCGGTAGTTCGCGAGCGTCCGGTCCCAACCCCGCGTCAGCCCGCTGCTGCCGACGAAGCCGAGCTGCTCGCTGCGCTCGTAGGTCGCCATGAAGCCCTCGAGGTCGCCGCGGTTCCAGGCCTCGCGCTGGACGTCGAGGACCGCCTGCACCTCGTCGACCCGGATCGGGGTCGCGGTGCCCTTCCCGCCAGCGGGGCGCGGCGCGCCGCAGCAGCCGGCGGAGCTGAGCAGCGTGATGAGCAGGGCGCAGGGCGTTGCCAGGAGACGGAGCGGAATGGATGCCAGCATGGCCGCGCATTGGAGCACGCGACCGCGCGGCGGAGCACCCGTTCAGTCCGAGGCCACGCGCGCGAGCGCGGCGAGCGCCGCCTGCTGAACGCGCAGCGCCATCGTCCGCAGCTCCTCCTTGCGGGCCTCGCGGGTCTTCCAGGCGGCGCCGTCGCGGTCGCGGATCGCGCCGTCGACCGCGGCGATCACCGCCTCGCGGTCCTGCACCGCGAGGCGCTCGACGAGCGCCTCGAGCCGGTCGCCGGACTGGGCGAAGAGGTAATGGAAGCGCGGCACGAGCAGCGCATAGAGCGGTTCCATGCGCGGCTCGGCGGCGATGCAGGCGCCCGCCGCCGCCTCGAGCATCGTGCGGTGCACCCGGTGGCGCAGCGCGGCCTGCTTGATCGCCTCGTAGAGCCGATCGCGCGGCTTGCCGCGCAGCGGTGAGACGTGCTTCTTCTCGCCGAGCACCAGCCAGCCGAAGGGCACGGCATCGACGTCGGGGACGTCGACGGGCTTGCCGGAGTACCAGACGTCGTAGAGCGTGATGCCGGGGTACGCGTGCGCGTCGAGGTCGCAGTAGGTGTGGGCGAACCAGGCGCCGAGTCGCCGCTGCGCCTCGTCGTCGTCGAGCACGTCGAGCACGCGCGCCACGGCGTGGTCGCTACCCGGGGCGTAGCCGGCGAGCGCATTGGCGAAGACGTCGGCGTAGCCGAGCGGCTCGCGACGGACGACGCGGCCCGCATGCCAGTCGTACTCGACCTCGCGGCGCAGGTCGGGCAGGAAGGGGACGCGTGCGAAGCGCGCCGCAACCGCGGCGTAGGCCGCCGAGTCCGAGCCCAGCGCCCGGCGCGGCCCGCCGCCCTGCGCGGCGCGGTACGGGGCGTCGGCGTCGCTGACCGGATCCCCGTAGGTCGGCGTGGTGTCGGGCGCCGGCGGCAGCGCGTCGAACTCGTAGCGGAGAGCGGCGATGCGGCCCGCGGCGGCGTCCTCCGACCACTCGAGCTGCCGCTCGAAGAGGCGGATCGCGTTCGCCTGCTTGCGTACGTCGAGCGCCTCGAAGCGGGCCTGCGCCGCGGCGAGTGCCGCGGGATCCTGCGCGGCGGGTGCCGGACCGGGCTGCGCGTCCTGGGCGCGACCCGCTGCGGCGAGGATGAGGGTCAGCAGACCCGCGCTCGCGCCCTGGATCCGGACGCGCGACCCGCGGCGCGTGCGGAGTGCTGACAGGGGAGCTGACAGGGGACCTGGGGTGGGGGAGCCCGGTGCTCGCGGCTCGGATCGGGGGCCGGACTGGTTCGAGGCGCGCATGATGGCGAGGACTGACTTGGACCCGATCAACGCCACGGACACGTAGAAAAAAAGTGTCAGGACGAGAAACCACCCGCGATGGGCCGGTTAGTCCGGCCCGTTCGTGCGAGGGCGCGTGGCCTTCGCGCGGACACCCGGACGGTAGGCTTTCCACCGAGGAGCAGAGGACACGGTGTCCGAAGCTCCGGGGGCGAGGTGGAAAGCCTACGCTTTTGTACGGCCAGGGCCCGGCGCGCGCGTCGCTCGCATCAGCCGTGATGCCGCATCCCCGGTGACGCGGGATCAACCGTGACGCGGCATCGACTGTGACGCCGCATCACTCGTGACGCTGCATCACTCGTGACGGAGGGCCTCGACGGGATCCATGTTCGCGGCGCGCCAGGCCGGGTACAGCCCGAAGACGACGCCGACCACGAAGGAGATCGAGAAGGCGAGGACGATGTGCCCATAGAGCACGATCGTCGGCTCGCCGAAGAGCGGCGTGATGACGTCGTAGGGGACGCGCCAGCCGACGATCACCCCGAGCAGTCCGCCGATGCCGCTCAGCACGCCGGTCTCGACGATGAACTGCTGCACGACGTGCGCCTTCTTCGCGCCGAGCGCACGGCGGATGCCGATCTCGCGCGTGCGCTCCGTCACGGTGGCGAGCATCACGTTCATGATCCCGATGCCGCCGACGAGCAGGGAGATGCCGGCCATGCAGCCCATCATGAAGTTCCACTTCCGCTTGCTCTCCTCCGCCTCGCGCAGCAGCTCGAGCGGGACCGTCACGACGTAGTCGGGCTGGTCGCGGTGGAAGTCGCCGATCGTGTTGCGCACGACGTTGGCCGCGGCCATCACGTCCTCGATCCGGCTGAGCTTCACCTTGATCTCGTGCAGTTCGACGCGCTCGCGGGTCGTGGTGCCGCCCGAGCGGGTCGTCGTCTCGTCGCCGATGCGCGAGCGCGAGGTCGAGATGGGGATGAAGACGCAGACGTCGAGCGGGGGGCCGACGCTGCCGCTGGCGCGGCCGAGCTGATCGAGCACGCCGATCACCGTGTAGCGATCGTTGTCGATGCGGATCGTCAGGCCGAGCGGGTCCTCGAGCGGGAAGAGCGCGAGCGAGGTGTCGTAGCCGAGCACGCAGACGTTGGCCTGGCGGATGTTGTCCACCTCGCTGAGCCAACGGCCCTCGCGGACGCGCATGCCGACCACCTCGAGGAAGGCCGGCTCGGTCCCGACGGCGACGCTCGACATCCAGCGCGCGTCGGCGCGCATCTCGGCCTTCGTCTCGCGCACCTGCACGATCTCCTCCGCGCGCGGCAGAGCCGTCATGATGCGCTCCGCGTCGCGGTAGGTCAGGCCGTACATCTGGGCCGAGAACATCGACTGGCTCGACTGGTTCGCGCTGTCGGGCGGCTTGTTGCTGCGGATCAGGATGTTCGTCGAGCCGAGGGCCTTGATGCGCTCGAGGGCCTCGCGGCTCGCACCCTCGCCGATGGCGAGCATCCCGATGACCGCGGCGACGCCGAAGAGCAGGCCGAGCATCGTCAGCGCGGAGCGCAGCTTGTGCAGCAGCAGGCTCTTGATGCCGAGCCGCACGGTCCGGAGCAGTCCCCCGAACATCAGCGGTTCTCCACGATGCGATCGACCTTGCCGTCCGCGAGCCAGATCGTGCGCTCGGCGTGAGTGGCGACCTTGTCGTTGTGCGTGACGATGACGATCGTCACGCCTTCGCGATTCAGTTCGTCGAGCAAGGCGAGGATCTCGCGTTCCGTGTTGCTGTCGAGATTGCCCGTCGCCTCGTCGGCGAGCAGGAACAGGGGGTCGTTCATCAGCGCGCGGGCGATCGCGACGCGCTGCTGCTGGCCACCGGAGAGCTCGGCCGGGCGATGGTCGAGACGGCCGGCCAGCCCCACGCGCTCGGCGAGTCCTTCGGCCTTCCGCCGCGATTCGATGCCCACGCGACCCTGGTAGAAGAGCGGCACCTCGAGGTTCTCGAGGACCGTGAGCTGTGGGATCAGGTTGAAGGACTGGAAGATGAAGCCGATCTCGCGACCACGCACCTCGGAGAGGTCGTTGTCGCTGAGCCGAGCCACGTCGCGACCGCCGAGGAGATAGGCGCCCGAGGTCGGGCGATCGAGGCAGCCGAGCAGGTTGAGGCAGGTGCTCTTGCCCGAACCGCTGCGGCCCATGATCGCGACGAACTCACCGCGCGTGATGCGCATCGACACGCCGTTCAGCGCGCGCACGGTGGTCTCGCCCATCACGTAGTGGCGGTGGACGTCGACGAACTCCGCGATCACCTCGTCGCTGCGACCGCGCGTCGCCTCGAGCAGGGCGCCACCGGGTCGCGTGCTCAAGGTCCACCGTCCCGCGGCGCAGCGTTGCCGCCACCGTCGCGCGGCGCACCGTCGCGCGGTGCACCGTTGCCGGGCGCTCCGCCCTCGCCGCGGTTGCGGCGGCCACCGCCCTCGCGGGGGGCGCCTCCGTCGCGGCCGGGTCCGCCCTGCATGCCGCGGCCGCCCTGTCCGCCGAAGCGCGCGCGCATCTGCTCCATCAGCGTGGCCTGCATCGCCGCGAGCTCGGGATCGGCTTCGATCGCGGCGCGCACCTCTTCGTTGCGCCACGCGCGCATGCCCTCGCTCTCGAGGACGGCCTTGAACTCGGGGTGCTTCGCGAGCACGGCCGCCTGGAAGGCCTCGCGGGTCAGTTCGCCGGTCGCCGCGGCGGCCGGGTCGGAGGTGGGCGCCGCGCCACCCGCGGGGCTCCCGACCACCGGGTTGCCGCCGGAGGGATCACCGGCGCGGGCGCCGCGGGGCATCGCTTCACCGGGGGAGACCTCGGTGGGAAGCGCCGGCACCGGGTCGGCGGGACCCGCGTCGGCCGGATCGTCGGGGAACTTCGGCTCCGAGGTTCCGGGCGGCGGCGCGAGGTAGATCTGATCGCCGACCGCCACGCCTTCGAGGATCTCGACCTGCGTGGTCGTCGAGCGCCCGAGCTTCACGCGGGCCTCCTTGGGACCCGACGGCGTCGCCTTCCAGACGTAGCGGCTGCGGTCGACGCGGCGCACGGCGGAGACCGGCACCGCGATGGTGTCGGGGACCGTTCCGACGCGGATCTCGACCCCGGCCGTCATGTTCGGGCGCAGGCTGCCGTCCTCGTTGTTCGAGTCGAGCTCGATGTAGGTCTTGTAGACCTTGCGCGTGCTGCTCATCCAGCGCTGCCCCGAGTCGGCGACCGGCGACACCCGCGTGACGCGGCCCGTGAAGGCCTGGTCGGGGAAGGCCTCCAGCTGGATCACGGCGATCTGACCCGCGCGGACCTTGTCGACGTCGGCCTCCTGGATCTTCACCTCCGCGATCATCCGCGTGACGTCGGGCAGCACGAGCAGGGTCTGCCGTTCGCGGACCTGACTGCCCTCCTGCACCACGTCGCGGCTGCGGTCGTCGACCTCCGCGGCGACCACGAGACCCGCGGTCGGTGCCAGGATCTCGGCGTTCTGGATCTGCTCGTCGAAGTTCTTCAGGCGCTCGTCGGCGAGGTCGTACTCGCTCTGCTTCGCCGCGACGTCGGCGACCTGGCTCGCCTGCTTCGCGAGGTTCGAAGCCATCACCTTGTCGAGCTCCAGCAGCGCGTTGTCGAGCTTCAGACCGAGGTCGATGATCGACTTGCGCAGCGTGTAGCTGATCAGGATGTCGAGCTTCTGCCAGGCGAGCGTGACCTTCGAGGTCTGGCTCTCGAACTTCAGGCGGTCCTGCTCCAGCTCGAGCTTCGTGATGTAGTCCTTCGCCTGCAGCCCCTTGCTCTTCTCGAACTTGTCCTTGTCGAGGAGGAGCTGCTGCTGGGCGATCTTGATCTCGTCGAGCTGCTCGAGCACCTGCTGGCCGAGTTCGCCCATCTCGTGCTCGAGGTTCCCCTCGGGCCCGATCGCGGGATCGACGGACTGCGTGACGAGCACCGCGCGGATCTTGTCGGGCAGCTCGGCGTACTGCGGCTTCTCGGCCACCGCCTGGCGGACGCTGTCGATCAGCTCGCGGTTGCTGATGCGCTCCGCGGCCTGCGCCTCGGTGAGATGGGCGCCCGACCTGCGGCCGATGAACTTCTCGAGATCGATGCGGGCGATGTCGAGCTTGCTCTTGGCCTCGGCCTCGGCGGCCTTCAGCTCCTTGCCGAGGATCTCGAGGTTCTGCTTCGCCGCGACCATGCTCGCGCGCGCGCGTTCGACCGAGATGCCCTGCGTCGCCCGCTTCTCGCGGAGATCGCTCACGTCGAGCTCGATGAGCTTCTGGCCCTTCTTCACGACGGTGCCTTCCTTCTCGAGGAAGATGAGCGTCGCCTGGCCTTCGATCTGCGAGCGGATGCGCGTCTCGTTGGCGGCCTTGAGCTCGCCGTTCTCGCGCACGGTGATGAGCATCGGGCCGCGCGTGATCGTGAGGAGATCCGGTGCCTGGCTGCCGAGCGCGCTGGGCGTCGAGGAATCCGCGGCGCACCCGGCCAGGACGCCGAGTGCGAAGACGAGGCCCGAGGCGGAGCGGACGGCGCAGGAGCCGCGGCTGCGGGGTTGGCTGGACATGGGGTGGGACGGGCGGGAGTTCGGGGTCACGGGCGCACCGCACGCGCGGCGTCGCGCGAGTCCTGCGGGCCGGTGGGAAGCGGGAGATTCGGGTCGAAGCGCAGACCGCGCGGCTCGACCGCGAGACCTTCGAGGTCGCGGAGCAGGCGGAGCTTGCTCGTGGAATAGTCGACCGTCGCGGAGGTGAGGCCGATGCGCGCGGCGAGGAGATCGTCCTCCGCATCGAGCACGTCGAGCGCCGAGGCGCGATCCGCGAGGTAGAGCTCGCGGGTGCTGTCGACGCGGCGCTCCGCGAGGGTCACGGCGTTCTGCTGGATGCGCCAGTCCTCGACGCGCGTGACGATGTCGCGCAGCGCGGCGCGCACCTGCTGCAGGATCTGGTCGGCGAGTTCGTCGCGCGTGCGCATGCGGTCGTCCAGCGCGATCAGCGCGGAGCGATACGCGTTCCGCTCGCCGAGCCGGTCGAGTGCGAGGCCGAGGTCGAAGCCCGCCGACCACGACACCTTGGACCAGTCGAAGACGAGCGCCTTGCCCGGTTCGGTGGGGACCTGCACGGCCGCGGAGAAATCGAGCGTGCTGCGCAGGGCGTCCTCTGCGACGACGAGCTGGCGTGCCGAGTCCTCGACGCGATCGCGCGCCGTGCGGTAGTCGTAGCGCCGTTGGAGCGCCAGGCGCACCGCGGCTTCGACCTCGAGGTCGACGGCGGTCACCGCCATCGCACCGAGGCGCTCGAGCTCCGCCGGATCGAGCTCGAGCTTCGTGCTCATCGGCAGGCCGAGCTGCTCCTTGAAGGAGTCCATCGCCGCCTCGAAGCGGTTGTTCGCGTTCAGCAGCCCGTTCTCCGCGGTGAGCTCGTTCTGGCGCGCGCGGTCGAGGTCGCCCAGCGGCCGGCGGTTGGCGGTGTACAGCGCTTCGATCTGCTCGCGCGCCCGCCGGATGCCGTCCAGGTTGCGGCGCTGGCTGTCGATGTTGCGGAGCTGCTCGAGGAGGGAGAGGTAGGTGCTGACCACCTCGACGGCGAAGGTCGCGCGGAAGCGCTCGAAGTTGCGCACGGCGTAGACCACGTCGCGCTCGGCCTGCGTGAGCGGCTCGCGCACGATGTGCTCACCGGCGCCGCGCAGCAGCGGCTGCGTGAGGCTCAGGCCGAGGATCGACGACTCGTTCCAGCCCGCACCGCCGCTGACGAGCGACTTGAGCAGGTTGTTGGCGAAGGAGGCGACGACCCGCGTGCCCGAGCTCGAGCGCACGGAGGCGCTGAGGTCCTCGCTCAGGCGCACCGCGGCGCTGTCGTCGCCCTGTCCCGACACCTCCCCGGTTCCGCCACCTCCCCAGCGCAGTTCGAAGTCATGGCGGGCCGAGGTCAGCGAGAGCGCGGTGCGGTAGAGCGACTCACGCTGCCGCAGGAAGTCGCGGCTGTTCTCGGCGGCGATGTCGAGGGCGCGAGGGATGTCGATCCGCAGCGTCGAGGGCTCGCCGCGCGCGAGCTCGGCCTCGAGCTTCTGGCGGAGGGTCCCGGCCGAGCCGCCGATCCGTTCCACCTTGGCCTCGCCCGTGACCTCCTCGTGCGCTCGCGTGAGGATCGCGTAGGCGTCCTCGTCGGCTTCGCGCAGGTACTCCGGTGCCGTGGCGCAGGCGCCGAGGACGAGCAGGGCGATGAGTGCGAGCGGCGCGACCGATCGCAGCGCGCGGGGCAGGGGTGCAGGCAGCAACGGACGATCTCGAGGGACGCGTGGGGCGGACGCGGGTCGCAGGCGACCACGCGGGTCGCGTCGACCGCAACAGGGCGCGGAACTTAGCGGGCATTCGTCGCTGGCCCGGACGCGGGTCCACCGATTACCATCGTGCTACAGGGCGCCCGACCGCTGGGCGTCCTGTCGCGCGGGCGGTCGCGCGCAACGGTGCAGTGTCGCTCCCACGGCGTCGCACCGTTCGCGTCGTGAGGCGTCGGCGGGGACGGCGGTCCCCGTGCGATGCAGTCTCCGCTCCGTGACTCGTGAGGGGCGGTGATCGACGACGCGATGACCGAGATCCTGGTCACGGCCGGGCCCACGCGTGAGCACCTGGACGACGTCCGGTTCCTGAGCAACGGGAGCACCGGCCGCATGGGGTACGCCATCGCGGCGGCCGCCGTCGCCCGCGCGTGCGAGGTCACGCTCGTCAGCGGCCCCACGGCGTTGCCGACGCCGGCCGGCGTGCGGCGGATCGACGTGGTCTCCGCGGACGAGATGCTCGCGGCGGCGCAGGCGGCCTTCGCCCGTTGCGAGGTCGCGTTCTTCGCCGCGGCGGTGGCGGATCATCGCCCGGCACGGCGTCACCCGGGCAAGCCGCCGAAGGCGACGAGCGTGCTCCAGGTCGAACTCGTGCCCAACCCCGACATCGCGGGCACGTTGGGGGAACAGAAGGGGTCGCGCGTCTGCGTCGGCTTCGCGCTCGAGTCCTTCGTCGGCGTGCCGCCGGCCGACGTGGTCGCGCGCGTGCTCGCGAAGGCCCGTCGCAAGCACTTCGACCTCTGCGTCGTCAACGCCCCCGACGCCCTCGCCCGCGAGGGCAGCCGCGTGTTCCTGCTCGACCCGCTCGCGGCAGACGACGGTCCGCGCGGTCTGGAGGAGCTGCCGCATCAGGACAAGGCGGTCACCGCGGCGCTCCTCGTCGAGCGTGCCCTGGCGCGGCGCACGCATGTCACCCGCAGTCCGTCCGAGGGAAGGTCATGAGCGAACGCAAGCGTGGTCATCGATTCGTACCGATCGAAGACGTGCCGCGCCGGGAGCTCGGCCCGCGCGCCCGTGAGGTGCTCGCGCTCGCCATCGTGGGACTCGCGCTGTTCGTGCTCCTCGCGCTCGCGACCTTCGACCGGACCCAGCTCGACGCGACCGCGATCCCGCGCGGCTCCCTGCGCAACGTCGGCGGCGTCGTCGGCCATCGGCTCGCCGACGGCCTGACCTGGATCTTCGGCGCCGGCGCCTGGATCCTCGCGATCGCGACCGCCGTCAGCGGCGTCCTCGTCTTCGCCGGCCGGGTCGTCGAGCGCCCCGCGATCAAGCTCGTCGGCCTGCTCGTGTTCATCGCGATGATGAGCGTGTTGCTCGCCGGCCCGCAGGGCGACGCCGATCCGTCCCGGCTCTTCCCGTACGGCCCCGGCGGTCGCTTCGGCGCGAACCTCTCGCCGCGGCTCTACCACGCACTCGGGGGTTCGGGCCGACTTCTCGTCGTGCTCTTCGGCGCGCTCTGCGCGCTGCTGCTCGCGACCGAGTGGCTGCTCTCGTCGATGCTGCTGCGCGTCGCGCACGGCGTCGAAGGCGCCGCGCATCGCGTGCGCGAACTGCGCCCACAGCTCGCCCTCGCCGGCGCGAGCGAAGTCGCGGCGAAGGTCGAGCACGCGGAGGCGGAGGCCGGTGAAGGCGAGGCGAGCGATGCCGCGCCGCGTCGGCGCCGTCGGCGCGCCCCGCGCGCGAACGCCGCGGAGTCGGGCGAGCTCGCGGAGCTCGCAGGGCAGGAGCTCGCGGCCGCGGACGAGGACTCGAGTCCCGAGCCGGAGCCGGCGTCCGCGCCGGAGCCGGCAGCGGAGTCCGACGCGGCTCCGCCGGAGACCCCGGCCGCGGGCGCACGCGAGCCGGCCGGCGAGGAGGCGCAGGCCAGCGACGCGGAGTCGGCGGCCGAACCGGACGAGGGCGAGCCCGCGGCCAGCGTCGAGGCGCGGGATGCGAAGGCGCGGGCGACGCGGCTCCGCATCGAGCGCCGCGCGAAACAGCGCAAGAAGGCGCGCGTCCGCGACCGGCACCCGCAGCTGCCGTTCGCGGAGCCCTGGACCTATCCCCCGATCGAACTCCTCCGCGACGTGCCCGAGGTCGCCGCGGAGAACAGCGACAAGCTGCTCGAACAGAACAAGGAGGCGATCGAGAAACGGCTCGCCTCGTTCCGGCTCGATGCGCAGGTCGTCGCGGCGTCGGTCGGGCCCGCGGTGACGCAGTACGAGCTGCGCCTCGGCGAGGGCATCAAGCTCAGCAAGGTCACCGCCTTCGAAGCCGACCTCGCGGCCGCGCTGCGCGCGCTGAACGTGCGCGTCGTGGCGCCGATCCCCGGCAAGGACACCGTGGGCATCGAGGTGCCGAACAAGTCGCGGCAGATGGTCTACCTGCGCGAGCTGCTCGAGCAGTACGGGCTCGCGGAGGACAAGGCGATCCCGCTCTTCCTCGGCAAGAACGTCGCCGGCGATCCGATCGTCGAGGACCTCGCGCGCATGCCGCACCTGCTCATCGCCGGCACGACCGGCTCGGGCAAGTCGGTGTGCATCAACTCGATCCTGCTCTCGATCCTGCTCACGCGTACGCCGCAGGAGGTCCGGCTCGTCCTGATCGACCCGAAGATGGTCGAGCTGCAGGTGTTCCGCCGCGTGCCACACCTCGCGTGCGACGTCGTGACGAACATGAAGCGCGCGCCGGTCGTCCTGGGTTGGGCGGTCGACGAGATGGAGCGCCGCTACACCGTGCTCTCCGGTGCGGGCACGAACCACATCAAGAGCTTCAACAAGCTCGGCAAGGAGGAGATCGAGCGGCGGCTGCAGCGGCCGATCGAGCCGAGCGAGGCGCATCTGCCGTACATCGTCGTCGTCATCGACGAGCTCGCGGACCTGATGAACGTCGCGCAGAAGGAGGTCGAGGAGTCGATCCAGCGCCTCGCGCAGAAGTCGCGCGCCGTCGGCATCCACGTGATCCTCGCGACGCAGCGGCCGAGCACCGACGTGATCACCGGTGTCATCAAGGCGAACCTGCCCTGTCAGATCGCCTTCAAGGTCAACCGCAAGATCGACAGCCGCGTCATCCTCGACAGCAACGGCGCCGAGAAGCTCCTGGGCTTCGGCGACATGCTCTTCGTGTCCCCGACCGCGGGGCAGATGCTGCGTGCGCAGGGCGCCTTCGTCTCCGAGGAGGAGACCCACGGGGTCTGTGCCTGGCTCGAACAGCACGGCCCCGAGGCCGCCTTCATCCCGGATCTCGTCCAGACCGAGACCGCGAAGAAGAAGGGGCTCTCCGAGCGCGACGACCTCTACGACCAGGCCGCCGAGGTCATCCTCGGCCAGCAACGTGGCTCGGCGACCCTGATCCAGCGCGCGCTCGCGGTGGGGTACACGCGCGCCACGCGCCTGCTCGAGATGATGGAGGAGGACGGGCTCGTCGGGCCCTTCCTCGGCAGCAAGTCACGCGACGTGCTCATGACCCTCGAGGAGTGGCGGGCGCGGGAAGCGGCGGCGGCCGAGGAACTCGAGGGCGGCGAGGACGAGCTCGACGACGCTGCCGAGGCGATCGACGACGAGGCCCCGGTCGAGGACGCGGACGAGTCCGCCGATGCCGCGGCCGAGGACCCCGACGCGGAGGACTCCGAGTCCGCCGACGCGGGTGACGAGTCCGAGGACCTCGCGGACGACGCGGACGACGGAGCGCCCTGGGCCGACGACGAGTCCGGCGACGACGAGGACGAAGACGACGAGGACGAAGACGACGACGAGGACGCCTCGCGGCGTCGAGCGCGGCGATGACTCCGACCCGCTCGCGTCGATCTCCCCGGAGCGGCGGCGTCTTGGCCCGGCGCCCCGCCCCTGGCTATCCTTCGCCCTTCGACCGGACGGACGAGCTCGCCGCGAGGCATCCGAGCGGATGTCGCGCGGCGGGGGACGGCCGCCGCGGCGAAGGGAGGTGACCATGTCCGAACGGCCAGACTCGGGCGCGCGAGGCGACGCCTCGTGGGCGATCCCCTTGATCCCTCTCGTCCTCTCGGGAGGGCTGCTCGGCGCGATCACCTACCACCGCATCTACGGCTCCTCGGCGGAGAACCTCTTCGCCCGGTTCGTGCGCGGGATCGTCGAGCTCTTCGGCTTCGAGCCGAGCTTCATGGTCGCGGCCCTCGTGCTCGTCTGGAGCTCGATCTGGTTCTTCGGCGGTCGCGTCGAGCGGCCGCTCGGCCGCCTCTCGCGCATCGCGGCCCTCGGATTCTGCCTCGCGGTGCTCGTCGGTCTCCGTGCGGACGGCAGCACCGTCGAGTCCGGCGGACGGATCGGCAGCTTCCTCGGGCAACGACTCGGCGCGATCCTCAGCCCCGGTTTCTCGAGCATCGTGGTCGGTCTCGCGGTCCTCGCGTCGCTGCTGCTCGCGACCGACTTCCTCTTCTTCGGCTACTTCAAGCGGCTCGCGGACCGCGTCACCGCGACCCTGAACCGCGGGGCGGCCGAGCGCGCCGCGGCGCCTCGTCCGAGCGCGAGCGACGCGGCCCCGACGCCGGCCCAGGCCGGCAGCGCGGAGGAGCCCGGGCCGGCCGAGGGCGTCGAGCGCGCCGCGATCGCGGAGCTGGAGTCGCTCCGCCTCGACCAGGCCCCGGCTCCCGAGCCGCAGGCTCCGGCGCCGTCGGCGAGTGAGTTCGACCTCGACGCCGAGCTGCGCGCTCCGGTCGAGGACGAGTCGCCCGCGACCGAGGCCGATGCCCTGGCGCGCGTCGAAGCGCTGCCGGAGCCCGGCACGCGTCGGGCGCGGCGGCTCGCGCGCGGTCATGCCGCAGGCTTCGGTCCGGAGGCCGATGACAGCGCGGTGCTGTCGCTCCCGATGGATGGGGAAGCCGGGCCGAGCGCCGCGGAGGCCGACGCGCTCGATGCCCTGGCGTCGGGCGAGGCGTCGGGCGAGGCGTCGGCGCCAGGCGAACCCGCGCGCGGCGTCGAGCCGGAGCCCGACGACGAGGATCCGCGCCTCGGTGCCGACTTCGACGCGCCGAGCGCCCCCGCGGCCGAGGCCGCGGAGGAGTCCGACGAGGACTTCGACGACGAGCCTGAACTCGAACTCGGCGAGGAGCCCGAACTCGAACTCGACGAGGAGCCTGAACTCGCCGTCGACGGCGAGCCTGCCGCCGAGCCCGCGGACGCCGTGGACGAACGCGTGGTGGTCCTCTTCCCCAACCCGCAGCCGCCTCTCGAAGCCGAACGCGAGGGTGAGGCGCGCGAGGAGCCGGCTGCCGCGAGCGTCACCGAGGCGAGCTTCACCGAGGCGAGCGTCACCGAGGCGACCGTCGAACTCGAGCGGCCGAGCGAGGGGCTGCAGCAGCAGCGACTCTTCGGTGGGGACCGGCCCGACGACGCACTCGTCGAGGAGGCCCGCGAACTGGTGCAGCGCTACCGCCGGGCGAGCGTGACCTTCCTGCGGCGCCGTCTGCGCGTCGGTGCCGAGGAGGCCGTCGCGCTGATGCGCGAGCTCAGCCGGCGCGGCGTCGTCGAGTGCGGGGACGACATCACCCAGGGACGTGTCGTTCTCGAGCCTTGATCGGCGCGGGGGTGACCCGGCGTTCTCCACCGACCTCCATCAGGCGCGGGGCGGGCGCAGCGCGGATCTGTGGAATGCTGTCCACGAGCTCCCGAGCGGCCCGTCGCCGACGATGCTTGATCGGCGCGGCGCGCGCTCGGCAAGATGCCCCACCCACGCGGATCCCCGCGCGGAAGAACCCGGATCGAGCAGGCTGGCGACGACGCGCTGACGCATGACCCGCGACTGACTCATGACGCGACACGAGGGAGGGCCGATGGTGGACTTCGGACCGGGCACCGAGCTGCGCGGCAAGCCGCGCAACGTGGATGCCGAGCGCTCCGTGCTCGGCTCGCTCCTCCTCGACCAGAGTTCGGTCGCCGACATCGGGCAGCTCCTCGAGTCCGACGACTTCTGGGTCCCACGCCACCGGCTCGTCTACGGGGCCATCCTCGAGGCCTTCGAGCGCAGCGGGCACGTCGACGTCCTCACCGTCGAGGAAGTCCTCTCGCGCCGCGGCGAGCTGAGCGAGGTCGGCGGACGCGAGGAGCTGATCGGCTTCCTCAACGGCGTCGTCTCCGCCGCCGGCGTCGGCTATCACGCCGAGATCGTCCGGGAGAAGGCGATCCAGCGGAAGCTGCTCGAGATCTGCGAGGAGATCGCGGAGCAGGCGTACCGCAACGCCGCCGATCCCCGCGAGCTACTCGACATGGCCGAGGAGCGCATCTTCCGCATCGCGCGGATGAGCGTGCAGCAGGACATCAAGAGCATCGAGACGGTGCTGCAGAAGACCTTCGAGCGCATCGACTTCTTCCGCTCGCAGCGTGGCGATCTCACCGGACTGCCCACCGGCTACACCGAACTCGACGAGATGATGGGTGGCCTGCAGAAGGGCGAGCTGCTGATCGTCGCGGCGCGCCCCTCGATGGGGAAGACGACCTTCGCGCTCAACCTCTGCGAGCGCGTCGCGCAGCGCGGCCACGGCGTGCTGATCTTCAGCCTCGAGATGTCGGCGCAGCAGGTCATCTCGAACATGCTCTGCTCGCGCGCGCAGATCAACGGGCAGGCGATGCGCCGCGGGCGCATCACCGACTCGGAGTACGACCGGCTCCAGCAGGAGGCCGCGAAGCTCTACGAGTGCCCGATCCACGTCGACGACGGCGCCGGCCTCACGCCCGCGACGCTGCGCGCGAAGTGCCGCCGCCACAAGCAGCAGCAGCCGCTCGGGCTCGTGGTCATCGACTACCTGCAGCTCATGGGCGGCGGGCAACGCATCGAGAGCCGCCAGCAGGAGATCGCGCAGATCTCGCGTTCGCTGAAGGGTCTCGCGCGCGAGCTCGAGATCCCCGTGATCGCGTTGAGCCAGCTCAACCGCGACGTCGAGGGGCGCGAGGACCACCGACCGCGCATGAGCGACCTCCGCGAGTCCGGTGCCATCGAGCAGGATGCCGACGTGATCATGCTGTTGCACCGCGAGGAGTACTTCAAACGCACCGAGGAGAACGCCGGCATCGCGGAGCTCATCATCGCCAAGCAGCGCAACGGCCCGACGGGCGACGTCAAGTTGCGCTTCTTCGCCGAGTACATGCGCTTCGAGAACTTCACCGGCCGGCGGGAGCCCATCGCGTGAGGCTGCGGGTCCGCAGTGTGCTGCGCCGGGCGACGGCCTGCGCCCGGTGGGCGACGGCGTGCGTCGGCTCGCGCGCGGCGCGGCTCGCGTGGGGCGTGCTCTGCTGGGGCGTGATCGTCGGATCCGCGCCGCTCGCGGCCTGGCCGACGCCGCAGAACCAGGACCCCACGGTGCCGCCGGCCCAGAGTCCGCCTGCCCAAGATCCGCCAGTCCAGAATCCGCCGATCCAGGACCGCGACAGCGCCGAGGGCAAGCCGGTCGTCGAGCTGATCGTCGAACCGGACGCGAAGGCCGAACTCATCACGCGGGTGCTGCGCACCCGCAAGGGCCAGCCGCTGCGCGCGGCGGAGGTCGAGGCCGATCTCGCGCTCTTGCTGGCCAAGCTGAAGCTGATCGCGCGCTGCGACATCGAAGAGCTGGGCGACGGCGTCCGCGTGTTCTTCGTGATCCAGGAGGAGCGCACCTTCGATCGCTACGAGTTCCACGGCCTCTCGACCTTCTCCGACCGCGAGGCGCGGACCCTGCTCGGTCTCGACGTCGGCCAGCGCATCAACCGCATGGCCGCGGACCAGTACGCGCTGACCCTCGTCGAGCGATACCGCCGCAAGGGGCACGCGTTCGTCCAGGTGCGGATCGAGGAGGACCGGACGAACAGCGTCCTCCATTTCTGGGTCGACGAGGGGCCGCGCGTGAAGATCGGCCGCATGGTCTTCCTCGGGAACGAGAGCTACCCGGGGTGGATCGCGCTCCGCTTCGCCGACAACCTCGGCGGCAGCCCGCGCCTGTCGAGCGAGGCCGCGGGCACGATCTCGAGCACGGAGTACTCCCGCGAGGTGCTCGACGAGGACCTCGACCGTCTGCGGGTCTGGTACCGCCAGCGTGGCTTCCGCGACGCGCGCGTCGAGTTCGTCGGCGAGGCGTACTCGGCGGACCGCAGCGTCGTCGATCTGACGATCCGCATCATCGAAGGTCGTCGCTACCGGATCGCGAGCCTCGACATCCGCTTCGAGGGCGATGCGACGCCGCGCTACCCGAAGGCCGATCTCCTCGCGCTGGTGAAGTCGAAGGTGGGGGAGCCTTACGACTTCCTGCAGATCGACCAGGACAAGCTCGCGATCGCGCGCTTCTACGGCGAGCGCGGCCACCCACGTGAGGGCCAGTTCGGGCGCGGCATCGAGAACGCCTTCCAGATCGGCGATCCCGAGGAGCGCTTCGACATCGAGAACGCGCTCGTGCACATCGCGTTGCCCATCCGCGAGGGCAGCCCCAAGCGCCTGCGTGCGGTGCAGGTGCGCGGCAACACCGACACCCAGGATCGCATCATCCTGCGCAAGGTGTTCCAGATGCCGGGCGAGCGACTGGACCTGCTCCAGCTGGAACGTTCGCAGAACGTGCTCGACTCCCTGCGGTACTTCTCCGACTGGCAGGGCTACGGCGGGGCGAAGTTCGAGTTGCTGCCCGTCGAGGGGACCCCCGACGACGTCGATCTCGCCGTGACCGTGACCGAGGGCGACACCGGCAGCTTCCTCTGGGGCGGCGGAGTCAGCACCGCGTTCGGCGTGCAGGCCCGCCTGCAGTTCCTCAAGCGGAACTTCGACATCAGCCGTCTGCCCTCCTCGTGGAACCCGATCGACTGGTTCGGCGAGATCGGCTCGAACAAGGCGTTCCACGGCGCGGGACAAGAGCTGAGCCTCGTCGCGATGCCCGGCACCGAGCTGAGCTTCTTCGACATCTCGTTCTTCGAGCCCGATCTCTTCGGCACGCACATGGACACGATCGGGCTGCGCGTCGCGGGTTACCGCCGCCTGCAGGCGCTCGATTCGTTCCGCTCCGACACGCTCGGCGGCGAGCTCGGCCTGCAGCGAGCCTTCACCGAGGAGCTCAGCGTGGGGCTCTCGTTGCGCGACGAGACCGTGAACGTCCGCGACATCCAGGCGAGTGCTCCGGCGATCGTCTACGACGCGGAGGGCAAGACCGAGGTGCGTGGTCTCTCCGCCAACATCAGCTTCTCCGACGTCGACTACCCCGCGGAGCCGACCCAGGGCTTCAAGGTCCGCCTCGGCGGGGAATACGCCGGCGGCTTCCTCGGCGCGTCGGCCGAGTTCTGGAAGCTCGGCATCAACCACACGCAGTATCTGCGGCTCTGGAAGGACGCGCGCGACCGCGCCCACGTGCTGCGCCTGAAGAGCAGCTTCGACTGGGGTGGTGGCCATGGCGAGGACGAGGACCTCTTCCTGACCGAGCGCTTCTACATGGGCGGCAACACGCTGCGCGGCTTCGACCAGCGCCGCGCGGGCCCCTTCCAGTTCGGGAAGCCGGTCGGCGGCGAGGCGCGCGTCCTCTCGAGTCTCGAGTACGGGTTCCCGCTCTTCTCGACGCGCCAGCAGGGTCAGCTCCGCGAGACCGAGGTGCTGCGCGGGCACATCTTCGCCGACTTCGGCATGCTGGGACTCTCGCTGAACGACCTCGGCTCCCCGCGCCTGACCTACGGCATCGGTGTCCGCGTGCTCGTGCCCGTGCTCGAGGCGCCGCTCGAGTTCGACTTCGCCTGGCCGCTCCTCGCCGAGGATCTCGATCAGGAGCGCATCTTCTACTTCAGCATCGCGCGCTGAGGAGCCACGGGTGGCCCGAGCCCGCCCCCGAGCTTCCTCCGCAGCTCCCGCAGAGCCCACCATGACGAGACCCGCACCGAGTTTCCGTGCGCCGCGCGGAACGTCGATCACCTGCGCCAACTGGCAGATCGAGGCGATGTACCGGATGGTGCAGAACAACCTCGATCCGGAGGTCGCGGAGGACCCCGCGCGCCTGATCGTCTACGGGGGCTCCGGGCAGGCCGCGCGCAACCACGAGGCCCTCGCGGGCATCCTCGCGACGCTCCGGCGCCTGCGGCCCGACGAGACGATGCTCGTGCAGTCCGGCAAGTGCGTCGGCGTCTTCCGCACGCACGTCGACGCGCCGCGCGCCGTGCTCGCGAACGGCAACCTCGTCTCGGACTGGTCGACCTGGGACGAGTTCCGCCGGCTGCAGGAACTCGGGCTCGTGATGTACGGGCAGATGACCGCAGGCAGTTGGATCTACATCGGCAGCCAGGGCATCGTGCAGGGGACCTACGAGACCTTCGCCGCCGCGGGGCGGGCCCACTTCGCCGGTGATCTGAAGGGCCGCCTCTGCGTGAGCGCGGGACTCGGAGGCATGGGCGGGGCGCAGCCCCTCGCGGCCACGCTGGCCGGGGCCAGCTTCCTCGCCGCAGACGTCGATCGCGAACGGATCGAGAAGCGGCTCCAGACGCGCTACCTCGACCACCTCGCAGGCAGCATCGACGAGGCGATCGACCTGGCCTGGCGCAAGCGCGCGGAGAAGGCGGCGTTCTCGGTCGGCGTGGTCGCCAACGCGACGGAGCTGCTCGACGCGATCCTCGCCCGCGGCCTCGTCCCCGATCTGCTCACCGACCAGACCAGCGCGCACGACATGCTCAACGGCTACGTGCCCGACGGCATGAGCCTCGCGGCGGCCCGCGCGCTGCGGGGTGCGGATCCCAAGGAGTACGTGCGTCGCGCCTGCGACACCGCGGCTCGTCACGTGCGGGCCATGCGCGCGCTCCAGGACCGCGGCGCGATCACCTTCGACTACGGCAACAACCTGCGCACCGAGGCGCGCGACGCCGGCGTCGCGGACGCCTTCCGCATCCCTGGCTTCGTGCCCGAGTACATCCGCCCGCAGTTCTGCGAGGGGCGGGGACCGTTTCGCTGGGTCGCGACGAGCGGCGAGGCCGCCGACATCGCCCGCACCGACGAGCTGGTGCTCGAGATGTTCGGTCACGACCGCTCGCTGGCGACGTGGATCCGCGCGGCCCGCGAACGCATCGCGTTCCAGGGGCTGCCTGCGCGGATCTGCTGGCTCGGCTACGGCGAGCGGCATCGCTTCGCCCTCGCCGTCAACGAACTCGTACGGAAGGGCGAACTCGCCGCTCCGATCGTGTTCGGCCGCGACCATCTCGACTGTGGCTCGGTCGCCTCGCCCTATCGGGAGACCGAGGCGATGGCCGACGGCTCGGATGCCGTCGCGGACTGGCCCCTGCTGAACGCGATGCTCAACGTCGCGTGCGGAGCGACCTGGGTCTCGATCCACAACGGGGGAGGCGTCGGGATCGGCAAGTCGCTCCACGCGGGGCAGGTCACCGTCGCGGATGGCAGTCCGGATGCCGCGCGTCGCATCGAGCGGGTCATGCTCGCGGACCCCGGGATCGGTGTCGCCCGTCATGCCGACGCCGGCTACGAGCGCGCGCGGGAGATCGCGAGGGAGCGGGGCGTCGACCTGGGCGGCGCCTGACGGCGGGGCTCACGGGTCGCGTCGCAAGACCCCTTGCGGTGGGTGCATCGGCGCGTTGTCCTACACGTCGACGCCGCGCCCGCACCCCGCTCAGGCGCGCGGTGCGGGGCCGTCGATAGTCCCGATGCTGCCGGCACCTCGCTCGGCAGCTTGCCCGGCGCCGGCAGATCCAGAGAGGCCTCGTGACCCGCTTCCGCAGCAAGAACGACGAACTCGCCGAGCCGGCGCCCGAACCGTCGGGCGACGAGATGCTGGTCATCGTCGACCGCGTCGTCGACCCCTACGTCGTCGTCTTCCACGATCCGACCAGCTACCGGGCCGAGCAGTTCCGCGGGCTGCGCAACCAGCTGATGGCGCTGAACCCGGACGGCTCGCCGAAGACGCTGGTGGTGACGAGCGCGATCAAGGGCGAGGGCAAGACGATCTCCGCGGTGAACCTGGCGCTCGCGTTCGCCGAACTCGATCGCCACGAGGTGGTGCTCGTCGACGCCGACCTCCGCGATCCGTCCGTGGAGTCCTACCTCGGTCTCGAACCCGGCCCCGGACTCGGCGACGTGCTCCTCGCGCGCGTGCGCCTCGAGTCGGCGCTCCGACAGGGTGGCGTCCGCAACCTCACCGTGCTCGGCGCCGGATCGCAGCTCGCAACGCCCTCCGAGATCCTGACCACGACGCGCATCGACGACCTCTTCGCGAGGCTCAAGGAGCGCTACGCGTACGTGATCGTCGACACGCCGCCCGTCCTGCCCGCGACCGATGCGAGCGTCATCGCCGCGCGCTCCGATGGCACGCTGCTCACGGTGCGCCTCGAGTACTCGACCAAGAGCCTGACGAAGGAGGCGATCCGCAGCCTCAAGGATCTCGGTGCGAACGTCCTCGGGGTCTTCGTCACCGAAGTGCGGGGCGCCGATCCCGACAGCGACCCGCGCTTCTCGTACCGCTCGCGGCGCGAGAGCTGAGGAACAGGGTGGCCGGAATCCGCAAGAACCTCGCCGACGCCGTTCGCAAGCTCGCGACGCGTACCTCGGTCGAGCAGCTCAAGAAGCAGGGCGTCAAGCAGGTCAGCGTCGTCGGGCTCGATCGCATCGTCGCCCTGATCGACGAGGCCGTGCACCGCACCTTGCGCGACAAGCTGCTCCTGGGTGAGCGCGCGGCGATCGCCGACGCGACCCGCGAGGAGTTCATGCGGCTGCTCCGGAGCAACGAGGAACTCCAGGCTCGCCACCAGCGCGATGCCGAGGAGGTGAACTCGCTCCGGCTGGAACTCCAGAAGCTCGAGCAGGAGCTCGAGTCGCGCATCGAAGCCGCGCGGCTCGAGCAGCGATCGAATTGGGAGAGCGAGGACGAGCGCATCGCCGAGACGGTGCGCAGCGTCGTCTCCGCGGCGCTCCGCGAAGGGCGCGATCCCGCGCGACTCGAACAGCGTGTGCTGGAAGTCGTCATGGGCCTCGTCAGCGAGGAGCGCCGGACGACCCTGGAGGCCAAGGCTGCGGCGCGCGACAACGAGGTCGAGATCCTGCAGCGGCGCATCGCGAAGCTGTCCTCGTCGCTCGAGGCGGCGGAGAGCCAGATCGGTCAGCTCGCGAAGCAGAAGGAAGGTGATCCCGGGATCGCGTCGGTGTACCGGCAGGTCCAGGGGCTCTCCGACGCGGAGAGCGACTACGGGCGCAAGAAAGAACTCATGGCGGGGATCTTCGCCGCGAACCTGAAGCTCCAGAAGAAGGGCTGACGGCGGCGAGCCCCATCGCGGGAGGGATTCATGACGAGCACGACAGGAGCCACGAACAGCGGACCGCAGTCCCCGCCCAGCGGCGGCAAGGACCACGGCGTTCTCTACATCGGGATGGACCTCGGCACGTCGCGGACGTCCGTTGCGGCGAGCAACGGCGTGCGCGAGACCGTGCTGTCCGTCGTCGGTTACCCGAAGGACGTCGTCAGCAAGAAGCTGCTGAAGAAGGACGTCCTCTTCGGCAAGGAGGCCCTCGAGAAGCGACTCTCGCTGCGCCTGCACCGGCCGCTCGCGAAGGGCGTCTTCAAGTACAGCGAGCTCCCCGAGGGCGCGAACCGCGGCGAGATCGAGATCGCGGCCCGCGACCTGATCCGGGAGGCGATCCGGATGGCGCAACCGCGGAAGGACGAACTCGTCTACGCGGTGATCGGAGTGCCCGCGCAGGCGAGCATCCACAACAAGGAGGCGATCCTCGGCGCGGCGCGGGCCTCGGTCGACTCCGTGATGCTGTGCAGCGAACCCTTCGCGGTCGCCTACGGCCTCGACATGCTCGAGGATGCGCTCATCATCGACATCGGCGCCGGCACGACCGACCTCTGCCGCATGCACGGCACGATGCCGGAGGAGGCCGACCAGATCACGATCTCCTGCGCCGGCGATCACGTCGACGAGAAGCTCGAAGAGCTGATGAAGACCGCCTGTCCGGGTGCGTCCTTCTCGACGCAGATGGTCAAGGAGATCAAGGAGCGCTACTCGCACCTCGGCGACGCTCCCGAGCGCGCGATCGTCACGCTGCCGGTCGATGGACGCCCCACGGAGTTCGACGTCACCGACGCGATCAAGCGTGCGTGCAGCATCCTGGTCGAGCCGATCGTCGCGGGTCTGCGGCGTCTCATCGGGACCTTCGACCCGGAGTTCCAGCACAAGCTGCGCAACCGCGTCGTGCTCGCCGGCGGTGGTTCGATGATCCGCGGGCTCGACACCGCGATCGAGGGTGTCATGCGCCGCGAGATGGGGGGCGGGCGCGTGATCCACGTCGACGAGCCGGTCTACGGCGGCGCGAACGGTGCGCTCAAGATCGCGCACGACATGCCCGCGGAGTACTGGGCCCAGCTCCGCTGAGGCAGAGCGACTCCGCTCACCCGAAGCCGAACTCGCCGCGCAGCAGGTCCCGCAATTCGTAGAAGTTGCGGATCACGTAGTCGGGCTTGCGGCGGCCTTCCTCCTCGGAGTGGCGCCCCGAGCGGCGATTGTGCGCCGTGATCATCCCGACCTCGGCGGCGGGGTCGATGTCGTTCACCGGGTTGTCACCGACGTACATGCAGCGCTCGGCGGAGAGGCCGAGGTCCTGGAGCACGCGTCGGTAGAGCTTGGGATTCGGCTTGTTGATGCCGACCTGCTCGGTGAAGTAGATCGCGTTCGGGGTGAGGAACTCGTAGATGCGCAGGCGGATGACCTTCTCGGCCTGCTTGATCCCGATCCCGGCCGAGATGATCCCGCGGACGAGTCCCGGTCGCGCCGAGAGCCAGCGCAGGACCTCGTAGACATCGTCGTAGACCTTCAGCTCGCGCCACTTCGTCTCGTGATAGGCGACGACGCCCGACGCGATCAGGATCTCACGGTTGAGCCCCGTGCTCGCACCCACGGGCAGCCGCTGCACGACCTTGTCGAAGTGCGCGCCGAAGTTGCTGCTGAACTCGCCGACGACCTCCGTGAGCTCGCGGAAGCAGTCCTCGCGCGTGGCGCGCAGTCCGGCGGCGATCATCGCGTCGACCGCGGCCCGACGCGCCTTGTCGGCGAACACCGAGGTCGAGAACAGCGTGTCGTCGATATCGAAGAAGATCGCGTCGAGCGGTCGGCTCACGTCGTGGCCTCCAAGGCGAGGGGAGTCTAGCCGGAGAATCGCGCGGACTGCGGGTCGGGCTGCCGGCGCGGCGAATCGCGATCAGCTGGACCGTACGCGCGCGCGGCCGCTCGAGGGCGGCCGCGGGATGCGTCGATCGGGGGCTGTTCGCGAGCTCGCGGGCTCAGCGCCCGGCCATCAGATCGCGGACGTCGGTGACCGACGCGCGCACGAGCACCATCAGCGACGAGTTCTCGTCGACCACGCCCTCCTGCTTGAAGAAGAAGGAGAGGAGCGGGATCTTGCCGAGGATCGGCACTTCGGCGCGGCGCTCCTTGGTGAGCACCTGGCGCAGGCCGCCGATCAGCACCGAACCGCCGTCCGGAACTTCGACCGTCGTGGCGAAGGAGCGCACGATGAGCTGCGGGAGCTGCAACGTGACCGGCTGCGTGGTGCCAGCGAGCGAGGTCGAGAAGGTCGGGATCGGACGGACGAGCTCGGCGACCGTCGGCTGCATGCTCAGGCTGATGCGGCGGCGGTCGGCGCTGACCGTGGGCTTCACGTCGAGCACGATGCCGTCCTGGATGATGTCGATGCGCGGGTCGGCGATGAAGGCCGCCTGCGCGACTTCGACCTCGAAGTCCCGGACGTAAGCCGTCTGGTTGATGATGGAGACGTAGCCGCGCTCGTTGTTCTGGACGGTCAGGTTCTGTCCGTTCAGCTCCTGGGCGTCCTGCTTCTTCTCGACCGCGTGGAGGATCGCCTGCAGTTCGAGATCGTTCAGGAAGGCGATCGCCGCCGTGGCGCCGCCGTTCGTCGTCATCGCGTTGCCGAGCCCCGAGGTGAACATGTTCTCGGTGCGGCCGCGCAGGTCGCCGTCCTGGCCGTCGTTGTAGTAGAAGCCGGAGAACGGCTTGCCGGCCGGGTCGCCGGTGCCGGAGTTGTCGAGGCCGCGGCCCGCGTTGTCGTCGAGGCCATTGGTCACGTCGTCGAGCTGCGCGACGCTGCCCTTGGCTCCCGAACCGCCCAGACCGCGGAAGTCCACGCCGACCTGCTGCAGGAAGTTCTGGGTGACGTTGAGGAACTTCGACTCGATCGTGACGACGCTCGTCGCGAAGCTGCGGAGGTCGGTGAGGATCCCGTCGACACGGCGGTGCATGTCGCCGTTCGCCGTGATGATCAGGTAGCCGGTCTCGACCTGGTCGACCTTGCCGCCGCCTTCGGCGTCCCAGTAGGTCGGGTCGGTGGCCTCACGGAGGTTCGCCGCCAGCTTGTCGAGTTCGACGAAGACCGTCTTCTCGTCGCCTTCGCCGCCCGAACGCGGGCTGTCGTCGGCGCTGTCACCCGACGGGATGTCGCGGATGCGCGGCGGCAGGAACTGCGTCTTCGCGAAGATGAGGTCGCGGACGTCGTAGTAGTGCGTGTAGTTGGAGCCGCCGGCCTGCGCCTTCGTGGTGATCTGCACGACGCCGTCGCGCACGGTCCACGCGAGCTGCGCGCTGCGGCTCACGACCTGGTTGAGGAAGGCGTCGAGCGAGATCGGGGCGGTGACGTCCATCACGACCTTCACATCCTCGCTGGTGATCGTCGCACGCGCTTCCGGCGTGATGATCATCGGGATGTTGGTGATCGCCTGGATGCGCGTCTTCACCTCGTCGATCGTGCCGTCCTCCTCGGTGAAGCTGAGACCGATGAGCTTCGTCTCCTTGACGGTCTTGCGGAGGGCGAGGTCGTCCGCGTCCTCGGCGCGCGCCGACGAGACCTTGGACGAGCGGCTCTTCGCGCGCTCCCAGATCTCGCTGTCGACGTCGAGGATGTCGACCTGCGGGATGCGCAGCTCCTCCGCGTTCTCGCGCATCGAGCGGATGCGCTGCGCCATCGCGCGGTAGTACTCATCCGAGCGCGTCTCGCGGGCGGCCTTGATCGAAGCGTTGTGCAGCTCACGCGCGAGCTGGTTCGACGGATCGGCCTCGAGCGCCTCGAACGCCAGGTCCTGCGCGAGCTTGAAGTTGCGGCGCTCGAACGCGAGCGAGGCGTTGTCGAGCAGGCCGCCGACCTTGGCGCGCAGGCGCGCCTCGTTCTCCTCTTCGGTCGCGCGCAGCTCCGCGGCGGCGCGGCGGCGGATCTCGTCCTTCTCGGCACGCTCGGCTTCGTCGCGCTTGCGCTGGGCATCGGCGAGCGCGGTGCGCGCGCGACCCTCGAGATCACCCCAGGCCACGTAACGGCCGAGCTCGATGCTCCAGACCGCGCGCCGGAAGTCCTCGATCGCGCGGCCGAAGTTCTGCTGCGTGAGCGCCTGGTTGCCCGAGTCCAGCAGCGCGATCACCTCGTTGCGCTGCCGTTCTTCGTGGATGCGCTGGAGCCGCGACTGCTCGTCGGCGAACGACGAAACGGTACCCGCCGGCAGGTTGAGCTCGGCCGACACCGTGTTCAGCAGCGAGTTGATCCGCTCGTCAGCCGGCCGCAGGTCGTGGGCCTTCAGGAGTTCGAGACGCGCTGCGGCGAGCGAGTCGACCGTGCCCTGGCGACGCAGCGCCTCGGCGTTCGACAGGTATTGCTCGACCAGCAGGCGATCCCGCTGCGCGGCGAGCGATTGATCCTGCGCGGCAGGATCCTGGGTGCCAGTTCCCGGCGTCGGGTTGTTCGCCCCTGCCGAGGGATTGGCGCCGGGTTGATTGCTGTTCGAAGCCGGGTCCGAGGACTTCGGCGACGAGCACGCGGTGGTGCCGAGGAGGACAGCAGTGATCGAAGCTGCCAGCAGGCCTTGACGATCGAGCTTCATCGGGTTGGGACTTCCATGCGGCGCGCGCGACGACCGCGGAGGTTGATCAATCCCCGGCATGACCGAGCGGCACTCTCACGCGGCGCGGCCACGGACCGAGGGATCCGCGGGGCTGCGACGGGAGAGACGACCGGCATTCCGAGAGAGGACGGAGAGGGGTCAAGGGCCGACGGGTGAGGGGTGACCCGCCGGCGCGGGGCGAGAAGCTAGCGAGACGATGCGCGCGGTGCCAGCAGCAAGTCGAGGTTGCCGGGCCGGGCGATCGGGGTCGGAGTCGGGCTCCGTACGCGAAGCGGCCCCGCTCTCGGAACGGGGCCGCTTCGGATCGACGCGCGGAGCGAGCCGCGCGCGAAGGGGAGTCACTTCTTCGGCGCGGTCCCGCGACCACCGCCGAAGTTGATCTCCTCGAAGCCCACGGCCTTGATCACGTCGACCGTCGCGGCGACGTCGCCGTAGGTGGTGCCGGGCTGGGGCTCGATCACGATCGGGATCAGCTTCTTCTGGCCGGGCTTCGAGCTGTCCGGAACGATGCTGTTCGGATCGGCCTTGATCCGCTCGAGCTCGCGCTTCATGCGCTCGATGTCGGTGTAGCGCGTGGGGCCGACGTCCCAGCGGACGGTGTGCCCGACGAGCGCATAGGTCCGCCGGCGCCCCTTCTTGTCGTATTCCGGGGCGTCTGGCTTGCGCGGGATGCTCGTGCCCGGCTGATCGACCTCGACGCGGATCGAGAGCTGCTCCTGCGGGGCGACGATGTCGTTCTGCGAGCCCTTGTCCTTGGGCAGGTAGGCCTGCAGCTTCGCCTCGAGCGCCTTGAACTCGATGCAGAGGAAGAAAATGATCAACAGGAAGACGCAGTCGATCATCGGCGTGAGGTCGGTCTTGACCTCTTCCTGGACGTCCTTCAGGTGACCCATGGCAGCTCGGTTGTGGCGATCATCCGTGTGGGACGATCTCGGACTACTTCGGAATGCGTGAGGTTGTGTGGCCCGGCTGCATCAGCCGGGCGTGACTTCGGTCGGGCGGCGCCGTGGCGCACCGCGCGGGGATCGCTTCGACAGACCTTGCGTCGATGCCGGGCCGGGTCTCAGCGCCCCTGTCGTCTCAGGAGCTTGGCTTCCTTGTCCTGGTCGCTCAGGGCGAGTTCGAGCTTCCAGAACGCCGCTTCGGGCTGGCTGCAGGCGGTCATGAAGACCCCGACCCAGTGCCATTCGGTCCACTTGTCGGCGCGGACCAGCACCGGATCATTGACCAGGGTGACTTTGCGGCCACCGAGCACCTGGTCCTCCTTGTCCTTCACGACGGTGTTCTTCCACTCGACGAGGAGATTGAGGATGTGCGCCGGCGCGGAGGTCTCGGCGTGGATCGCGGGGTCGAAGACCTTGTTGCCGCGGTAGACCATGCGCCCGTCCTGGCCGATGTTGATGATCGGCCGCACGTCGGGGGGGGCGTCGTCCGGAACGACGTACACCGCCTTGGGGAGGATCAGATCCTCGAGGTCCTTCTGGCTGAGATCGATGACCAGCACGAAGAAGATCATCAGCAGGAAGACGCAGTCGATCAGGGGGGTCATGTCGAGCGGGACTTCCTGATTCACGATGTCGTCGATGACGTTCGACATGTTCTCGCGGCCTCGTATGGCTCTGGGTTGCTGGCTTGGCGCTGCGCGACCAGGACTCAACGCCCGGGTCGCGCTCGCGGTTCAGATCCCGGGGATCAGGAAGCCTTGGGCCGGAATCGCTCGAAGAGGTCTTCCGTGATCGCGTTCATCTCGATGGTCGTGCGCACGACCCGGTTGCGGAACACGAAGAAGAACGCGCTGGTCGGCAGGGCCACGATGAGGCCGAAGATCGTGGTCACGAGTGCGCCCTTGATACCGCCTGCGAGGTCGGCCGGCTGAACCGAACCACCGGCGGCCGCGATCGCGCCGAAGGTGTCGAACATGCCGGTCACCGTGCCGAGCAGACCGAGCATCGGCGCCGAGGCGCCGATCAGCGAGAGCCAGCTGATCTTCTGGAAGAGCTTGACCGTCTCCTCCTCCTGCATCTCGCGGAGGGACGACTGGATGGTCTCGAACTGGTGACCCAGCTTCGAGAGACCGGCCTGCACCACGTTCGTGAAGTAGGTGCGGTTGCTCTCGCAGAGGTCCATCGCCTCCTGGAACTGCTCTTCCTCGAAGAGCGCTTCCAGTTCGTCGATGACGTCCGGCGGCGCGAGCTTCTCGCGCTTGATCGACATGAAGAACTCGATCGCGAGGGCGAGCGAGACGACCGAGAGCAGCACGATGACGTAACCGACCGTGCCGGCATTGGCCATCATGTCCGACAGCCAGTGCGGCTGAGCGGGGGGCGCTGCGTCCTGCGCGGAGGGCGTCTGCGCGCTGAGCAGGGTCGCGAGAGAGAGCGGAGCGAAGGCGGTGAGCAGACCGTGGATCACGTTGGACTTGCGGATCATGGGGCCGAGGGGGAGACGTACGCCGGCGAGGGGCATGCCGAGCGCAGTTCGTGAGGGGGTAGTCCGGGGAGCGCAGAGTGTGCAGATCGGGGGCTTCGAGTGGAAGCCCCTGCTCGATCGGCGTGGGCAAAAAAGCCGCTGCCGAGGGGCTCCGACGCGCGCGTTCGGTCGGGCACGGAGCGGCTCGGCGTACGGGCCCCGCCGCGAGTCGGCGACGCGGGGCGATCCCTCAACGTCGCGCGGCGTGGATCGGTTCGAGGCTGTGGTCGGGGAAGGCGCCCCCCGCGTCCTTCACCACCGCCGCGCGCCTTCGAGTCCAGCGGGCCGGGAGGCGGTCCGACCGCCCCCGGCGCGGACTCACTTCTTCAGCTCTTCCGCGGCCAGCGTCGCGAAGCGCGTGTCGCCGTACTCGCGGACGACGGAGTCGAAGTACTCCATGGCCCGCTGCTTGAAGTTGGCTCCTTCGCGCTCGGCGCCGAGGGCGAGCACCACCAGGCCCGAGTAGTACAGCGCCTTGGCGGTGGTCTCCCCACCCACGGTGTCGAGCAGGTTCGCCTCGGCGAACGCGATCTGGGCCATGCGGAGCTCGGCGGTCTGGTTGCCGGCGCCCTGCGCCTTCAAGAAGATCGCCTCGCCCTCGCCGGCGCGGGCCGCGGCCTTGATCGCGGGGTTCGTGGCCTTGCGGCCGACGTCGTCCCGGAAGTAGTTCAAGGCGTCGTCGAACTTGCCCTCGCGCACGAGAGAGTCACCGGTGCCGACGAGTGCCTCGGCCTCGATCTGCACGATCTCCGGGTCGACGTGATCCGCGCTCTGCAAGCTCTGCGCGGCGGCGATCGTCGAGCGGAAGGTCGAGCGGGCGTTGCCGAAGTCGCCCCTCGCGAGTTGGGCCCGCGCCAGACCGATCTTGGCGCGCGCGGTCCAGATCTGTGACCAGCCGCGCGCGATCGCCTCGTCGCCGAGCTTCTTGAACGTGCCCTCGGCGGCCTCGGAGCTGCCGGCCGCGGTCTGCGCACCGCCGAGCGCGAGCATCGCGTCCGGCAGGCGGAGCCCGTCGGCATTCGCCGAGATCCATTGCTCCAGGCGTTGCGCGGCCTCCTGCGCGCGCGCGGCGTCCTTGCCGGCGCCGCGGGCGAGTGCTTCCGCCGCGAGGAACTCGCATTCCGCCTTGAGCGGAGCGCGCTGGACCTTGCCGGCCGCGTCGAGGAACTGGTTCGCCGCCTCCGCGAAGTTGCCGGCGCGCAGGGCGCCGAGGGCGGTCGAGTAGGAGTCGGGGACGCCGTCCCATTCGATCTCCGTGACCATCGAGGATTGCAGCTCGCCCTGCTCCGACTTGCGCTTGTAGCGGACGACGGTCGACAGGGCCTCGGTCACCTCGACCCCGCGCAGCTTGCGTCCGTCGCGAGTCGAGATCGTGTCCTTGGCGTCCTGGGCGGAGACCTGGCCGGAGAGCGGGAGAGCAGCCGCGAGCAACGCGAGCGCAGCGAAGCGGGAAGTGCGGGGCATGCCGTGCGGGGACTTGGTGGAGGAGGGCTGGATGGGAGAGGGCCGGGGCGTGAAGGCTCTCAGCGCCATGAGTTCACCATCTTGAAGGTCGCCAGGACGCGCTTGCCCTCGGGGCCGAGGTTCTCGAGCGACTTGAAGTCGTCCTGCGCGCGCGCGATGCGGTAGATCGACTCGGCGTAGGTCTTGTACTTCTCGTCCTTCCGGCTCGCGCGCTTCGCGAGCATGAAGGCCTCGAGATGGAACTCGTACCAGGGCAGCGTGTACTTGCGCACGCCGCGCTGCTCGTTGAGCGCGTAACGCTGGTACTCCCCGTAGTAGCGGTCGTACGCCGGCGCGGGATCGTCGAGGCCCGGCTCTTCGATCGGATTGCCGGTCTGCGGATCGAAGTAGAACCAGCCGCCCTGCGCCAGGCTGAGCAGACGCTTGATCGGGTAGTCGTTCGGCCGCGCCTTCTCGGCCGCCGCGAGCATCTCGACCGCGGCCTTGAAGTTCTTCTGCCGCATCATCGCCTCGCCGACGAGTGGGAAGGTCCACTTCTCGACGAGCTCCTTCGTCGCCGGGGCGTTGCCGTGCAGGTCGATCGCCTGCTTGCCGAGGCGCTCCACGGTCGCCCAATCGCCGAGCTTCGCGCCGAGCGAGACGCCGGCGTAGAGGTAGTCGTAGGCCGGAGTCGCGGAGTTCGCCGCATAGTCGACCGCCATCCCGAGCGCCGCGCGCCGCGCGGCCGTGAGGCGGCGATCGATGGGTTCGAACTCGGCCTCCGGAGCCTGCCGGGCGAGCAGGGCTTCCCGCTCGGTCTCGATGGCCTTGACGTTGTCGGTGTGGGCCTTGAACACCGCGCTCGCCAACGCCGGCACGATCGGGCTGTTCGGCTCGAGGGAGCGCACCGTGCGGTAGCCCTCCTCCGCCTTGTCCAGACGGCCGAGCTCCGCGTGCAGACGGGAGATGATGTCCCAGCTGCGTGCGGCGAGCCCGCGGTCACGCGCGCCGCGCGAGTCGATGAAGTTCTTCAGGCTCGTGATGACGCCCTCGTACTTCGTCGGGTCCTTCGCGCCGCCGCTCTGCCCGACCGCCTCGAGGTAATCCATGAAGGCCGCGAAGAACTCGATGTCCGTCAGGGACTTCTCACGCGAATCGGCGAGGTTCGGCTGATTGGCGGGGAGGACGGCCTCGGGGGTCTGCAGCCAGTCGCGGTACGACTTGATCGCGGCGCTGGCCTTGGCGAAGTCGCCGGCGCGCTGCCACATCTGCACGATCATGCTCTGCGAAGGCTCGTAGTACGGCGTGTCCCGCGGGATCTGCTGATAGGCCGCGGCCGCTTCGGCGAACTTGCCCTCGCTCGAGAGTCGTGCGGCGTCGCGGTAGAGCTGCTTCGCCTGGCTGCCGGTATTGCCGTGCTTGGACAACGCCTCGAGCACACGGTCGCCGAGGGCCTTCGTCGCGGGGGTCGGTTCCTTGACCGACGAGGAGAAGGAGTTCCAGGCGCGATCGAGCGCGTCGGAAGCCGCCTCGGTGTTCCCGCCCTCGGTGCCGTGGTCTTCCAGCGCCTTCAGCGCGGCGAGCGTGGCCTCGAGGAAGCGCTTCTGGACGCCGAATCCGACCGCGATCGTCGACCAGGTCTCGAGTCCGAGCTTGGTCCGCTCCTCTTGGGTCATCACACCGTACGCGCGCTTGAAGCCGCGGATCGCGCGCTCGTACTCGCGTTCCTGGTGTGCACCCTTCGCGACCTCGAAGAGCAAGGAGCCGCTGACGGCGGCACCACCCTCGAGGATCTCGCGCAGGGCGCGCTTCGCACGCACGCCCGTGATGTCGCTCGGGTGCGCCTCGTTGATGCGCTGCACGAGCGCGAGCGCCTGCGCCAGCAATTCGGGCTTGCCCGATTCGGCCATCGCGCGGGCCTCGGTGAGGAAGACCGGGTGGCCATAACGCGGGTGGGCGACCTCGAAGACGTCCTGCGTCTCCTCGCCGCCGATCGCCTTGAGCTCCTCGCGGAAGCGCGTGCAGAGCGCGAGCACGTCGTCGATGCGACCGAGGGCGAGGAGCGTGTCGGCCGCGCGGTCGTACGCCTCCTGCATCAGGTTGATCATCAGCTCGCGGATGTCCTCGGGGAGTTCGAGGTCCTCCGAGTTCAGCGACGAGCGGATGGTCTCGATCGTCGAGTCGTAGTCGCGGTAGGCGTCCTCCTGATTGCCGAGGACCTCGCCGAGCTTGGCCATCTCGAACCAGGCGCGCTGGCCGAGCAGCGTCTCCTCACCGACGCCGAGGATCAGCTCCTCGAAGGTCTCGCGCGCCATGCTCGCGACCGTGCCGCGATCGCGCTCGGGAGCGACGCCGGCGAACTCGCGCTGCAGCATCGCCTTGTAGAGCCAGGCGGCGTAGTAGCTCCGCTGCGCTGCCGAGCCATCTTCGCGGTGCTTGCCTTCGAGCCGCTGCATCACCTGTGTGGCGGCTTCGATTCCGCCCTGGAAGACGTCGGCGGCGGCGACGCGCAGCTCGGGCAACTTCTCGGGGTGCTCCGCGGCCTCGACCTCGAGCTCGTCGACCATGAAGCGGCCGTAATCGAAGCTCGCCTCCAGCAGCGTGCGGCGTGCCTGGTCGGCAACCGCGTCGTCGCGATATCGGTCGATGAACTCGCGCGAGCGTTCGACGGCCTCCTTGAAGAGGCGGCGTCGCTCCTCGGGCCGAGGATCGGCGCGCGCGCCGAGCAGCGAGATGTCGATACCGAGCTGCTGGATCTTCTTGAAGTCGTCGCTGTCGCGGTACTGCTTCTGCAGCACCTCGACCTGGCCGTTGGCCAGGGCGATGAATCCGAGATCCGAGGCGAGCTTGCGCACGAACTCGACTTCACGGTCGAGCGCGCTGGCCTGCTGCGCAGCGAGTGGGGCGAGTCCGGTGAGGAGGAGTCCGCAGAACGAGCGGAACACGGGCCAGGATGTCGTCATCGGCGCCGGAAGCTTCTGGTTCAGCGATCACGCGCGCGCGCGCGCGGTGGGCGTTTCGCGGTCGGGGAACGGACCGCGGTGAGGGGAACGTCGGAGTATAGGGACGGGTTCGATCGGGGCGTAGACGCAGATCGTGCGTCGCCGCGCGCGGGCGTCCGGGCTTCGTGAACACGCCCGGAAACGAAGACGGCCGCGCGTGCGATCTTCGCAGGCGCGGCCGTGTCGTGGGTGTGGCGCGTGACACCACGCGCTGCCCAGCGCGCGCGGGCTCTCAGCGGTTCGTGAGCAGGGTCTCGAGGGCGTCCGGCACTGCGGCCGGCTCGTGCTCCTCGGTCATCACGATCCGGGCGCGGATCAGGATGATGATCTTCCGATTCAGCACATAGCTGCCCTTGCGGCTGAAGAGCAGCGAGATGCCGGGCAGGTCCTGCAGGATCGGCACGCCGGAGACCTGGTTCTGCCGCTCCGCGAGCTTCATGCCACCGAGCAGGATCGAGCCACCGTCGGGCATCGTCACGGTCGTGCGGACCGACTGCAGGTTGGTGACCGGGAGCTGGATCGAGACCGGCTGGCCGGCGCCGAGCGTCGTCGTGAAGGTCGGGATCGGGAACTGCAGCGTCATCACCGTCGGGCGCAGCTCCATCGTGATGAAGCGGCGGTCCGCCGAGACGACCGGGCGGACGTCGAGCACGACACCGTCGCGCACGACACCGACCACGGGGTTCGCCACGGCAGCGGCCTGGGCGATCTCCACGCCGAAGTCGCTGATGTACGAGGTCGAGCGCAGCGCCTGCATGTGGGCGCGCGTGTTGTTGTAGACGAGCAGGCGCGGAGCCACGATCTCTTCGCTGCGCTCCTGCTTCGCCACCGCGCGCAGGATGAGCTGCAGCTCGGTGTCGTCGAGGAAGGCGTACTGCAGCGCGAGGCCGCCGGAGTTGTCGAGTCCGCCCGGACGGCCGCCGAGGGCGCGGTCGTAGAGGTGCTCGGTGCGACCCATCAGGTCGCCATCCCCGCCATCGTCATAGAAGATGCCGGGCTCGGTTCCCGAGCCGATCTGGCCGGGCGACGCCGCGTTGATCTGCTCCGGACGGCCGAAGTCGTCGAAGCGGAGATTGCTGCGGTTGTTGCGCTCGAGGCCGCGGCCGGCACGGCCCTCCGAGGACTGGTCGCCCAGGCCGCGGAAGTCGACGCCGATGTCCTCGAGGAAGCTGTCCTCGACCTTGAGGAAGCGCGCCTCGATGTCGACCTGGATGCCCACGGCCTGGCGGAGCTGGCCGAGGAGGCGATCGATCTGCTCGTGCACGTCCTTGACGTTGCGGACGAGGAGGACGCCGGACTCGAAGTTGATCGAGTTGCCTTCCGTCCAGCTCTCCGGGGCGATGTTCTCCTGGATGAGCCGGGTGAGCGTGCCGTCATCGACGACGCTCGGCGCCGGATCCTCTTCGTCCGTCGCACCGAAGCCCTCGTCCGAACCCGGCGCGACGAGCTTGAGCGTCGGGCCCGGCTGGCTGCGCACACCCTGCACGATGTCACGGACCTCGTAGGGCTTGAGGTAGGCGCGGCCCGTGGGAGTCGCGGACGACACGAGCTCGACCACGCCGTCGCGCACGTGCCACTTCACGCCGGTCTGCGCCGCGATGACGTTGAGCGCCTTGGCGACGCTCATGTTCGGCAGGTGCAGGTCGTTGAGGGTCGTCGCCTCCTCACCGAGTTCGGTGGCCGAGGGCGCGACGACGAAGTTCACGCCGGTCGCATCCGCGTAGTGACGCTTCCAGTCCTCGAGCGTCGCGGTCGTGAAGTGGTGCTCGATGCTCGTCGACTCGAGGACCTGCAGGACCGCGCGATCCTCGGGCGCGTCGAAGGACTCGGCGGGGGTGAACTCGCGCGCCTTGCGCATGCTCACCTCGGCCCAACGCTGCATGTCGAAGACGATCGTGTCGGTCTGCGGCAGCAGGGAGCGATTGATCTCGTCGAAGGTCTCGACCCACTGCTCCTTCCAACGCTGGCGGGCCAACTCGACCTTGTTCTCGTGGTGGGCACGCGACGCGAGGTCGTGGAGCGCGGTGACCTCCGAGTTGTTCGGGTCGAGCTGGGAGGCCTGCGTGAGCGCCGCCTCGGCCGAACCGAAGTGGCCGTTCTGGAAGTCGCGGTTCGCCTGGACGAGCAGGCGCGCGACGCGCTGATCCCGCTCGAGCCGCTTGCGCCGCTCGGACTCCTCGAGCTGGGCACGGCTGCGGTCACGCTCCGCCTGCTGCTCTTCCTGCATCGCCGCGGCGAAGCGCTGCTGCGCGAGTTCGTGCTTGCGACGCAACTCCTTCTCGAGGTCCGACCCCGGCGCCGAGAGAGGATTGAGTTCGATCAGCCGGACGGCCGTCCAGTAGTTGTTGATCGCCTGCTCGTAGCGCCCCATCTCGAGCTCGGCGTCCGCCTGCTGGGCGAGCTGCCGGGCCTGGAAGCGCGTGCGCTCCATCGAGACGCGGGCCTCGAGGACCTTGCTGTCGAAGGTGCGGGCGACGCGGGCCGTCTCGTCACCGAGGATCTCGGCGGCCGCGAGCAGGATGTTGAGCGCATCCTCGTTGTTCGGATCGAGCTCGCGGACCGCCGCGGCCTCGCGCAGCGCATCGCGGTAGAGCCGGTATTCGAGGGCGCGGCGCGCGCGATCGAGACCGTCCTTCACCAGGAACGTCTTGCGCTCCTGATCGACGCTCGGCGAGACGTCCTGCGGCCGACTGGGGATGGGATCCTGGGCGCCGGCCTGGTTGCCGCCGCCCTGGCCCGAAGCGGTGCGACCCGCGCCGGGCTGGTTGGCACCCCCAGCAGGGTTGGCACCACTGGGATCGGTGGCAGCACTCGGGTCGTTGGCGGCGCTGCCGGAGCCCTGTGTTCCGGAACACGCGAACAACAGGGTCGCGGCCGAGAGGGACAGGCCGCGAAGAAGCATCGATCGGACCATCTTCATGCCGATTCCTGGACGGAAACTCGAGACGGCGGGGCTGTGCCGGAGGGGTCGTTGGGCGCGAGCGAGGGGTAGCTGGAGCCCATTCCGGACGTGAGAGCGCGGCGGACGGTAGCCAGCGTCCGAGGCAGGGTCAAGGCGAAGGCTGCACCCGATCGGGGTTTCCGCAACTTCAACGCGTCGCGCGGCCCGCGGGGGGCACATCGGGGAGACCGAGCAAGCGGTTCACCCGCTTGATGTCCTCCCAGGTCTCGCGCTTCGCCTCGGGCTGCCGCAGGAGGTACGCAGGGTGCCAGGTCGCGACGACCGGGATGCCCTCGTACTCGAGGTCCCGACCGCGGAGCTGCCCCATCGGGAGCGAGGTGCCGAGCAGGTTGTGCGCGGCGACACGCCCGAGCGCGACGATGACCTGCGGCCGGATCGCGCGGATCTGCTGCCTCAGGTAGGGGAGGCAGGCCGCGACCTCGTCCGGCTCGGGGTTGCGGTTGTTCGGCGGCCGGCACTTGTTGACGTTCGCGATGTAGACCGCCGCGCGCGTGAGGCCCATCGCGTTCTCGATGATCTTCGTCAGCAGTTGCCCGGCCGCGCCGACGAAGGGCCGGCCGGTCTCGTCCTCGCGCGCGCCGGGAGCCTCGCCCACGAAGACCACGCGCGCGCGCGGATCGCCTTCGCCGAAGACCACGTGGGTCCGGCCCTCGTGCAGGCGGCAGCGCTTGCAGGTCGCGACCAGGTCGAAGAGCGCATCGAGCCCCTCGGGGAGGCTGGGCAGGTCTTGGACGGGCGTCGACGGCGGCTTCGGAGTCGACGCGCTCTGTGCCGTCGGCGCGGGCGCGGGCGCGGGGCGGCGCGGTGCGGGCGTGGGCGGCGTCAGCGGCGCGCGGACGCGCGGCGGCGCGGGTTCCGCCCCGGGCGGTGGCGCTGCGCTCCGCCCCGCCGTGCGCCGCGGGGGCATCGCGGCGCAGGGCAGGTCTTCGCCGTAGGCCTCCGCCGCGTGTCGCAACCAGGCGAGGACTTGCGCGCGGAGGTCCATGAGTTCCTGCGGATCAGAACGACCAACCGACCGAGGCGAGGACGCGGTGGTCCTGGCGATCGAAGCCGGTGGCCGGCGTGTTGTCGTAGTCGAAGATCCACTGGAGCTGCGCGAACATCGCGCTCGTCAGCGACGCGCGGAGCCGCGTGTCGATGCGCGCGTAGAAGTCCGCGACGTCCTCGACGCTGGGGTAGAACTCGCCGTCCTGCAGCAGCGTGACCTGGTCGTTGAGGTTCCAGCGCGCGCGGTAGGCCCCGCGGGCCGCGAGGTACGAGTCATCGCTCCCGACGATGCGGTTCTCGTCGAAGTAGGTGAGACCCACTTCGCCTTGCAGCGCAAAGTCCGCGTCGTCGTAGAACTGGTAACCCACACCACCACCGGCGGTGAGGCGCAGGTCGAGGTCGGCGAACTTGTCGTACTCGCCCGTCGTCTGGCCCCAGAGGTAGGTCCGCTTGCTGAAGAACCAGTCGTACTTGGCGCTACCGAAGACGCGGCGCTGGGAGAGCACCCAGGCGCCGGTGGCCTTGTCCTCGCCGTAGTCCCAGGTGCCGCGGACGGTGAGGCGCGTGTCTTCCGAGCGTCGGATGACCTCGGCCGCGGCGTTCGCCGCGACGCGATCGGTGTTGCCGGTGGTGAGGGCGGCGCCGGCCGTGACCGAGCCGACCCAGCTCACCGCGGGCTGCCACTCGACGAGCTCGGCAGCGGCGATCGAGCGCGCACCGGAGCTGCCGCTCACCTGGAGCTGGCCGTTCTGGATGCCGGTGATCGTGCCCTCGAACTTGTCGCCGGAACTCGTCGCCAGCTTGATCGGGGCCGCCGCGCTGATGCCGGCGAGCTGGTCGACCTTGACGGTGACGGTGCCGGCCGCCGGCGTGTCGATGACGACACCGCCGGCCGTGACGGACTGGATCTTGCCGGAGAGGCGGTCGCCGTTCTGCAGCGTCACCGTGTCCTGGGCGCGCGCGGCTCCCAGCAGGGTGAGGCCCGCGAGCGCGGCGGCGGCGGCGTGACGTTGGATCGCGATCATCGATTCGTCCTCGGAATGCGGAGTGGACTCGGGGTGGGGAGGGGGGACTTTCGGTTGCCTCCCGGATAAAGGAACGCGACCCGTACTCGGCCGCGCGGCGCAGTCAAACAGAAAGCTCGCGGCCCACGACCGACGATGAGCGTGACGAACGCGCCGAACGAGTCGCCGATGCGAGCGACGCTTCCCGGCCCCTGGGCCTACGCCGCGCTCGCGCTGGCGATCGGCGTCGTCCTGCTGCCGAGCGCCCTCGTCGCGGACTTCGTGAACTTCGACGACCCGCGCTTCTTCGGACCGGACTCGGAGCTCGAGCGGGCCGGTCTGGCGGGACTCCTCGATCCGCGTCAGCGCATCGCCGACGCGTATCTGCCGGTCTCGCACTTCCTCTACTGGTTGGAGAATCGCCTCGGCGGCAGCCCGCTCCTCGCCCATCTCGTCGCGCTCGTCCTGCACTTCGCCTTCGCGGTCGGACTGGTGCGACTCCTCGCGCGGTTCGGCCTCGACCCCCGCGCCGCCACCCTCGCGGGCCTGCTCGTCGCGGTCCATCCGGCGCTGGTCGAGTCCGTGCTCTGGGCCTCGAGCCAAAAGGACCTGCTCGCCGGCGGCTTCGTCGTCGCATCGCTCGCGGTGCTCGCACGTCATGCGCACGGCGAGCTGGGCACGGCCCGCGCCGCGCTGCTCGCGGGCGCTTCGGCGCTGTTCGCGCTCTACGCGAAAGGCACGGCCCTCGTGCTCGGGCCGCTCGCGCTCCTGCTCGCCCTGTCGTTCGGCAGGCGTCGCGGAGCCGCCCGCTTCGGCCCGGCCGTGCTCGTCGCCGTGATCGCCGCGCTCGCGACGCTGCACCACGCGAGCATCGCGACGGAGATCGGCACGATGAACTCGGACCGCGAGTTCGCGGCGCGCGCGATGCAGGTGCCCGGCGCGGCCCTGCACTACCTGCGCACCGCGCTCTGGCCGACCTCGCTCGACGTGCTCTATCCCGAGCTCGCGACCCTGGCCGCGTTCCGCGCGAACCTCGTGCCCGGCCTCGTGGCGATGGCCGGCCTCGCGTCCGCGGCCCTCGTCGCGCGCCGGCGCGCCCCGCGCGTGGCGGCCGGTCTGCTCGCGTTCGCGATCGCGCTCGCGCCGTTCAACACCGCGTTGCCCGCGACCTCGATCGCGGCGGCCGACCGCTACCTCCATCTCGCGTTGCCGGGCCTCGCGCTCGCGCTCGTCGCGGTGCCGCGCTGCGGGGTCGTGCTCGGCGTGATCGCGCTCGTGCCGCTCGCGTGGCTCGCCCATGCGCGAGCTGCCGACTTCGAGTCCAGCGAGCGTCTCTGGACCGCGAGCACGCAGCGCGACGCCGAGAACGCGGTGGCGCTCTTCAACCTGGCTTCGGCGCGCTCCCAGCAGGGTGCCTCGTCCCCCGCGGCCCTGGCCGAGATCGAGAGTCTGCTCGAGCGCGCCGTCGAGGTCGCGCGCTACCCCCAGCACCGCTGGCGCGCCGCGACGAGCCTCGCGGAGCTCGCGCAGCTCGATGCGCGTCACGCGCGGGCACAGCAGTTCGCCGAACTCGCGGCGACGGCGGCCGACGAACTCGACCCGCGTCAGCCGGGCGCGCTCGACGCGCGGCTGCGCGCCCACCTCGCGGCGGCGCGGGCCGCGCGTCGCAACGAGGATCCCGCCGCGGCGAAGCGTCACTACGACGCCGCGCACGCGCTCGCACCCGAGCATCCGTTCGTGCTGGCGTTCGCGGCGGCGCAGCTCCACGGCGAAGCCATGGATCCGCAGGGCAACGTCGATCCCGCCGATCCGCGGGTGGCACAGGCGGACGCCCTGCTTGACGCCGCGGAGCGCGCCGACCCCGCGCTCTACGAGCTGCATTGGACGCGCGGCATCTGGCGCCGCGCGACCGGCCGCCTCCTCGAGGCGGAGGCGAGCCTGCGCCGTGCGGTGCTCGTCGATCCCAGGCGCAGCGAAGCCTGGCTCGCGCGCTGCGACCTCTTCCTCGCGCAGGAAGGTCTCGCGGCGACCGCCGAGCGGCTCGCCCGCGAAGGCGCGGCGGCCGTCGGCGAGGCCGCCGCCGCGCCGCTGCTCTTCCGCCGCGCGCTCGCGCTCGGCACGCTCGGCCGTCTCGACGACGCACGCACGCTCTACGAGGCCTGCCATCGGCTGCGGCCGCACGACGCACAGATCCGTGCGGGCCTCGCGGCCGTGCTCGCGTCGATCGGCGTCCGCGACCTGTTCACCGCGTCGCCCGATGCCCTCGATCGCCTCGGGGAGCGGATCGCCGAGCTGGACCCGACCAACCCGCAGGGTCAGCTCATCCGCGCCGTCGCGCTGCGCGGTCGCAAGCAGATCGCCGACGCGCTGATCCTGCTCGAGCAGGTCCGCCCCCTCCTCGCCGGCGATGCCGAGGTCGAGCAGCTCTGGGCCGAGACCCTGCGCGATCGCGCCTGGCAGCTCTGGTTCGACGAGTCCACGCGCGCGGCGTCCTGGCCGCTGTTCCGGCGCTTCGTCGACGAGGCTCCTGCGCGCGTCGACTCGGAGGCGGTGCGCAACCTGTTGGAACAGGAATGGCAGCGGCGCCTGAGCGCCGGGCAGACCGCGCTCATCGAGAAGGACCCGGCCCGGGCCGAGCGCGCGCTGCGCGACTGTCTCCAGCTCCGGCCGGAGGACAGCGCGCCGAATCTCCAACTCGGCATGGCGCTGCTCCTCCGCGACACCGCGCTCGCGACGAGCGAGGAAGCGCTGCGCTGCTTCGAACTCGCGGGCGAGGGCCAGCGTCGCACCGGGCGCGACATGGGACTCGCGATCCTCTACCAGGCGACCGCGCTGAAGCGGCTCGGGCGCCTCGACGAAGCGCGACGTCGGGCCGATGCCTACCTCGCTTCACCCGGAGTGACCGCGGACGCGACCATCGCAACGCGCATTCGCGAACTGCTCGATGGTTGATGCGCGGCCGGCGCCGCGCTAGCTTCGCGCGGCCGTTCGACGCCGGTCGGTCGAGCGGCAACCCGGCGACGTGCGAGGCGCTCCGACGATGTTCGCGGAGCCGCGCGGCGGCAGGGATTTCCGGTTGCGCACCACGGTGCGTTCGGGGCGCGGTTGCCCCATGGGAGGCGTGGCATGGCCAGGCGAGGCCGTGACTTGTTCGAATTGCTCCGTGATCGGGGCAGCGGGCGGACTTCTTCGGCAGCTGCCGTTCCGGCGAGTGCCCCTCGGGCGCGTCGTGGGGACGACGGCGGCGGCTTCTTCTCGAAGCTGGCACAGGCGACGCGAACGCTGGTCCAGGGCGAGGCCGGAGCGCGCTCCGCGGGCCGGCGTGGCGCGGGGGCGTCGCGCGCGGCCGCGGCCACGCCGAAGAGCTCGGTCGCCGGCATGGCGCTCGTCGCGGTCGCGGCGATCGCGCTGCTCGCCGGCTTCGTGCTCGGTCGCTTCAGCGTCGAGTTCGGCGGCGCCTCACGTGCGGGCCTTCGCGCCGGGACCGCGGATCCGGAGGGGCCGCAGGCAAAGCCGACCGAGGGCAACGGCACCGAGCGGGCGGGACTGCAGCCGGAGCACCTCCGGTCGAACCCGGCGCCCTCGTCGCCCGCGCTGAGCAAGGCGCAGGAGGAGGTTCAGCTCTCGAATCTCGCCTACCTCTTGCTAAAGTGCCCGGCCCGCGATCGCGAGCGGGCGGCTTCCGCCGCAGCCTGGCTCCGCGATCAGGGCATGCCGAACGCCCGCATCCGCCAGGTGGGGGTGACCTCCGGCACTGATCTCTGGTACCTCGTGCTCTGCTACACGTCTCCGGAAGCGCAGGCCTCGGACCTCGAGCGGCTCCGCGGTCTCGATCTGCCGACGAGCTTCGATCGGCCCGGGGCCGAGGGTTCGCTGTCGTCCCTGCGCGACAGCGTGAGCAGACTCGAGGAGCCGTTCGACCTGTCGAAACTCAAGCGGCGCTGACATTCTCGAGCCATGTCGATCCATTCCAGCCTCAAGCTCTCGGGCGCCGGTCGCGGCAACCGCAACGTGTGGACCCGTATCGAGCGCCTCGCCGTGCTCAAGCGTGAGGGCCGTTGGGACGGTGCGTCGGATGTCCTCGGCCTCCCCAAGGTGCGCACGCGCTTCAAGTCCAAGGTGAAGAAGGCCCCGAAGGCGGAGGCCGAGGCGGGCGCCGCCGCGGCGCCCGCGGCAGACGGCAAGGCACCTGCGGCTCCGGCCGCGGGCGCAGCGCCCGCCGCGAAGCCTGCCGCGAAGAAGTGAGGCAGCGGCCTCGTGCGACCGGCACGCGCGCCGCTCATCGAGATCTTCCACTCCGTGCAAGGTGAGGGTCGCCACGTCGGCGAACCGATGGCCTGCGTGCGGGTGGCGACCTGCCCGCTCCGCTGTCGCTACTGCGACACGCCGCAGAGCTGGAGCGCCGGCGCCGAGTTTCCCGTGCACGGGCTCGGCGATGGGGCCGCGCCGGGGCGCGAGAGGAACCCGATCGATGCCGCGCGCGCGGTCGAGCTCAGCCTGGCCTGCGCGGCGGCCTCACCCTGGCGGGTCCCCGGTGCGCTGCGGGTCTCCATCACCGGTGGGGAACCGCTCGTGTATCCGCGCTTCGTGCGCGAGTTCGGCGAGCTCCTCGGCGCGCGCGGACTCGTCCACCTCGAGACCGCGGCCCACGATCCCGTCGCGCTCGCGGAATGTCTGCCGGTGCTCGACCACGTCAGCGCCGACTGGAAGCTCGCGGAGACCCTCGAGAGCGGCGAGCACGGCGCCGCACACCGCGCCTGCGTGGAACTGGTCGCGCGCGACGGGCGGGCGACGCTCGACGTGAAGCTGGTCCTGATCGAGGGTGTCTTCGCGGGGACCTACCGCGCCGCGCTCGAAGCTCTCGCACCGTTCCGCGACGCACTGCTGCTCGTGCTCCAGCCGGTGACTCCCGCGCGACAGATCTCGCGGACGATTCCCGCCGAGGAACTCGCGCGCTGTGCGGCGCTCGCCGGTGAGTTCGGGTTCCGCTATCGCGTGCTCGCGCAGCTCCATCCGCTGCTCGGGCTGCGCTGAGCCCCGCCGCGCGGCGCGGCTGACGGTGACCGCCCGCGTTGGGGTGCCTATCCTGCCGCCCCATGCGTCCCCCGCTCGCGTGCGTGCTCTCGACCGTCGCGACCCTCGCGCTCGCGGTCGCGCAGGAACCGGCCGCTCCGGCGCCGCCGAGCTGTCGCAAGTGCGAGAGCGCCGGGGTGCTCGTCTGCAAGGAGCACAAGGCCGAACTGCTCGCGCTCGAGCGCGCGGTCGAACGCTGCAGCGTGGCTATCGGGTGCAAGCGCTGCGGTGGCACGCTCGCGATCGACTGTCCGAACTGCGAGCGGCCGGAGACCGTCTCGGACCTCGCGTCGCGCGGCGTCGCGCTGCGCGACTGGCTGCTGGCGCGACACGAGGCGGTGGGGCGTTTCTGCAAGACGCCGGCCTCGATCCAGTACCTCGCGACGGCGCACGCCGACCTCGCGTTCGGGCTCGAGGGTGCGATGGTGGACAAGCGCAAGCTCGACCAGCACCAACGCATGCATCTCTACGGCGAACGCGTGGAGGCGACGCGGCGCCGCTTCTGCGAGGTGTTCCAGCTCGTCGACGCGGACTTCCCCGTGCCCGCCGACGACGCCTCGCCGCGCCTCGCGCTGCACATGTTCGCGGACCCCCGCGACATGCGGGAACTCTCGCCGCGCCTCACCGGCATCGGCGCGATGGGCACCAACATCAAGCTCACGGGCGGCATTCCCGTGTGGTGCATGATCGCCGACGACCGCTCGATGAAGGACGACGTCGACGTCCACCGCGTGGTCGTGCACAACGTCGTCCATCTCCTGCTCTCGAACCTGCTCCCCGCGCGCGAGATCGGTCCGACGGGCGAGGGCTGGGTCGACGAGGGCATCGCGCACTGGTTCGAGCACGAGGTCGACGGCCGCTGCGCGGCGTACTGCGTCGAGGAGGCCACGCTGATGCCGGGGACCAACTGGCGCAACGGCCGCTACCGCGTCGGCATCCGGCAACTGGCCGACGAGGGCAAGCTGCGGCGCTTCGTCGAGAGCTACGTGAAGAACAGCGACGAGCTCGACCTCGAGGAGAACGCGCACGCGTACGCCTGGGTCGACTACCTGATGGCGACGCAGGGCGGTCCGAAGCTGATCGAGTTCGTGCGACGCCTCAAGGCGCGCGTGCCGCAGCGCGATGCGATGCAGGCGGTCTTCGGCTTCGGCCCGCTGGCGATGGACGAACGCTTCGCCGCCTGGGTGAAGCTGAGCTACCCGGCGAAGGAGACCGGCCGATGACGGCGCGGAAGCTCGTGCTCACGCTCGGCGTCGCGCTCGCGAGCGCGGTCCTGGGCCACGCGCAGGCGATGCGCACCGAGCGCCACGCGTTCGCGTTGGCGGCCTCGCAGCGGCTCGACCTGCTCGACGCGTGGCTCGCGGCGACCCCCGAGCGACGGCGCGCGGCCGCGGCGAGTGCCGCGAAGCCGAACGACGGCAACCCCTACCTCACGCTCGCCGAAGCCCGCGCCGCGCTCGCCGGTTCGGCGGCGCCCGCGGTGCCGGAGATCCTGCGCGCGAGCCTCGCCGTCTTCGCCCTGCCCGAGGTCTGCGACGGCGAGCGCTTCCCCGCCGTGCACGTCACCCTGCACGCGCCGCGCGGCCTGCCCGTCGCGATCGACGGCCTCGCCTTCGACCTCGAGCTCGTCGACGGCGCCGGCGAGATCGTCGCGAGTGCGACGCTCGGCGATGCCGTCGGCAACGACGACCTCATGCGCTTCCGCGCGACCGCGCCCTTGGCCTTCTCGAGCGCGGCCCCCGGCCGCTTCGAGGTGCGCGTCTTCGCGCGCGCGGCGGCCTTCGCGCGTACGTCGATCGCCATTAGTCCCGTGCTGCTCGAGCCCGGGTTCCCCGCGCGCGCCGATGCGCTGCCGATGCTGCTCGACGGTTCCGCGCTGCGCGTCGCGAGCGCGGACGCGATCGTCGCCGCGCTGCCGGAAGCGCAGCGCAGCGGCCCGGGACTGGTCCTGCTGCGCGCGCTCGTGCACGACGTCGAACGCGCCTACTCCGGCGAGCCGCGGCGCCCCGGTGCGGATCCGCAGCGCGATCTCGCGCGTGCAGAGGCGGCGCTCGAGGCACTGCGCGCCGATCGCGATCCCTGGTCGGACCTGCGCGGACGGGTGACGGTGAGCGTGCCGATCGGCGAGTTCGCGGGACGCCAGGGCGAGCTGGTCGACTTCGCCCTGGTCTCGATCGACTGCGGCAAGGACGGTCTCGCGCAGCTGCCGCAGCGACCGCTCGTGCTCGTCGTGCCGGGCGTGCCCGCGTGGAGCATCGATGCCTCGCGCCCCGCTTCGCCGCAGACCCTGCATCCCGCCTGGACCGTCGACGCGTTGCGCCGCGCGGGCTTCGACAAGGACGGCCGCTGGCACGTGGCGGTGATGGAGTCGCCCGGTCGCTTCCGCAGTGCGAGCGGCGCGGTGCGCGACGTGCTGCGCGGCCTGAGACAACGCCTGCCCGTCGATCCGGAGCGCATCGCGCTGGTCGGCGAGCGCGAGGGTGGCTACGCCGTCGCGCGTGCGGCGCTCGACGAGGCCGGGGCCGTGCACGGCGCCGTGCTCGTCGACGGCGGGGCCGTCACCGCGGCGGAGCTCGCGTCGCGCGAGGCGCTGCAGATCGCCTACGCGATCTCCGTCGGGCATCCGGCACAGGCCTCGCTCGTCGCGATGGCGAAGGCCGCCGCCGCGACGGGTCGCGCGCAGGTCCTGCCGGACTCCGGCGCCCCGTGGTGCATCGCGTTGGGCGCGCATGCCGCGTCGATCGCGGCGTTCCTTCAGTCGCGCTTCGCGCCCTGATCGACGGGCCCGGAGCCCGTGCCCGCCGCGCGCCGCGGTCGCGCGAGGACGAGCCACTGCTCGCTCACGAAGGGGAGCAGGGGGCGCGCCGCGACGAGCTCGAGACCGGCCGCCGCGAGGTCGCGCAGGAAGGCGCGCAGCGTGATGCCCCCGCGCGACGAACGCCGCTTGCCGCGGAGCCGCCGCGCGAGCGCCCGCCGGGCGTTCTGCAGCGACACCGCGTGGAAGAACGAGGCGATGACGGGGCCTTCGCTCACGCGGCGCAGCTCGGCGAGGATGCGCACGCGATCGCCGGCGAGCGGGACGTGGTGCAGGAGCCGGTGGCAGAGCACTCCCGCGAAGCTCGCGTCCGCGAAGGGCAGCTCGAACGCGGTGGCGCGGAGCCGCGGCCCGCGCGGCGCTCGGATCGCGCGGAGGATCTCGAGCGAGTGGTCCACGGCGACCACCGGGCCCGGCAGCAGCTCGCTCATCCGCCCCGCACCCGACGGGACGTCGAGCCAGGTTCCGGGTCGCGCCCCGGCGCGGGCGAGCAGGGCACGGAGCGCGCGGCGTTCGCGGCGATCGGTGCCCGGCCCGCTCCCCGAGCGGAAGCGACGGTCGCGGTACTCGAGCTCCCAGCCGGGCGGACGCTCGAAGGCGCGTTCGGGGCGGCGATCGGTGGATCGTTCGGTCAAGGCCGGTGCGCGGGATGGTCGAAGCTGGATCGGAACGGCGGATCCCGATCATGGACGACGGCCGACGAGAGGAACAGACACGCGTGGCGGAGCGGCGGAGCACCGACCGCCAGGTCTTCGAGGGGCGCGTGATCGTCGAGTTCGAAGGCCTGCAGATGGAGGGGCCGGCGCGGAACGTCTCGGCGAGCGGGGTCTACTTCGTCGCCGAAGGGCAGGCGCGGGTCCGCGTGCGCATCGATGGCGAGACCTCGCCGCGCGACGCCGAGCTCGTGCGCGTCGAGTCGCTGGGGGCCGGTCGGTTCGGGATCGCCGTGCGTTTCGTCGACTGAGCCGGCGGCGCGCGACCTCGCTACGATCCGCGCCGATGAGCAACCTGCGCGACCAGCTCAAGAAGGCCAAGATCCTCTCGGACAAGGACGCCCGCCGCCTCGCGCACGAGGAACGCGTCCACAAGAAGGAGATCGGGCGCGAGGGCATCGAAGCCGAGCGCGCCGCGCGCGAGCGTGAGCTCGAGACCCTCCGCGAGACGGAGCGCGTGCGCCACGCCGAGCGCGAAGCGGCGCTCACCGCGCAGCGGGCCGCCGAGGCCGAGCGCGCCGCCTGCCTCGCCATCCTCGAGACCGAGGTGAAGGGCGTGGGGCGCGGGGCGCCCTGGTACTTCGAGCTCGAGGACGGGCGCATCCCCTTCGTGCGCATCGACGAACTCGACCGCCATCAACTCGCCGGCGGCCAGCTCTGCATCGTGCGGCGCGGCGAGGGTGATGCCCACGTCTACGGCCTGCTGGCGACGCCGCTCGCGAAGCGCATCGCGCAGCAGTTCCCGAGGCGTGTGGTCTGGGCCGCGCGCGCGTGAGGGCGCGCTCGCTCCGCGCGCCGGCCGGGGAGCTCAGTACTCGATCAGCGCCGGATCCACGTCGATCGCCGCGCGGCGCGAGAGGTCGAGGCGGCCGCGGGAGTCGACGCCGATCACGCGCACGATGAGTTCGTCGCCGGGCTGGAACTCGCGGTCGGGCTCGCGGCGGTTGGCGAAGAGTTCGTCGCGGCCGATCAGGCCGTCGACCACCTCGTTGATGCGCGCGAGCACGCCGAAGTGCTCGACGCGGGACACCGTCGCGGTGTAGTAGCCGCCGCGCTTCACGACGCCCGCGACCTTGCCGACCATCCGCATCGCCTTGCGCGCGACGCTGTCCTCGGCCGCGTAGATGCGCACGATGCCGTCGTCTTCGACGTTGATCTGCGCACCCGTGGCCGCCGCGATGCCCTTGATGGTCTGGCCGCGAGGCCCGATCAGCACGGCGACGGAGTCCGGCAGGATCGCGGTGCGCAGCACGCGCGGCGCGCGCGGGGCGAGCGTCGCCGCCGGTGCCGCGAGCACCTTCCGCATCTCGCCGAGCACGTGCAGGCGGCCGCGCCTCGCCTGCTGGAGTGCCGCCGCGAGGCGTTCCGCGGACAGCCCGCCGACCTTGTTGTCGAGCTGGAGTGCGGTGACGCCGCGCTCGGTGCCGACGACCTTGAAGTCCATGTCGCCGAGGTGATCCTCGTCGCCGAGGATGTCGGTCAACACCGCCGTCCGCTCGCCGTCGGTCACGAGTCCCATCGCGATGCCCGCGACGGGGCGCGCGAGCGGAACCCCCGCGTGCATCATCGCGAGGCAGGCGCCGCAGACGGTCGCCATCGACGAGGAGCCGTTGCTCTCCGTGATCTCGGACTCGATGCGGATCGTGTAGGGGAAGTCCTCGAAGGCGGGGAGCACCGGCGCGACGCCGCGTCGCGCGAGGAAGCCGTGGCCGATCTCGCGCCGACCCGGTCCACGCAGCGGTCGGATCTCGCCGACGCTGTAGGGCGGGAAGTTGTAGTGCAGGAGGAAGCGGTCGAACTCCGAGCCCCCGAGCCCTTCGCTGCGCAGCGATTCCTCCGCGGTGCCCAGCGTGCAGGTGACGATCGCCTGCGTCTCGCCTCGGGTGAAGAGCGCCGAGCCGTGCGTGCGCGGCAGGAGGCCGACCTCGCCGGAGATCGGGCGCACGTCTTCGAGGCCGCGCCCGTCGAGTCGGCGGCCGGCGCCGAGGATCAGCTCGCGCACGAGCTGCCACTTCGCTTCCTCGAAGGCCTTGGCGAGCGGCTTGCGCTCCGCCTCGGGTGCGCCCTCGAGCAGGGCCCGCTTCGCCGCGTCGACGGCGGCGTGGCGGGCGTTCTTCGCCGTCTCCTGCAGCGCGGCCCGCAGCGCTTCGAGGATGGGCGCTCGGACCTCGGGCAGGCTCGGCGGGCTCGCGGGCTCGGCCTTCGTCCGACCCGCCGCAGCGGCGAGCTCGCCGATCGCCTTGCGCAGGCGCTCGAGCCATTCGCTCGCCTGGGCCAACGCTTCGCCGCAGGTCGCCTCGTCGACCTCGCGCGCCTCGCCCTCGACCATCACGAGGCCGCTCGGCCCGGCGCTGACCACGAAGTCCAGCTCCGCAGCGGTCCGCCGCGAGCGCGCGGGGAAGGGCGTGAAGCCGCTCGCGGTCTTCATGAGGCGGAGCCCCGCCGCAGGGCCGCTCGCCGGGGCCTCGCTGAGCTGCAGCGCGGCACAGGCCCCGAGGATGGCGAGCGTCGAGAGGTCGGCATCCGGGTCGGCGGAGAGCACGTTGACCTGGACCTGCACCTCGCTCGTGTAGCCCTCGGGGAAGAGCGAGCGGATCGAGCGATCGATGAGCCGGCTGACGAGCACCTCGTGGTCGGTGATCCGTCCCTCGCGGCGCCCGAAGGCGCCCGGGATGCGACCCGCCGCGGCGAGCTTCTCGCGGTACTCGACCGTCAGGGGGAAGAAGTCGACGCCCTCACGCGCGGGACCGAGGACCACGGTCGCCAGCAGGACGTTGTCGGCGGATCGGACGAGCACGGCGCCGTGCGCGAGCCGAGCGATCCGTCCGGTCTCCAGCTCGATGGTCGTTCCCGCGAGGGTGAGGCTGATCTTCTGCACGCGAAGATCCAAGCGGGCGCGCCGCTCCCGCACCAGGGGAAGTCCGGACGCGCGCGATCAGCGATCGAGGTGGCCGCCCTCGAAGCAGGCGGGCGGTCGGCGCAGGCGGCCGAGGTGCTTGCCGAGCGTCGCGAAGAGGCGCTTGCGTGCGCGCATGATCCGGATCCCGACGGTCCCCGGCGGCAGGGCCAGGCTGCGCGCCGCTTCCTGATAGGAGGTGCCGTCGCGCACGCAGAGGTTGAAGACGGTGCGGTAGTGCTCGGGGAGCTCGTCGACCGCGCGGCGGAAGGCGAGCATCAGCTCCTCTTCCTCGACCACGTGGCACTCGCGCTCCTCCTGGACCGCCGCGAGCGGGTCGTCCTCGTCCTCGAGCGTCATGCTGCTGATCGGGCGCGGACGGCGACGCGCCGCACGCAGCGCGGTCAGCGCCTGGTTGCGCGCGACCTCGAAGAGCCAGGCGCGGAAGTTCGTGCCGGCTTCGTAGAGGTGGTTCTTCAGGAAGACCTTCTCGAAGACCTCCTGCGTGACGTCTGCCGCGAGGTGAGGGTCGCGGACGAGCCCGCGGACGAAGTGCAGGATGCGGCGGCCGTAGCGCGCCTGCAGTCCTGCAATCCCGTTCTCCGCATCGCCCCTCCGGACCAGTTCCACGAGCTGGTCGTCGCTGATCGACTCGCCCAGTTCGGTCGTTCGCATCGTGATCGGATCGCCGTGCGTCGCCAATGCCATGTTGGAACCCGGCAGTGCAACGCACGTGCCGCAAAGTTCACCTGTGCGACGATATCCGCAAGTCACGATGGCGCCGGGCTTTGCGGCTGAGTCCCGAAATGGCCCCAAAGCCGACTGCCAATCGCCGGCGGCACCGCCCCGCCGCTGCGGCGTGGCAGTGGGCGCAATGAGCACCGCGATCGCGCGCATTGCGCGAGACACGCAGCACATTGCAGCCGATGAGCGGGAGAGTCGCGCGGAGGACCGGCGGGGCGGCGCTCCGGAGCGGGGGCTGGCGTTGGCTTCCCGGCTCGAATCCCGGTCCGTGGGACTTCTTTCCACCGCGGCTCCAGCCGCCGCGTCAGTCCGGGAAGAGCGCCGCGCCGCCGTCGAGGGCGGCGTCGAGCAGCGCGACGTTGCGCGGCGCGTTGCCGTCTTCCGCGCCGAGCTTGAGCCGCCCGAAACGCAGGCGTCGCATCGCGAGGTAGACGAGCGCCGCGCGGATGCCCCACTCGGACTTGATGCGGTCGGAGCCCCAGCGCGACGCGAACCAGCGGGCGAGCAGCGAGCGCTTCCAGTCGAGACCGCGCGTCGAGTGGATCCAGAGCCAGGCGAAGTCGTGGTCCTCGTTGCCCACGCCGACGCGCTCGAAGTCGACGAGGAAGGGGTTGCCGTCGGCGTCGACGAGGATGTTCTGCTCGGTGAAGTCCCCGTGCACGAAGACCGGCGGCCGCGACTCCGTCCAGCGGATCGACTCGTCGAAGAGATCGAGCGCGCGACGCCAGCGCTTCTGGCCGATCACGGTGAGCACCTGGTCGTACATCAGCCGCACGCGGTCGACGTAGCTCACCACGTCCCAGTGGCTCAGCGGGAAGTCACGCCGCCCGAGCAGCTGATCGGCGCGGATCGCGCGCAGCGACTGCAGGGCCGAGAAGATCTGGTCGAGACCGAGCGACTCCTCCGCGGGACCGGGTGCGCCGCGGATCCACTCGAGCAGCAGCCAGCGCGGTGGATCGGCCGAGTCGATCAGGATCGTGCGCGGCGCGGGCACCTCATGGCGCTCGGGGTCGGTGCCGTCGAGGTAGCGGTAGAACGCGCCCTCGCGGCGCGCGTAGTCCTCGAGCTTCACGCCGGCGGGGTAGAAGCGCCCGTCGCCGGGGGGCACGAAGTACTTGAGGACGAACTCGACCCCCGTCGGCCCGATGCAGGGCAGCAGCAGCGAGGAATTGTGGCCCGAACTCGGCCGCATCCGGACCGCCGGGTTCTCCTCGATGCCGAGTTCCGAGAGGACGGCGCGCGCGGCGGCGAGGGTCTCGGCGATCGTGGCTGCGGATTGCCCCATGAGTTCTGTCCCGGTGATCGTCGGTGCGAGCGCCTTGGATTCACCAGGAAAACTCGCGTCGGGCGACGACGCTGCGGGACCCGGCGAAGACGTGGCTCAGCGTCAGCACCGCGCTGCGCACGCCGGTCTCGGCGGCGAAGCGGAAGCGGCGCGTCTCGTCGACGAAGAGCGGGTTCTCGGCGCTGATCGCGGTGAGGCCGCGTCCGAGTTCGCGCGCACCGGCATCTCTCTGGACGAGCTCGAACTCGAAGCTGCGGCCGACGAGGCCGGGCACCCGATGGCCGGCGAGGTTCGTGATCGAGAGCTCGAGGCGCGCGCCGCGCTTCGCGATGCCGACGTCGAACGCCGAGGCCGCGAAGTCGGGATCGCTCGGCCCGAGCAGGGCATGGCTCCGGCCCTCGCGCAGCGGGCCGGTCGCCGCGCCGCCCACGGGATCGAACGCGACGCTGCGCTCCTCGCGCGGCATGTGGCAGCGCACGCAGGTCTCGCCGCGGGCCGCGGCGCGCGAGGCCCGCCAGTCGCGCACCAGGGGCAGCACCGGACCGATCCGCGTGTCGTGACACGCCGCGCAGAGGTGCACCGACTCCGCCCCGCGGAAGAGGGGGTTCGCGTCCGCGGAGTGGCCCTCGGCGGAGCTGCCGAAGGGGCCCGTGAGCGCGCCCCGGTGTTCGTGGCAGGCGGCGCAATCCACGCCGGCGTCCTGGTTCTCGCGCCGCGTTGCGGGCGGCCGGCCGAGCCGATTCTGGACGGGCTCCGGGGCATGGCAACCGTGGCAGCGCTCCGGTTGCGCGAGGCGCGCGAGCGCGGCCCGCCAGCGGGGCTCGGTGAAGGCCTTCGCATGCGCGCTCGCGGCCCATTCCGTCGCGATGGGGGCGTGGCAGTCCGCGCAACTGCCGGCCGCGGTCGGGGCGGTCCCTGCGCAGCGCCCTGCGGCGGGCGGCGGCGCGTCGTCCCGCCGGGCGCCGAGGAGCAGCAGCGCCAGACCGGAGACGAGGGCGGAGCGCGCGCGCATCGCGGCAGTGTCCGAAGCTCCGACACCAGCGGCAAGGCCGGTGCCACGGCTTCCGTCCTCAAGGGCCCGTGGCGGAAGGACCGAGAAACGGGGCGGACTCCGCCGTGACGAGACCGTCAACCCAGCACGACCAGCCCCGCGGCGTCGAGGACCTCGCCCTCGATGTCGTCACGGCTCTCGAGAGCATGCTCGCCCTCGACGCCGAGAGCGCGGAGCGCGACCTGCAGCATCTGCTGGCGCGCGCGCGCGAGGTCATGGCCCGCAAGCGCGAGCTGACGGGCACGAAGAGCGACACCCAGGCCCTCGTCGCCGAGCACCTCTTCTCCCGTCTGCGCCGCTCGCTGCGCAGCCTGCTGCGCGGCGCGGAGGCGCGTGACGAGGTCAAGGTCGCCGAGTGGCTGCTCGGCGCCGTCGTCGGCGATGCCGCGCTCGGCGAACTCGCCGCGGCCTTCGACCGCACGATCCTCAAGGCCTCGGGCCCGCAGGACTACAGCTTCGCGGGCCGCGCGGACTTCATCGCGATCGAGGAGGTGCTGCAGATGCTCGGCTCCGGCAAGTACACCGGCTGCCTGAGCCTCGAGAAGCACGACAACCGCCTCGACGTCTACTTCCAGCGCGGCCAGATCGCGTTCCTCGACCCGCACCATCTCGTGCGCCGCGTGCTGCCGGGCGTGACCCCGATGGACTACCGCGAGATCGGCGGCGATGCGCTGCAGGCCGCGGAGCGCCGCCATCGCGAACAGGGCATCCCGGTCATCGTCACGCTCTTCGAGTCGGGCGTGTTCCGCGCAGCGGACTTCCGAGCCCTGATGCGCCAGCTCGGCAGCGAGGTGCTCTTCGACTTCCTGCGCGCGCAGGACCAGTGCTACTTCTCCTACCGGCGCTTCGACACGCTGCCCGCGTTCGCGGTGCAGAACGACCTGCGGCTCGGCGTCACGCCGATCCTGCTCGAGGTCACCAAGCGTCTCGACGACTGGCGCTCGCTGCTCAAGGTCTTCCCCGATCCGAAGCTGCCGGTGAAGCCGATGCCCGACATGCTCGCGCGCATCGCGGGCCTCAGCCTCGGCGTGGTGGAGATCAAGCTGCTCACGCTCATCGATGGCGACTCCTCGCCCGAGCGCCTCGCGTCGCTGATCGGTCTGCCGATCCACGACGTCTACCAGCTCCTCGTGACCTTCGCGCGCGAAGGCGCGATCGTCGCGCAGGGCGCGCTCGAGGGCGTGGACCACGCGGTCTCGTCGGTGCACGCCTCGCTCAAGGCGGCCTTCGACGCGCTCGACGCCAACGACGACGTGCTCGCGGTGGAGTCTGCGCTCGACCGCGTGCTCGGCAACGAGGCTCCGGGCGGGGGACTCGGCGGACTCGGCGGCGGGAGCGGCGGCCGCGGCGGCGGCAACGGTCGACTCACGTTGCGCGACTGACGCGCTCGTACACGGCGAGCCAGAGCTCGCGGAGGTAGGGCGCCTGCGCGGCCTGCGCGGTGCGCGCGAAGCCGGCGGCGGCGAAGCAGCGGTCGAGCGTGCGCAGGCGGATCGAGAAGCGCGTCGGCGCGCGCCGCAGGACGCGCTGCGCGATCGCGCGCTGCAGCCCGTGCGCGGAGCAGGGGTGGAAGAAGCTCACGACCACGAAGCGCCGAGCGACGCGGGCCGCCTCCGTGCAGACGCTCTCGGCGAGCCGCGGCGGGAGGTGGTGCAGGAAGCGGAACACGAGGACGCCGTCGAAGCTGCCCTCGCCGAAGGGCAGCGCGATCGCGTCGGCGAGGGTGAGCGCGGCCCTTGGCTCCGCGTCGCGCGCCGCGTGGAGCATCTCGCGCGAACGATCCGCGCCGTGCCACGCGACGCCGCGCGCGCGCGCGAAGGCCGCGAGCCGGGCGCGGCCGCAGGGGGCGTCGAGGAGCGTCTCGCCCGGGCGCGCGGGCCAGAGCCGTGCGAGCAGCTCGAGCTCGCGGACGTGGCGCGCGGCGCTGCGCGTGCCGTAGCGCGCCGCGCGCCGGCCCGCGTCGTAGCGGCCGTGCGTGTCGAAGGGGGGCAGGCGTTCGATCACGCCGCGGAGCTCCGCCGCGCGGCCCGCGGCGCGCAGCAGGCGGACCGCGAAGCGCAGCGCGCGGGTGCGCGGGACCGCGAGGCCCTTCACCGAGCGCGCGAACGAGCGCAGCATGCGCACGAGGTCGCGCGTGCGCGGCCGACGGAGCGCGCCGCGGTGCAGATCGAGGACCGCGAGCCGCGCGCCGGAGGGATCCTCGCCGTCGACGAAGACGTGCAGCGCGGAGAGGTCCGGCAAGGTGAGGCCCGCGGCGGCGATCGCGCCGCAGTGCCGCGCGACGCGCTCGGCGAGCGCGTCCGGACAGCGGCCCGCCGCGAGGCGGGCGCGCAGCTCCTCGCCGGGCAGCTCGGCGAGCAGGCAGAAGCTCGCCGGTCCCCGCGTGCCCACCGCGACCACGCGCGGTGCGGCGAAGCCGCGCGCCGCGAGCTTCCGCGCGACGGCGACCTCGCGCGCGGCGTCGTCGCGGCAACGCGGCCGCGTGAGGCGATTGCGCACGAGGTTGCCGAGCTGCGTGCGCGTGAACGCCTTGAGGAAGTAGCGGCGGCCGTCCTGGCCGCGGACCGCGAAGACCGCCCGCAGGCGGTTCGGTTCGGCCACGGGCTCACGACCGGCGAGCGCGCGGACGCGCGCGAGGTCGGAGAAGGCGGCGCGCTCGGCGTCGTCCGCGTCGATGAAGCGCCAGCTCTCACGCACGGGCGCAGCGTCGGTCGCTGACGGTCCGACTGCAAGCGTGCGCCGGCGTCGCGGTGGGGCGCTCGCCGCAAACGCGAGGTTGCGGCGGCAGCCGCGACCGGTCCAGAATCCGCGGATGCGCCAGAGCAAGTCCGAGCGGGCCGTCGTCGACCGCGAGCTGATCGCCGCACTCCCGAAGGCCGACCTGCACGTGCACCTCGACGGCTCGTTGCGGATCGAGACCCTGATCGAGCTGGCGCGGGAGCGCAAGGTGGTCCTGCCGAGCAACAGCCAGGACGGCCTCCTCGAGCTCGTCTTCAAGCGCGCCTACAAGAACCTGCCCGAGTACCTGAAGGGCTTCGAGTTCACCGTCGCCTGCCTCCAGGACCAGGAGAGCCTCGAGCGCGCCGCCTATGAGCTCTGCCTCGACTGCTGGGCCGAGAACGTCGTCTATGTCGAGATCCGCTTCGCCCCGCAGCTCCACGTGCACGACGAGCTCACCCTGCGCGACGTGCTCCGCGCCGTGAGCAAGGGCCTCGAGCGCGCGAAGAAGACCCTCGATCGCGACCCCGAGGTCGTCGCCGGTCGCCGCCCGCGTTTCGAGTGCGGGATCATCGTCTGCGCGATGCGCTTCTTCCTCCCGGTCTTCTCGCGCCATTACGCGGCCTATTTCGCGGCATTGCCGAGCGCGCCGCGCGAGCAGATCTACGGCCTCGCCTCGCTCGAGCTCGCGCGCGCGGCCGTGAGCGCGGTGGAAGACGACGGCCTGCCGATCGTCGGCTTCGACCTCGCCGGCCAGGAGCGCGGCTTCCCCGCCGCGCACCACGCCGCCGCCTATCAGCTCGTGCACGATCACTTCCTCGGCGCGACCGTGCACGCCGGCGAGGATTACGGCCCCGAGTCGATCTTCCAGGCGATCACCGATTGCCACGCGGACCGCATCGGCCACGGCACCTGGCTCTTCTCCGCGGGCCGGATCCAGGACAAGACGATCAAGGACCGCTCGCGCTACGTCGAGAGCCTCGTCCGTTACGTGGCCGACCGCCGCATCACCCTCGAGGTCTGCCTCACCAGCAATCAGCAGACCCTGCCCGAGCTGCGCGACGACCTGCGCCGCCACCCCTTCCGCAAGATGCGCAAGGCCAAGGTCAGCACCGCGCTCTGCACCGACAACCGGCTCGTCTCCCGCACCACCGTGACCGACGAGGTGCTCAAGGCCGTCGAGACCTTCGGCATCGAACCGCGCGAGCTCAAGGACCTCCTGGTCTACGGCTTCAAGCGCTCGTTCTTCCCCGGGCCCTACCACGTGAAGCGCGAGTACGTGCGCCACGTGCTCGACACGATGGAGGAGCTCTTCCTCACGCGGGGCGTGGACGTGCGGGCGGGGCGGCAGGACTGAGGGCCCTTCGGCCGTCGCGGAGGACGTGGGTCACCGGGTCGCGATGCAGCGCTTGGGGTCGAGGAGGAGTGCGGCCGCCTCCGCCGCCATGGCGACTTGAAGGACCCGCTCGCGCGGTCGTTGCGGCGGGGGAACGAGGAGCCGGGCAGGGAATGAGGGCCTGGTCGGGGCGCGACTCTGGACGCGCGCCGCGGCGACTCGCGGACGGGACCTATCGCGGCGACTGTCCGGTCGCTAGGAGCCTGGGCCACGAGAAGCGAGGCGCTCGCTATTCCCGATTCTGAATAGGAGAAGGCCCAAGCGGCTCCGAGCCTCGGCGCGCCGCGAGATCAGCGTCGAGGTCGCTGGAGGCGACACTG